>CAJXTK010000026.1 GCA_913061115.1 uncultured Haliea sp.
GATCTACACCTCTCTATTCGTCGGCAGCGTCAGATGTGTATAAGAGACAGGTAGACGCCAGAGAATAATCTAGAGCGACAATGACAGGTCCTGTCACGAGACAATTCGTGAAGAGACTTCACTTTGCAGTTTGCTGATCTCCATTCCGGCCTTTTCCAAGTGCCGCCTCACCGATCTCAGCGATGCGCGCGTTCGCAGCAGAATCACAGACGAGATAACCATACCCAAAAGCCCACCCAATACGAATGCAACCAGGACCCACAAGGCCAAGCTTTGTGGACCAAAGCTATAGACAAGGAGATCGAGAGGTACCTGCACCTTATTTTGCAACGCGAATAGCACGCTGACCACAAGCATGGCCAGTACAATTAAAACAGTCAAAAGTTTACGTAACGGCTTCATTGAATCACCCAGATCACTAAAAGACATTTAAAAAAAACGGTACGATCTCTCGATCATACCGTCTGGTTGTCGCAGAACAAGTCTAAGACTCGGATTGCAGGCCTATATTCACCCGCTCACGCAGTTCCTTGCCTGGCTTGAAATGAGGTACGTACTTACCAGGGAGCTCAACGGTGTCACCAGTCTTGGGGTTGCGACCGCGACGAGGCTCGCGAAAATGCAGCGAAAAACTACCGAAACCGCGGATCTCAATACGTTCGCCATCAGACAACGCCTGCGACATGTGTTCGAGAACGGTCTTTACTGCCAGCTCCACATCCTTGGAAGACAACTGGCTCTGTCGGGACAAGATCGTCTCGATCAGCTCACTTTTAGTCATGTAGCCCCCTAACGAGGTATTCTTATGGCTTGTACTCAGAGAACAGGTATTGTGTACCCTTCGATAATTTTTCGCAAGTCCTTATTTTATAACGAAAAAGTGGATTTAATACGCCCTCACTCTCTCCTCATCTCGCCCCCAACAAAAAAGGGCCCATCAAAGATGGGCCCTTTGGGGGAAGTGAGCCGAGGCTCAGTCGTGGGGCTATTTGTCGGTCATCTGCGCCTTGATAAGGTCGCCGATTGTACCTGGTGAAGCTGTCTCACTCTCAGAGTCCTTGAGAGACTTCACTGCCTCCTTCTCGTCGTCAAAGTCCTTGGCCTTAATAGACAGGGCTAGAGCACGTGTCTTGCGATCAACCGAGATGATCTTAGCTTCAACAGAATCGCCAACCTTGAAGGAATTGCGGGCATCTTCAACCTTTTCGCGACTAATGTCAGCCGCTTTCAGAATACCTTCAACCTCTTCCGCCAGTTTTATCGTCACCGACTTGGCATCGACTTCTACAACTTCTCCGGTGACTATGGCACCACGATCATTTTCGGCAACATAGTTACTGAAAGGGTCGTCTTCCAACTGCTTGACGCCAAGGGAAATACGCTCCCGCTCAGAATCGATTGACAGGATAACCGTCTCAATCTCATCACCCTTCTTATAGTTGCGAACGGCCTCTTCACCCGTTTCATTCCAGCTGATATCAGACAAGTGCACCAAGCCATCAATATTGCCTTCCAATCCGATAAAGATACCAAAGTCAGTGATCGACTTGATATTACCGGAGATTTTAGCGCCCTTAGCATACTGTGATGCAAAAGCATCCCAGGGATTTTGCTGACATTGCTTGATGCCCAGAGAAATACGACGACGCTCTTCATCAATATCGAGCACCAGCACTTCTACCTCATCGCCCAAATTGACAATTTTGGAAGGGTGAACATTCTTGTTAGTCCAATCCATTTCAGACACATGCACCAACCCTTCAACACCCTCTTCCAACTCAGCAAAACAGCCGTAGTCAGTGAGATTGGTGATTTTAGCCATCACACGAGTGCCTTCAGGATAGCGCCCTGTGATTTCCAACCATGGATCTTCACCGAGCTGTTTCAGACCCAGTGATACGCGGTTTCGCTCTCGATCAAACTTAAGAATCTTGACATCAATTTCTTGAGCAACTTCCACAATCTCGGAGGGGTGCTTGATGCGCTTCCACGCCATGTCGGTAATGTGAAGTAAGCCATCAACACCGCCTAAATCTACAAATGCGCCGTAGTCAGTCAGGTTCTTCACGATACCCTTGACAGACATACCTTCCTGTAACGACTCCAGCAGCGCATCGCGCTCAACGCTATTAGCTGCTTCCATAACAGCGCGGCGTGACACCACTACGTTGTTACGCTTTTGATCCAGCTTTATAACCTTGAATTCCAGCTCCTTGCCTTCCAGATGCGCGGTTTCGCGAACTGGGCGTACATCCACCAAAGAACCAGGCAAGAAAGCCCGAATAGTATTGATATCGACGGTAAAACCGCCTTTGACTTTGCCATTGATAATGCCGACGACTACGGCGTTGGCTTCGTGTGCTGCTTCGAGGTCTTTCCAGGATTCGGCACGCTTGGCCTTTTCGCGAGACAGTTTGGTTTCACCAAAGCCGTCTTCCACCGCCTCCAGAGCTACCTGTACTTCGTCACCGATACTGAGACTGCAGTTACCGCTGGCATCAAGGAACTCGTCCCGAGAGATGACCCCTTCGGATTTCAAGCCCGCATGCACTGTGACCCACTCATTATCGATATCAATAATAACCCCAGTGACAATTGAACCGGGTTTCATATCGACGGTTTTTAGACTTTCTTCAAATAGCTCCGCGAAGGAATCGCTCATTACACAGTACCTGTTTAAATTGATCGAGCCAGTTGCCTGCCTCTACCGCGCCTCCAGTCGACACGGGTCATCCAATAAAATCTGCAGTCCCCACTCTAAACTGGAGTGCGCGGGTAAAGCAGCGTTAAAAGCCATTTACGCAAGAGGTTTTAGGTGCCGAAGGCCGCTAGCTAAAACCCTTGTTTTTCGCCTCGTACATTACGCGTTCAAACACATCTGCGATGGGAGAGGCGCTGCTGTCGATAACAATGGCGTCTTCTGCGGGAGCCAGGGGAGAGATTTCGCGGCTTCTGTCACGCGCATCTCGCTCCTCTATATCCTCTAGAAGGCGCGGCAGACTAACACTTTCCCCCTTTGCAATCAACTGAGTATGGCGCCGCGCCGCGCGCTCCGACACACTGGCCGTAAGGAAGAACTTAAGCGGTGCATCGCGAAATACCACTGTCCCCATATCGCGCCCATCTGCTACTAGGCCAGGCAGTCGCTGCAACTCCCGCTGACGATGCAGAAGAGCCTCACGCACTGCGGGAATAGCCGCCACCTTGGATGCTCCGCGACCCCCCTCTTCCGTACGAATAGCTGCGCTCACATCCAATCCTTTATAGGCGACCAGAATTTCGCCATTTTTAGCCGTAGAGAAAGAAACCTCCAGATGCCTGGCTATTTCAGCAACAGCCGGATGGTCACCCCAACTCACACCTTCAATCAGGCAAGCCTGCCCCGTCACACGATACAGTGCGCCACTGTCTAACAAATGCCATCCAAGGTGCTCTGCAAGCATATGGCTAATAGTGCCCTTGCCTGCCCCGGAAGGGCCATCAACTGTAATCACCGGAACGACGGTCACCATGCCTAACTCGCCTCAGCTTGTATCTGCAATCCCAGACTTCGAGCCAGAGAGTCGAAGCCAGGGAACGACGTCGCCACATGATCGCAATCGAGTACGGTAATTTCGTCTTTAGCACGCAGGGCAGCAATGGCAAATGACATCGCGATACGGTGATCATGGTAGGTTTTGATGACACCACCGCCGAAGGTGCCACCCTCGATAATGATGCCGTCTTCCAGCACTTCGTTGATGATCCCCAGAGTACTAAGACCCTCTGCCATAGCGGCAATACGGTCGCTTTCCTTGACCCGCAATTCTTCAGCACCCCTTAATACGGTGCGCCCAGTTGCGCAAGCTGCAGCAACAAACAACACAGGAAACTCGTCTATCGCCAATGGCACCTGATCTAAGGGTATCTCAACACCCCTTAGCGCAGCTGATCGCACGCGAATATCCGCAACCGGCTCCCCTCCCACCTCGCTGTGATTTTGGAGAGTGATATTCGCTCCCATCAACTGCAGAATAGTGATGACACCGATACGGGTAGGGTTAATGCCCACATGGGTCAGAATAAGATCTGAATCAGGCGCAATGCTTGCCGCCACCAGAAAAAAAGCCGCAGAGGAGATGTCTGCAGGCACATCGATATCGCAAGCCTGAAGACTGCCGCCTCCTTGCAGTGAAATCACACCTTCAACGGACCGCACCGGGTAACCAAATCCACGCAGCATGCGCTCGGTGTGGTCGCGAGAGGGGCCAGGCTCTGCAACGGAAGTACAGCCTTCACTGTAGAGGCCCGCCAGTAACACACAGGATTTGACCTGAGCGCTAGCCATGGGCAATTCGTAGTGAATACTGCGCAGTTTTTGCCCTCCGCGAATTGCCAGTGGGGGTCTGCCGCCCTCGGCGGATTGAATGCTCGCGCCCATCATTGTAAGCGGGTCGATGACTCGCCCCATGGGGCGACTGCAGAGCGAGGCGTCCCCTGTCAGTTCGGCATCGAAGGTCTGTCCCGCTAGCAGACCACATATTAAACGCATACCGGTCCCGGCATTACCCAAATCCAGAGCGTCGGCAGGAGCAGTCAGGCCGTGAAGTCCAACGCCATGGACGGTGACATTACCGTGCTCAGGACCCTCAATGTGGACTCCCATGGCACGAAACGCCGCCAATGTTGCCAGCGCATCCTCTCCCTCGAGAAATCCCTTAACCCGTGTGGTTCCGTTGGCTAAAGCACCTAGCATAATAGAACGGTGGGAGATCGATTTATCCCCTGGAACCCTAGCCTCCCCGCTCATTGCGCCACCGGGTAGTATCTTGAATTGCATAAGTTTTGGGCGCCTTAGGGAAGTTTTGGCTGAATCCGCTGAGCCAATAGGGTCGCGAACTCATCTCGGGCCTGCTTGGCTCGATCAAAAGTGTTGAATAATTCGTGCGCGTTCTCATCCTGCACGGCTTCACGTAACCGAGCGAGATGATCGCTGAACAAATCAATAGAATTGAGTAACGCGGATTTGTTAGCAATAGCGATATCGCGCCACATAATGGGGTCGCTCGATGCAATGCGAGTAAAGTCTCGAAAGCCACCGGCGGCGCAGCGAAAAATATCCTCGCTATTATCCGCTGACGCCAATGCATCGACCAAAGTATAGGCCAGCACATGTGGCAGATGACTGGTCGATGCCAGCACTGCATCATGCTGCTCCACCGTCATATCAACCACTTCAGCACCGGCACTGCGCCACATTGCACGCACCAATTCCACTGCCGCGGGATCATTGGCGGCATCGGGCGTGAGGATCACGCGGTGATCAACAAACAAGTCGGCTTTTGAGGCGTTCACTCCACTGTACTGTGAACCTGCTATGGGGTGTCCCAATACGAGTTGAGGCGGCATTGCTCCGGCAACTGCAATCGCGGCAGTGCGTAAATTGCCTTTGACACTGGCCACATCGGTAATCACTGGGCCGCCGGACCGACCTAACAACCGGGGCAAAATTTTCTCCAGCATCTGCACTGTCGTCAGCGTCGGCGTACAGATCACAATGATATCCGCTCGTTCAATCGCTTCGTCAAGATCAAGCGTGAATTCGTCTATGACACCCAGTTCCACCCCGCGCTGCAAAGAAGTCTCTCGGTGTCCGTAGCCAATAAAACGCCGGCTGAAACCACTGCTGCGCAACGCCCTAGCAAGCGACCCGCCGATAAGACCGAGACCAACAATCACCACATTGTCAGAAGCGTAAGTCACACCACACCTACAACAACGCCTGGGGATAAGATCCCAGAGGTTTCAACAAAATGGATTGCTCTTCCAACTCCGCAATAATGGCAGCGACTTTCTCGTCCTGTAAATGGCCCTCAAACTCAATAAAAAATACGTAGGCCCATTTCTCAGTGCGGGAAGGTCGAGTGTCGATACGGGTCAGGTTGACCCCGCCTCGCCTGAACGGTTCCAGCAGTGTAAACAGAGCACCCGGCTTATTACGACTGGAGACAATAATCGAAGTTTTGTCTCGACCACTCGGCGGCACATCTTCTCGTCCAATAATTAAAAATCGCGTGGTGTTGTTTGTATAATCTTCAATGTGCGTCGCCAACTTATCTAACTGATAAAGCTCTGCCGCCATATCTCCAGCCACTGCAGCCACGCCCTGGCACTCAGACGCCATCCGGGCTGCCTCTCCATTACTGCTAACCGCTTCGCGCTCGACATGCGGCCAATACTTGTCCAACCAATGCCGGCACTGCGCAAGAGCCTGTTGGTGTGCGCAGATGCGAGTGATACTGCCCTCCAATGTGTTCGGGGCCACCAGTAGATGGTGCCCGATACGCATTTCCACTTCACCCGAAATCTTCAAAGATGAGTCCATGAAATTATCCAGTGTATGGCTCACCATTCCTTCGGTTGAATTCTCCACCGGTACCACACCGTAGTTACACTCACCGGACTCAACCTGCGAGAATACGGCGTCAATCGTGGTTTGCGGCACGCAGACGCCGGCATGACCAAAGTGCTTAACAGTCGCACCCTGAGTAAAAGTGCCTTGAGGCCCCAGGTAAGCAACTTGCAGTGGCTTTTCAAGCGCGAGGCAGGCCGACATAATTTCACGAAAAATATGCACGACACTGGGGGCATCAAGCGGACCAGCATTGCGCTTAAGAATGCGCTCCAATACCTGAGCCTCGCGCTCCGGTCTGTAATACACCACCTCGGCCTGGGCTTCACCGCGTTCGTGGGCCGATGCCGCCTCGCTCATTTTGATCTCGGCGACACGCTGTGCGCACTGGGCCCGGCGATTAATCAACGCCTGAATGTCCTGGTCAATGGCGTCTATATCTGCCCTGACCTGGTCTAGATCTCTGGTATCTGTCATAAGCAGAAAATCAACCGTTACGTTGTTCGAAGTCCAGCATAAACGCTATCAGCGCATCCACCGCTGCCTCACTCACCGCATTGTAGAGACTGGCGCGCATGCCTCCTACTGACCGGTGGCCCTTGAGATTCAACAGACCCGCTGACTCCGATTCAGTCAGGAATTGTTTATCCAGAGCAGCATCCGCCAGAGTGAAGGTGACATTCATTAAGGAACGACTCGGAAGCTCGACCGGGTTAGCATAGAAATCACTATTATCGATTGCTGCATAGAGTTTTTGCGCCTTGCGACGATTGATCGTCTCAATGCCTAAGAGCCCACCCTGCTCCACCAGCCAATCGAAAACCAATGCCGCCAGATACAAGGCGAACGTCGGTGGCGTGTTATACATAGACTCATTATCTGCAGCCAACTGCCAGTTAAGCATGGCGGGGCACATGGCATTAGCCCTACCCAATAAATCACGACGCACAATAACCAAAGTGAGACCAGAAGGGCCGATATTTTTCTGGGCACCCGCATAAATAACGCCAAAATCTTCCACCCGTGTCGGCCGCGACAAAATGGTAGAGGACATGTCCGCCACTAGTGGCACTTCCACCTGCGGTGTCCAGAAATACTCTACACCACCAATGGTTTCGTTCGGGGTGTAATGCAGGTAGGCTGCGTCATTGCCCAATTGCCACTGAGCTTGAGGTGGGATCGTGCTGAAATTGGTGTCCTGCGAACTGGCAACAACGTTCACTTCACAGTAGCGCCGACCTTCCTCTATTGCCTTTTTGGACCACTGCCCCGTATTAACATAATCCGCGCTGAGTTTGTCGCCAAGCAAGTTAAGTGGCACAGAACCAAACTGTGTGCTGGCACCCCCTTGTAAAAACAACACTGCGTAATCCTCAGAAATACCCAGTAAGCTTCGCAGCGTTTGCTCTGCGTGATTCACAACGCCGACCACTTCGGGGCTTCGATGGCTCATTTCCATCAAAGATAAACCCTTGCCATGCCACTCCAGCATGTCATTGCGGGCAATTTCGAGTACCGACTCCGGCAAAGCGGCCGGTCCGGCACAAAAGTTATAACAACGGGACATTTTACTTACTTCCTCATATCTTGAAGACACATTGTATTAATCAGCAGCGCCGTCTTCTATTTCGTCTTCGCTGTTTTCTAAGATTAAGTCTGCATCAGGCTCATCGATACGTTGCACACCTACCAGGCTCTCCCCGTCCTTGGTGCGAATAACTCGCACACCTTGCGTATTACGCCCCAGAATTGAAACCTCATCACTGCGAGTCCTCACAAGAGTCCCCTGGTTGGAAATCAGCATGAGTTCGTCACCGTCGAACACTTGAACGGCACCCACCATTTTACCGTTGCGATCGCTGGTCGACATCGCGATCAACCCCTTGCCGCCGCGGCCCTTGGTAGGAAAGCCCTCGATTTTAGTGCGTTTTCCGTAGCCATTTTCACTCACGGACAACACCATACCGTCTGGCTGCGGAATGATAAGAGAAATCATATTGTACCCTTCTCCCAAACGAATCCCACGTATCCCGCGCGCGGTGCGGCCCATTGATCGCACATCCGTTTCCTTGAATCGTACGGCCTTGCCTTCGCTGCTGAACAGCATGACATCGCAATCACCCTGGGTAATTGCGGTGCTGACCAGCACATCGTCGTCATCCAAGTGCAGGGCTCGCAGACCTACGCTGCGCCTGCGAGCAAAATCTGTGAGAGGCGTCTTCTTAACAGTACCGTTGGCAGTTGCCATAAAAATGTAATGCCCCTCTGCGTATTCCTCGACCGGCAAAATCGAAGTGACACGCTCCCCTGCCTCTAAGGGCAGCAGGTTAACCATAGGACGGCCCCGTGAATTACGACCCGCAAGTGGTATCAGGTAGACCTTTAGCCAGTACACTTTCCCCAGGTTAGAAAAGCACAACATAGTGGCGTGAGTGCTGGCTATTAATAAGTGCTCAACAAAATCCTCATCCTTGACCGCTAACGCAGCTTTGCCAACGCCACCGCGACGCTGGGCCTGATAATCACTCAAAGGTTGGGTCTTGGCATAACCACCGTGTGAAATGGTGACCACACGGTCCTCTTCTGTAATCAGGTCTTCTACTGTCAGGTCGTGCTGAGATGCGGAGATTACGGTACGACGCTCATCACCAAATTCGGTGACAATTTCTTCTAGCTCCTCACGGATGACTAGCTTGAGGCGTTCGGAATCGGTGAGAATGTCGAGAAAATCAGCGATCTCGATTAATCTCTCCTGGTACTCATTCAGCAGCTTTTCATGCTCCAATCCAGTCAGGCGGTGTAGACGCAACTCTAGAATGGCTTGAGCCTGCACTGGTGACAGGTGGTATTTCCCATCGTGCATGCCGTATTGGGGTTCCAATTCATCGGGGCGACACGCGTCGCTGCCGGAGCGCTCCAGCATCCTAGTAACATCACCCGGCTCCCAGGGCTGCGCCAACAGTTTTTCCTTGGCCTCTGCTGAACTAGGGGAAGCCTTGATCATCGCAATGACCGGATCGATATTACACAGCGCAATGGCCAGGCCTTCCAGGATATGGCCACGCTCTCGCGCCTTGCGCAACAGATACACAGTGCGCCGCGTCACGACTTCACGGCGGTGGCGAATAAACGCTTCGAGTATTTCCTTGAGGTTCAGAATCTTTGGCTGGCCATCAACGAGGGCAACCATATTGATACCAAATACGGATTGCATGCTGGTTTGTGCATACAAATTATTGAGCACAACATCGCCGATTTCACCACGACGCAGCTCTATCACCACCCGCATACCATCCTTATCGGATTCATCGCGTAATTCGGTAATGCCTTCTATTTTTTTCTCTTTTACCAATTCCGCAATACGCTCAATCAGACGCGCCTTATTCAACTGGTAAGGCAGCTCGTGGATTAAAATAATATCCTTGCCACGCTTCTCATCATGGGTAACCTCTGCCCGTGCGCGCACATAAATACGTCCGCGTCCGGTGCGGTAGGCTTGAATAATACCGGCTCGCCCATTGATAATGCCGGCAGTTGGAAAGTCGGGGCCCGGGATGTGCTCCATTAGTTCATCCACTGTCAGGTCCGGATCACGAATCAACGCCAGACAGCCGCTGACCACCTCCGTCAGGTTGTGTGGCGGAATGTTAGTGGCCATGCCCACAGCGATACCTGACGAACCATTAATCAGCAAGTTGGGGATCCGGGTAGGCATAACGACAGGTATGTGTTCGGTGCCGTCGTAGTTCTCTACAAAGTCGACTGTCTCTTTGTCGAGGTCCGCTAACAGCGAGTGCGCAATCTTGCGCATGCGAATCTCGGTATAACGCATTGCCGCTGCGGAGTCGCCATCTACAGACCCGAAATTACCCTGGCCATCCACCAGCATGTAGCGCAAAGAGAAGGGCTGAGCCATTCTTACGATGGTGTCATACACCGCGGAATCGCCATGAGGGTGGTACTTACCAATAACATCGCCGACCACGCGGGCGGACTTTTTGTAGCTCTTATTCCAATCGTTGTTGAGCTCGTTCATGGCGAACAAGACACGCCGGTGTACCGGCTTCAACCCATCCCGAACGTCTGGCAAGGCCCTACCGACAATTACACTCATCGCGTAATCCAGATAGGACTTCTTCATCTCGTCTTCGATATTGACGGGGACTATTTCTTTGGCTATTTCACCCATGTATAACGACTTCCTAGAGTAACTGCGAACGCGCGTTGAATACAGCATTGGGGCCTTTAGCAAGCACTCTTTACAGCGAATATTTCACACTGCCTAAGCCCCAAATAATGCATTGCATTATACGGGAAGTTGCCCCCTTCCCGCCATGTTTTTGCAGAAAATCAGGCCCGTTTAGCCCGTGTTTGCTCTATTTGTGGTTATACTTTCATAAGGATACGCCTGTTCCGGCTCCTCCGCTGGGCAGGGCGGCATTTTCGCGCCAGCACATGCGCCTCAAGAAACAGGAAAAAACCATGACGTTGCAACAAAAAACCGCAGATTTGCTGATTCACCCTGACTGGATAGTGCCGGTGTTGCCTCATGGTGTAGTGCTACCAAATCACAGTATTGCGCTGACGGAGGGTCGCATTTCTGCCCTGCTACCCAGAGCAGAAGCAGGATCTATCGAAGCGCGCGAAATACTTGAATTGCCGGGCCAAGCGCTGCTGCCGGGATTAGTAAACTGCCATGGACATGCTGCGATGAGTCTGTTTCGTGGCTACGCCGACGACCAACCTCTAATGCCTTGGCTGGAGCAGCATATCTGGCCAGCAGAACAGGCACACGTCAGCGAAGCATTTGTAGGGGATGGCACAGAACTAGCCATAGCTGAGATGATACGCTCAGGCACTACAACCTTCAGTGATATGTATTTTTTCCCCGATGTTTGCGCCGCGACCGCCCAAAGACTGGGTATGCGCTGCCAGATTACTTTTCCAATTTTTGATTTTCCTACTGCGTGGGGTCTGGACGGAGACGACTACATCAGAAAGGGGCTAGCCCTGAGGGACGACTTCAAGCACAGCACTCTGGTGACTGTGGTCTTTGGACCCCACGCCCCCTATACCGTTTGTGAAAGCAACTTCATTAAAATAGCGACTCTTGCCGCCGAGCTGGATGCGCCGATACAGATTCATCTGCATGAGACCGCCGCAGAAGTGCTGCAGGCTGCAGAAGAGCATGGGGAGCGTCCGCTGGACATGTTACATCGTCTAGGGTTACTCAGCCCTCGAACTCAATGCGTGCACATGACTGATCTTCGCGATGATGATATAGCCTTGCTGGCGGCAACAGGCGCTCACGTAGTGCACTGCCCACAATCCAATATGAAATTGGCCTCTGGCGCCTGCCGGGTCAGTCATTTGCTGAAGGAAGGCGTGAATGTTGCACTGGGTACGGACAGCGCCGCTAGCAACAACGATCTGAATATGTTCGGGGAAATGCAGACCGCAGCGCTGCTGGCTAAGTTACAATCGAGCGACGCCAGCGCTCTCCCTGCGGCAGATGCACTGGCAATGGCCACGATCAATGGCGCTAGAGCATTGGGACTTGAAGATAGCATCGGCAGTCTGGAGATTGGTAAACAGGCCGATCTCATTGCTGTCGATTTGCGTGGCCCCGAAACACAGCCGCTGTATCATCCGCTGTCACAGTTGGTTTATGCCTGCAACGGCAGCCAGGTGACACACAGTTGGATAGGCGGCGAGCCAGTGATGGCACAACGAAAACTCACCCGAATTGATCTCCAAGCACTGGCGACACGCGTCAGTGCATGGCAACACCGAATCAGTCACACTGCGAGTCGACCACAATGATCAAAGACCTGAATGTAGACCCACAGGAAATCGCCAAGTTTGAAGCACTTGCCTCGCGCTGGTGGGACCGCAACAGCGAATTCCGTGCATTACACGATATCAATCCCCTGCGCGCTAACTATATCGACCACCATTCACCGGTCGCGGGTAAATGTCTATTAGATGTGGGATGTGGCGGCGGCATCCTGGCGGAAGCCATGGCCCGGCGTGGAGCCATCGTCACGGGTATCGATATGGGTGAGGCGCCATTATCTGTGGCGAGGCTGCACCAATTAGAGTCAGGTGTCGAGGTCGACTACCGACAATCCACCGCAGAACAACTGGCGGAAACGGTTCCGGAAAGCTATGACATTGTGTGCTGTCTTGAAATGTTGGAACACGTGCCCGAGCCTGGAGAGGTCATCGCGGCCTGTGCCAGACTGGTAAAACCCGGTGGCGCACTGTATTTCTCAACCCTTAACCGCAATCTAAAGTCGTTCGCTTTTGCCATCATCGGTGCCGAACACATTTTGCAATTACTACCCGCGGGCACCCATGAGTATGCTAAATTTATAAAACCTTCAGAGATGGCCGGTTGGATACGTGAAGCCGGCCTCGTCCTACAAGGTATGACAGGGCTTACCTACAATCCACTGTCCAAACGCTATCGACTGGATGAGACGGATGTCAGTGTGAATTACATGGTACGCACTGTGAAACCTGCCTGATGAAAGATCCCCGCTCAGCGTTTCCCCAAAATTTAAAGGCGGTCATTTTTGATTTGGACGGCACCCTGGTCGATACCGCAAACGAATTTGTGCCCGTCGTGCAGGGTCTGCGTGCAGAGCACGGACACGATGCAATGGATCCACAGCGCATCCGCGCCTCAGTTTCCAACGGCGCGCGTGCACTGGTCAGCTTAGGTCTTGACATCAATGAGGATGCACCAGAATTCGAGAGTAAACGCTTACGCCTACTGGAACTCTACAGCCAGGTTGTGGGCACAATAGCTTCGCCCTATCCTGGCATCGAATCCCTACTCGCACGACTGCAGGCTAAGGGCATTGTTTGGGGCATTTCCACCAACAAACCGCGAGCGTATACGGAGCCACTATTGGCACGGCTAAACATACAACCGCCTCCGGGTAGTGTGGTCTGTCCAGACGACATCACCAATCGCAAACCGCATCCGGAATCACTCTACCGCAATTGTCATGATCTACACTGCGCGCCCCACGAAGCAATCTACATCGGTGATCATTTGCGTGACATTGAGGCGGGACGGCGCGCGGGCATGTATACCATCGCCGCCGCTTACGGCTATATCGAAGAAAACGATGACCCGCAGGGCTGGGGTGCCAATGCCCAGGCACTGTCTAGTCAAGATCTGTTCGAACTCATTTTGGGAACGCAGTAACTAAGGACGCAGCATGCAATTATCAAACATCCCTATAGATTACAAACCCCGTACCAACCTGTTGTCAGGGAAAACTATTCTTGTCACGGGTGCGGGTGACGGCATAGGTCGCAGCGCGGCTCTTAATTATGCTAAATATGGAGCCTCAGTCCTGCTGCTTGGACGTACGGGGAGCAAACTGGAGGCCGTATACGATGAAATCGAAAACGCAGGCGGATCAAAGCCTGGCATTATAGAAATGGACCTAGCCACCGCCCCCGAGGATATGTATACGTCCGTCGCTGCAAGCCTTGGCGAGGAGTTTTCCTGCCTTGGTGGGATACTGCACAATGCTGCGCTTCTTGGCGATCGACGCCCCATCGAAAGTGCCGGATACGCAAACTGGCAAGACGTCATGCAGGTGAACGTCAACGCCCAATTTTTATTGACCCAACATTTTTTACCCTTACTGCAACAGGCCCCTACTGCCTCGATCATTTTCACGTCATCCACAGTTGGCCGTATTGGTAAGGCCTACTGGGGTGCATATGCAGTGTCCAAATTTGCGACTGAAGGTTTCATGCAAGTGCTCGCCAGTGAGCTGGAGAACACGTCAAACATTCGCGTCAATAGTCTCAATCCTCGCGCCACCAATACGGCTATGCGTAGAGCCGCCTATCCCGGAGAAAACCCCACAACCAACCCCGCTCCACAGGATATCATGCCGGCTTATCTTTTTTTGATGGGGGACGATAGCGCCGGCATCACCGGCAAGGCGTTTGATGCCCGCTAAGTGAACTCACTCTGCTAGGTTCGGCCACTCTTCTTTGCCGCACCGCGACCAAGGCGCTTGCCAAACTGCCGCTCCATCACTTCACGCTCCTTGGCGGTGCTACGCTTTATCTCTTTGGGTTTCAGACTGGCGATACGGTAAAGTGATTTGACATCGGTGCGATCCATTTCCACCCACTGCCCTTGCTTGACCTTCGACGGAATAAAAACGTCTCCGTAACGCACCCGCTTTAGGCGCGACACTGTTAAACCCTGCGACTCCCACAAACGGCGAACCTCGCGATTGCGGCCCTCCATAAGCACCACATAGTACCAGCGGTTAATGCCATCGCCGCCGCCGTCTTGAATATCCGCAAAACGCGCCATGCCGTCGTCCAGCATAACGCCTTCTAGCATACGTCGGAGCATGTCCTCCTGCACGTCTCCCATGACGCGCACCATATATTCACGTTCAATATTGGAAGATGGATGCATCAACCCGTTGGCCAGATCGCCGTCGGTAGTGAATAATAATAGGCCAGAAGTGTTGAAGTCTAATCGACCAATGGAAATCCAACGGCCGGACTTCAGATTAGGTAACCGCCCAAATACCGTGCGGCGACCCTCCGGGTCACTGCGTGAACAGACTTCGCCGGGAGGCTTGTGATAAAGAATACAACGCGCCTCCTGAGCCGGCGCCAGATCGACGGCGCGACCATCAACCGCTAGCCGATCATGGTCGTCGACACGATCTCCAAGACGAGCGGCCTTGCCGTTAACAGCAACTCTTCCGGCCTCAATCCATCGTTCTATTTCTCGGCGAGAGCCGAGTCCAGCACGGGCAAGCACTTTTTGTACTTTCTCTCCCGCCGCAGGCTCAGGTAGCTCGGGCTCAGTTGGCTGGGCCTGCGATTTTGGCAATGGCTTCTGGGGTTTATTCGCCATGACTGGTCAGACTTTCGATTCGGGATTGGATGACTCGGTTTGCACAGGGTCGCCCAGTTCAGGATCAACGTCAGCCTCATCGCCAATGCTGTCAAGATCTTCGTCTGACGAGTGTGCCGCTCTGGCTTCAAGATCATCCGCAGCCTGAGAGAGCGTTACGGCGTCATCGCTACCCTGGCCTTCGCCCAGTGCGTGCTCCGTACCTCCGACCAAGGTCAAACCCGAGGCACCCTCACCCACGCCAGTATCATCTGATAGTGGCTGGCTAAACCCGAGCTCCGCATTCAGTGTATCCAGATCACGTATCTCAGCCAGAGCTGGGAGTTGATCCAAGCTTTTCAGGTTAAAATAGTCCAGAAAGTGCCGTGTGGTAGCATACATAGCCGGTCGACCCGGAACATCACGGTGCCCCACGACACGGATCCATTCACGCTCATGCAGCGTCTTAATAATATTGGTACTGACCGCAACACCGCGGATTTCTTCTATTTCTCCACGCGTAATAGGCTGCCTATAGGCCATCAGGGATAAAGTCTCCAGCAGCGCGCGCGAGTATTTTTGCGGACGCTCGTGCCACAACCTTGCCACCCAAGGACTCAGTGACTGACGCACCTGATAACGAAAGCCTCCGGCCACTTCCAGCAATTCGAAACCCCGACCTTCACAACGCGCCGCCGCCTCTTCGAGAGCCTCTCGAATCGCCGCATTTTCCGGCCGCTCATGCTCCTCAAACAGTTCCGCGAGTTGCGCCACTGTCATCGGCCTGCCGGCCGCGAGTAAGGCGCCCTCAATAATCTGTACCAAGCCTATTTCCGACATACTACTCCGACCTTGCCTTAACATGGATGGGACCAAAATTTTCGGTCTGTACGATCTCCACAAGTGCTTCCTTAATGAGTTCCATCAATGCCAGGAAAGTTACGACAACTCCCAAACGTCCTTCAGATACCCTAAATAGAGACACAAACGGCACAAACTGTTGCCCTGCCAGCCTCTCAAGAACCTCACTCATCCGCTCTCGAGTGGAGAGCGCCTCTTGCTGAATGTGGTGGCTTGCAAACATATCTGCCCTGCGCATTACCTCGCCCAGAGCGACCATTAATTCCCGTAAATCTACTTCCGGGTCGGGACGCGTGCGGTTCAGTTCCGGTGGATTAGCACTGCCGATCCAAGTGTCCCGCTCCACACGCGGCAACTCTTCAATATCTTCAGCCGCTTTCTTAAAGCGCTCATATTCCTGCAGGCGCCTAAGAAGCTGTGCGCGCGGATCTTCCTCATCATCTTCCAGTTCGCTGGCACGCGGCAGCAACATACGCGACTTAATCTCTGCCAGCATAGCAGCCATCAGCAGATACTCTGCTGCCAGCTCAAATTGCATGGCATCCATTAGCTCCACGTATTCCATGTATTGTTCAGTAATCCGGGAGACGTCGATTTCCAGAATATCCAGATTCTGGCGCTTAATAAGGTAAAGGAGCAGGTCCAAAGGACCTTCAAAGGCCTCCAGAAACACTTCCAGAGCCTGTGGAGGAATATATAAATCCTTGGGAAACTCGGTAACGGCTTGCCCCATCACCATTGCGAAGGGCATCTCCCCCTGCAGCGCTGGCCCGGCTAGAAAAGGAGCCATCGCAGCGACAGACTGGGAGGTATCCTGACTCGCCAAAGGATCGCCATCGACCGGAGGCGTGCCGGCCTGGACTTCAGTATTGGATTCATCGACTGACACTTTATTTACCCACTTTTAGGTCACCAATAGTATACCTGACTAATGCTCAAAGAGTGAGCCTGTTCAGCCGACCATTGGTCCCACGTTGCAGGCTAGACTTGAGGCCTCTGAGGGCAGTAAGGGTCGACATCAACCTGCCCCACCCCGTTAGAAAGAGAGAATCTGCAAAAAATGTACTGATATTCAGTGACTATCTACCTATCAGCCCTTTCGCCGGAGTCAGGAATCTATATAATCCATTGTCCACCACGCGCCCGTAGCTCAGCTGGATAGAGTAATCGGCTTCGAACCGATTGGTCGGGAGTTCGAATCTCTCCGGGCGCACCAACTTCTGCAGTAAAAGGGTCTATTTGCCCGCTACTACTGGCATTTTGCCTAGAAAGCACCGCCGGTCGCAACTGGACATATGCCGAAAATGGCTTGGCTTTGCTGCTCTATCGGGTGAGCTCGATCCGGCTCAATGCTCATCGTAACGAATGCACGGTGAGTCGGTGGTAGTGGCCATAACTGACAAGGTGAGTCTGATATGCGGCGCAATCTTTGGCGGGATCATACTACTAAGCGCTTTTGGGGTTAATCTATGAAACTCTCTTCATGGGGCAGGCTGAGCGATGACAATTACCCTGCGACCGTATTGTCTAGAGAGATCGGTAATCAACAGTTAACTCCATCGGACAATGGTGAAACGTCTATAGTGTATGGCATGGGCCGCAGCTACGGCGACGTATGCCTCAACCCTGGCGGGGGAGTTTACCTGTCTAACGGCCTAGATCGGCTTTGCAGCTTTGACGCCACATCTGGCGAACTGATTTGCGAGGCCGGAGTCCTGCTCAAAGATATCCAAACACTATTTTCTGCCAAAGGCTGGATGCTGCCAGTCACACCTGGCACGCAATATGTCACCGTTGGTGGCGCAGTCGCTAACGACGTCCATGGTAAGAATCATCACTCACACGGTTGCTTCAGCAGCCATATCAACTGGATCAGATTGGCCAGAACGGACCGCGAGGACTTTGTTTGCTCTCCTACCAAAGAAGCAAGCTGGTTTAACGCTACTACCGGTGGTCTGGGACTGACGGGTATTATCAAAGAAGTATCGCTCAACCTGAGGCGAGTAAGCAGCTGTTGGCTGGATACAGAGACTCTGACCTATTCAAGTCTTGCCGAGTTTTCTCAGATTAGTAAGGATTCGGAAGACGATTGGGAGTACACGGTGTCATGGATTGACTGCAACTCCCGTAAACATAATCGGGGCATTTTCATTCGGGCAAATCACAGCCAATCCGGCGCCGAGAGTACACCGACCAAAAGCCGTTTGCGCGTGCCACTGGTGCCTCCCCTATCTCTAGTAAATCGCATGACTCTAACCGCATTTAACCAAGCCTACTTTTTAAGCCAGAAACAGAAATCCGGAATGGGCAAAAGCCACTACCAGTCTTACTTCTATCCGCTTGATGGCATTTTAGACTGGAACCGCATGTACGGCCCCAAAGGATTCTACCAATATCAACTGGTTGTTCCCTACGAATCTGGAATGCCCGCAATCAAAGCAATCCTGCACGAGATAGCTGTATCGGGGCAAGGCTCTTTCCTTTCAGTACTTAAAACTTTCGGCGATGCACCCTCCCCTGGCTTGCTCAGCTTCCCGATGGAGGGTTTAACGCTTGCTCTGGATTTCCCCAATAGGGGAGACATTACGCTACAGCTTTTCAGACGCATTGACGCTATTGTGGCGGAAGCCGGAGGGCGGCTGTATCCCGCCAAGGATGCTAGAATGCCAGCGGAACTATTTACCGCAGGGTACCCGCATCTACCTGAGTTTCTGCTCTATAGAGATCCGGGCCTAAGTTCCGGGTTTTCCAAACGAGTAATGGGCTGGTGAATTTTTAATGAAACGCTTTATCATAATTGGTGCAACCTCATCGATTGCAGAGCACTGCGCTCGGCTCTGGATCGCCGAGGCGCCTATTAACTTAACGCTAGTAGGACGCGATGCATCCCGTACAAAATCTATCGCTGACGACCTCAAGGTGCGCAGCCCAGGTTCAGCGATAACCGTGGTCAGCGGCAATCTCGTGGAACCTGAATCTATTCAGCGCCTCGTTAATCAAATTCTGAAAGATGGCAACGCTGACTGCGCACTGATTGCCCACGGTTCGTTAGCTGACCAATCCGCTTGCCAACAAGACCTCGCGCTCACAGCGGAAGAATTGAGCATTAATGGTATTTCTCCAGTTTTGTTTGCTGAAGCTATCGCTAATAGCATGGTCCGCGCGGGGCACGGCACCCTTGGCGTTATCGGTTCAGTGGCTGGGGACCGCGGCCGCAAATCTAACTATGTCTACGGCGCAGGCAAAGGCTTGGTTGCACGCTATGCTCAGGGCTTACAGCACCGTCTGGCCGGTACCGGAGTTACCGTTACCTTGATCAAACCCGGCCCCACCCGCACCCCAATGACCGCACATTTGGGCGACTCTGGACCATCGCTTGCAGATGTCGCCAAAGTCGCCGCTACGATTGTCAGCGGCATGGAAAAGCGCAGAAATGTCGTTTATGCTCCGCGAAGATGGTGGGTTATTATGATGATAATCCGCCATCTGCCGCGCTTCATCTTCAACAAGATGGACATTTGAGCACTAAAAAAACCGTTTCCCCGGACAGTGCAGTACGGGTTACCTAGGTCACAATTTACCGGTGCCTTCACGGCGCCCGCTAATAGGTGTTGTTCAAATCATCCGTCACTACTTCAGTAAGTTCATTTACAGTGTTCAGGGCAAAATTTTGAGCCAGAATAATCGTTGATTCTCTCATGCCACGAGTCTTCGACATCGTCGATTTAAACCTACTTCACGTTGCCTGCAACATCGGTGTAATCGCCGATTCGCAAATAAGCGAACTCTCGGACTAGTTTGATTGTTGGACGAAGACCAAAAAAGATAGAGCCAATCAGAAAAAACCAAATACCCACGTCAGTGCTCTTCGGATAAAAAAACAATATGCTGCCAACGACAAACAATACTGCCGCGGAAACATCAACTATGGTGTAGGCAATTTCACACAGCGCATAGATTTTTTTGTGTCGCTTGCTGCGCGTGGGATTTTCGGGATCAAATAAACTCATTTCGAATGGTCCTTTCTGCAGATAAATCATTATATGTGTCGTTCAAACTGGCTCTAAATAATACTATCGTGGGTGCTATCTTGCTGAGGCTATGAGTTAAGGTGGCATGTTAGCCATCATTCTTGCCTCCAGTCGAACCACAAAAAAACCGTGGCTCCCCAGCTTTAGCCATTCAAACTTCTAACGTTGAAAGGGAGTGACGTCTCCCTTGCCCGTCCGCAATATCACCGACCTATCGTCAGCCAAATCTACAACCGTAGTCGGCTCCATACCGCAATAACCTCCGTCAATCACCAGATCAACTTCATGCTCCAGCGTTTCGCGGATATCGTAGGGGTCAGTAAGGGGAAACTCATCCCCCGGCATTATAAGCGTGACGCTCATCAACGGCTCCCCCAGATCCGCCAGCAAAGCTGCAGCAATGGCATTATCTGGCACGCGCAACCCGACCGTCTTCCGTTTGGGATGCATCAGGCGCCGTGGCACCTCGCTTGTGGCCTGCAAGATAAAGGTATAGGCGCCGGGCGTGGTATGGCGCAACAGTCGATACGACGTGTTATTCACTTTGGCGTAAGTGGCGATCTCTGACAGGTCGCGACACACCAAAGTAAAGTTGTGCTTGTCGTCAAGCTTGCGAATACGCCGAATTCGATCCAATGCCGTTTTGTCACCGATATGACAACCTAAAGCATAGCCTGAGTCTGTGGGATAGACCACCACTCCGCCATTGTGGATAATATCGACAGCATTGCGTATCAGGCGTGCCTGCGGGTTTTCTGGGTGAATCTGATAAAACTGGCTCACAGTGTGTCTCTTATTTTTTTAGTGTTAGTTGGGTTAAGATTTACCAGCGCTGCCATACGCCGCGTAAATCCCCAAATGGTGCTGACTCTACACCAAGCGGCGCGCTGTAGGGGGCATCCCGATGGAAATCGCTGCCAACGGAGACTTCCAGATCGAAATCTTGGGCCAGACGTACCAGATGCTTTGTTTGATCGCTGGTTTGACGGCCACTTAGGACCTCCATACCGCGGCCTCCTGCCGCTACAAAAGCTCCTATAAAGCGTCGCAATTTCGTGCCAGTAAAGCGGTATTTCAGTGGGTGAGCAATAACGGCCACACCATTGGAGGACTCGATCCACTGAGTCACTTCAGCCAGTTCCGGCCAGAATGCCTTAACGTCTCCTATCTTGCCCTGACCCAGATAGCGATCAAAGGCCTGATTAGGGTCCCTAACGTGCCCTTGCTCTACCATCCATGCAGCAAAGTGCGGTCGCCCTAACTGGCTGTCCCCAGCCTGCATCAAAGCACCCTGAAGGGCTCCGTCGAAACCACGAGACTCCAGCCGGCTGGCTATCTTAGCGCCACGCTCCTTCCTTGCTGCAGCCATGCGCACTAACCCTGCACGCATCACCGGATGCTCACAGTCGACCCCTAGGCCCAGAATGTGGATCGTGACGCCCGACCATTGGCAGGAGAGCTCGATACCCGGAATAAGCCGCATACCACTGGGATTCTCCGTATGATAAGCTGCCGCTGCCTCGTATCCTGCCACTGTGTCATGGTCAGTAATTGCCAGCAATTCCACCTTACTGGCTGCGGCTCGCGCCATCAGTTCACAGGGAGAAAGCGCCCCATCAGAGGCACTGGTATGGGTGTGGAAATCAATCAACACAGTCTTTACACTTGGCAAGGCGACCTTGAAGCGGGTCAAGTAATTTAGTCATCACACATAGTAACAGTCGGAGCACTACAGAATCCATGAAGCAAATCGCTGAATTCGTTCCCATCGCACTGTTTTTTATCGTCTATCAGCTTGATGGTCAAAGTATCAGCCTAGCGGGCTGGCACTATGAATTCGACGGTATATTTTCCGCCACCGCTGCGATGATGTTAGCCACCGTGCTACAGGTGATTTTTGTCTACGCACTAACTCGCAAGCTTGAAAAGCGCCTGCTGTGGTTGCTGCTGGCAGTAATGGTATTCGGTGGGGCTACATTGATATTTCGCAACCAGATGTTTATTCAGTGGAAACCGTCCATTTTCAACTGGGCCCTCGCGCTTGCATTCGGAATCTCCCAGTTCGTCGGCGACAAGAACCTGATGGAGCGCACGCTGGGCAGTCAACTCCACCTGCCCAAGGTAATATGGACCCGGCTTAACCTCATATGGGTTACAAACTTTTTTATCGTAGGCACACTCAACTTGGTCGTCGCTTACGGCTACAGTGAGGAGACCTGGGTCAGCTACAAATTATATTCCGCGATCGGATTCACCCTGTTATTGACAATTCTAACAGCCTTGATTATCAGCCCCCATCTCAAAGACGATGCGGCAAAAAAACAAGTGCTGCAGCAGGACGATTAACACCTGACGGAGATTATTCGAGGATGTACTACGCAATATTGTGTGAAGACGTTGAAAACAGCTTGCCACTGCGCCAAAGTGCGCGCGCGGCCCACCTGACTCGCCTGCAATCACTGGCCGACCAGGGAAAGCTTCTAGCCGCAGGCCCCCACCCAGCTCTGGACACAGAAAAGCCTGGACAGGCGGGCTTCACTGGAAGCCTTATTATTTCTGAGTTTGACAGTTTGGAGGCCGCCACCGCCTGGGCTGATCTAGATCCGTACGTGACCGCCGGTGTATTCAGCAAGATCATCGTCAAGCCTTACAAACTGGTCCTGCCCTGAACTTCAACTTCTTCACCCGTCGGGTTATATTCAGCATCATGGCACGGTACCATGCACGCTCGGCCTAACCGAACCTCAGTATCTCTCTGTTTTTGAGCTGATTTATAAGGAACACACTTTGCGACCTTCCGTATCTGTACTACTGCTGTCATTACTCTTTTCGTTCTCCATCCACGCTGCGGAAATACGCTATGTCAGCGACAAACAGTTTGTCCCCCTGCGCAGTGGAGCCGGCAACAATTATCGCATCGTTCACCGCGGCATTCCTTCAGGGACCCGCCTGACCGTCAACAGTTCGCTTGCTGACGGATCGTGGTCAGAAGTCACCATGGAAAATGGCAACAGTGGTTGGATTCAGCCTCAGTTCCTTATGCCAGATCTTCCGGCGCGACTAAAGCTCGATGCAATTACTGCAGAAGCTGCAAAAACGCGGGCAAAAAGTATCGATCTAGCGGCTGAATTGAAGGCTCTAAACGCTGAACGAGACGAACTCATTAACCAAGTCACCGTAAGTGATTTCGAATTGAGTAGTGTCTCCCGCGAGTTGCACGAGCTGAAAAAAATCTCTGGCAAGTCGGTGCAGTTGGACAAGGACAATCGCAGGCTGGTAGAGGAAACAGAGAACTTGCGCTCAGATGTAGAAATGCTTGAAGCGGAGCGTCTCCGACTGCAAGACAAGGTCAAAAGTGAAGACTTTATGAACGGCGCTATGGCAGTATTGCTGGGAGTCATTATTGCTCTAGTGGCACCCCGCCTAATTCCCAGACGGCGCAAAAATTCAAGCTGGGCCTAAAACAACTTAAAGTATGCGAGAAAATCATCATGTTTAAATTACTGTTACTTTGTCTATCCCTAATGCTACCGGCTATCACCCTCGCCGATGAGCCTGCACTGGCCAACCCTTTTGTCGTTATCAAAACCAGCGATGGGGATATCACAGTGGAGCTTTTTGCCGATAAAGCTCCCATCACCGTTGCAAATTTTCTAAGCTATGTGGACAGCGGTTTTTACAATGGCACAATTTTTCACAGAGTCATCTCCAATTTTATGATACAGGGCGGAGGCTTCTTGCCCGACATGACAGAGAAGGAAAACTCGGACCCTATTATCAACGAGTCGAAAAACCGGCTGCACAACACTCGGGGTACACTCGCCATGGCCCGCACTAACGACCCTGATTCCGCGACCTCCCAGTTTTACATCAACCTACGCTCAAACCTGAACTTGGATTGGGCTCCTCGCCGCGAAGGCTACGCTGTTTTTGGCGAGGTCCGACAAGGTATGAAAGTTGTAGACTTTATCGCCACAGCAGATACCGGTAGGGTGAAGGGCATGGGCGACGTACCCCAACAAGCGGTCCTGATCAAAGAAATAGTGCGCCAGCAGCCCTGATGATTGCGCTCAGTGTCAATCTCAACAAAATTGCTCTGATCCGCAACTCACGCGACACCACCAATCCGAACATTCCTCAGCATGCTCAGATGTGCATTGATGCAGGTGCCAATGGTATCACTGTGCACCCTCGCCCTGATCAGCGGCACATTCGTGTCACAGACTGTTTTGACCTCGCCTCGATGTTGCAGGTTGAGTTCAACATCGAAGGGAACCCGATGACAGGACCGCGCAAAACTGAGCGTTCAGATGTGGAGGACTATCCGGGTTTCATGGCGCTAGTAAAAGAGATTCGCCCGACTCAATGTACCCTTGTGCCTGACGGTGATGGCCAACTCACCTCAGATCATGGCTTTGACCTCAAACAGGATGGCGAGCATGTTGCGCGACTTGTGCAGGAGCTCCAATCGTTAGGGATCCGTACCAGCCTATTCATGGACCCGGACCCACAGCAGATCCGTCTTGCGGCACAGACAGGCACTGATCGTATTGAGCTCTATACCGAAACCTATGCCCGCGCATTTAGGACGGGTGACGATCTCGAGCACGTATTCCAACAATTTGTGCGGGCAGCTGAAGTGGCTGTAGACGAAGGTCTGGGACTCAACGCCGGGCATGATCTAGACCTCAACAACTTGCCACGCTTCGCCACCATAGCGGGATTGAGAGAAGTCTCTATCGGACACCATCTCACGGTAGACGCGATTCGAATGGGGCTAGCTGATGCCGTGGCCGCCTATCAGCGCGCATTAGGAACAGGCTGATGGATTCGAGCATTTTCAGCAGGTGCGGGTTACACAACATTTTGTTGATCGTACTGTCTGCAGCGTGGGTCAGTGGTTGTTCAAGCGGCTCTAGCAGCAACACGAATAACGAAGACAGTCCCCGGGCCAAAGTATTAGAGGGCAGCTGTCCCGAGAACTTTACTGTTCAAAGTGGCGGGAACAGCGGATTCATGTCGGACGGGAAGTTCCGGCAGTTTCACATTTTCCTACCCGACAACCTGGATACTCCAAGGCCGCTGTTTGTTTCTTTAACGGGCACCGTAGCCACTGAACTGGAATTTGTGTCCGATACTATTTCTCAATTCGAGTCGCTGGCCGACAGTGGCTGGATTGTGGTTGCACCCTTCCGAAGCTGTACTACAGAAAATAGACGCTGTGCCGGTATTGGTGCCACGGGCAGTGATGACGGTCGATTTTGGGAGCCCTGGTTTGACGGCTGGATTCTCCAGAGTAATGATGAAGGCCCTGATGTGCGATTTATCGAATCCATGGCCAATTGTATCGCCGCCGATTATCCGGTGGACAAAGAGCGCATCTATAACGGCGGAAGCTCTGCCGGCGGCACCATGACCAGTCGCAATATGATGTTCAATTCTGACCTGTTTGCCGGCGGAATAATTGGGTCGGGAAACTTCCAGTATCTCAGCCAATTCCCCATACAGCCGTTAGACACTGTCGCTATGGACAGTTCTATCGTGGTTCTTCTTTGGGGCGGAGAAAACGATCGCTATGGCACTTCGGATTACGGCATCGAAACAAAATTGGCGGCCGAGTACTACGCCGCCCAAAATAATGTTGTCACTGTCTCCTGCTCAGGAACGCATGGTCACCCTTGGCCCAACGCCTTCGGCCCCTGGGCGGCAGCAACACTGCTATCGCACCCTAAAGGAACACCCGTTGCCGACTTCGAGCTCACCACGCCGCCGGAAGGTTTTTCTTGTGTTCTGGGCGTGTACATCGACCACTAGGACCACTTGACCCTACAATCTATCCGCCGCACAAAACTCGGTAGCTTTGTGATGGCGCTTGCAGCTACTGTTCGGCCGTGAAAAAATAGCATATCAAAAAATCTGTCTCTTATACACATCTCCGAGCCCACGA
>CAJXTK010000027.1 GCA_913061115.1 uncultured Haliea sp.
GATGTGTATAAGAGACAGATCTAGGTTCGTGCAACAGGGTTAACGAAGATCGACGGGGCTCACAGTAAACTTGATTTTGTGGCCTTTTACGATAACGGATTTGTATTTATGGCGCTAAATGCCTATAATCTCGCGCGTTTTAATTGTATCGCCATGGTCGTGGCTGGCCAACAGTCTTGGCCCTCGCCAATCCGATTAATCGCCCTACGGGCATCACACAGACGGTAGCTTACTTGTGAAAGATAAACGGCCTGTAAACTTAGACATCGGGTCCATGCGGCTCCCCATTACTGCATGGGCATCGATAACGCATCGCGCCACTGGCGTATTCCTATTTGCCGGTATTGCCGTCTTGTTGTGGGCCCTGGATGCCAGCCTGTCCAGCGAGGCAAGCTTTGATGCGCTTCGGGAGAGCCTCCTATTCAAGCTGGTGGTATGGGCCGTGGTCTCGGCCCTGATTTACCACTCTTTAGCCGGAATAAAGCACTTTATTATGGACAGGGGTATCGGTGAAACTATGGAGGGGGGCATACTGGGTGTGCGCATCGCATGGGCGCTTTCGGCAGTTCTGATTGTGGCGGCGGGGGCTTGGATATGGTGACTTCAGCGACGACCGCGAGCCGCACAGGTCTCTACGATTGGTTCATACAACGTACAAGTGCAGTCATTCTGCTGGCTTACGTTCTTGTTTGTGTGGGCTGGATGCTGGCCAATAGTGGCTTTGGCTATACGCAATGGTCAGGGTTGTTTGCCCAGACTTGGATGAAGGTATTCAGCTTACTTGCGCTGGTGGCCTTGGCTGGGCATGCCTGGGTCGGTCTGTGGGTGGTGTTCACTGACTACCTAACCGAACGTATGCTAGGGGCAGCAGGTAAAACCATTAGACTGTTAGCAGAGGGCGCGAGTGTCATCATAATGTTGGCGTATTTTGTCTGGGGAATTAAGATTTTGTGGGGTTTATAAAGATGGCGGCTATTCGCACTATTTCATTTGACGGTGTCATCGTTGGCGGCGGCGGCTCGGGTATGCGGGCGTCCTTGCAAATGGCTCAGTCTGGGTTCAAGACTGCGGTAATTTCAAAAGTCTTTCCAACACGATCACATACCGTATCAGCGCAGGGTGGCATCACCTGTGCCATCGCGTCAGCAGATCCTGATGATGATTGGCGCTGGCATATGTACGATACGGTGAAAGGCGCTGATTATATCGGCGACCAGGATGCGATCGAATATATGTGTAGTGTCGGCCCCGAGGCGATCTACGAGTTGGAGCATATGGGGCTGCCATTTTCTCGCACCGAAGAGGGCCGTATTTATCAGCGCCCCTTTGGCGGGCAGTCAAAGGATTACGGTAAAGGCGGTCAAGCCGCGCGCACCTGTGCCGCAGCCGATCGTACCGGTCACGCGCTACTGCACACCCTTTATCAGAGTAACCTGAAGAATGAGACCGTATTCCTAAACGAGTGGTATGCCACTGATCTGGTGAAGAATCAGGACGGCTCCGTCGTAGGGGTTATCGCTATCTGTATAGAAACGGGTGAAACCGTCTATGTGAAGTCTAAGGCTACCGTCCTTGCCACTGGTGGGGCAGGTCGAATCTATGCGTCTACAACGAATGCGCACATTAATACCGGAGACGGCATTGGGATGGCCCTGCGTGCGGGTTTCCCGGTACAGGACATTGAGATGTGGCAGTTTCATCCGACCGGAATTGCCGGAGCGGGCACGTTGGTCACTGAGGGTTGCCGTGGAGAGGGTGGCTATCTCATCAACAAGGACGGTGAGCGTTTTATGGAGCGTTATGCGCCCAACTCCAAAGATTTAGCAGGACGTGACGTTGTGGCTCGCTCGATGGTGAAGGAGATACTAGAGGGGCGCGGCTGCGGCCCCGATGGCGACCATGTCTATCTGAAGCTGGATCATCTGGGTGAGGAGGTTTTAGAGAGCCGTTTACCCGGTATTTGCGAATTGTCTCGGACTTTTGCTCATGTGGATCCGACAAAAGAGCCGATTCCTGTTGTGCCTACCTGTCATTACATGATGGGCGGCATACCGACAAATGTTAACGGACAGGCTATCAGCGTCGATCAAAACGGCGAAGACTTTATTATTCCTGGTCTTTACGCCTGCGGCGAAGCGGCCTGTGTCTCTGTGCACGGCGCTAACCGGCTAGGCGGTAACTCGCTGCTTGACCTGGTGGTATTTGGGCGAGCCTCCGGTTTGTTTATCGAGAAGTCTCTGCGTGAGGGTATCGAGTTGCGCGATGCGTCTGACACGGATATAGAGCGGGCAATGTCTCGCCTGAACAAACTGAATAACTCCACCGGTGGAGAGAAAGCAGGGGAGTTACGTAAAGAATTGCAGAATACGATGCAGAACTACTTCGGCGTATTCCGTAACGGGCCTTTGATGCAGACGGGGATTACTAAGCTAGCCGATTTGCGTGAGCGGATTGAAAATGCCGAGTTGTCTGACAAGAGCGATGTCTTTAACACAGCTCGAATAGAGGTCCTTGAGTTGCAGAATCTTTTAGAGGTCGCTGAGGCTACTGCAATTGCCGCCGAAGATCGCAAAGAGAGCCGCGGTGCCCACGCTCGTGACGACTTTGATTCACGCGACGATGAAAACTGGCTTTGCCATTCGATGTACTTTGCTGATAGCAAGCGCGTGAGTAAACGCGGCGTGAACTTTGAGCCAAAAACAGTCCCAACATTTCAACCGACAGTACGCAGTTATTAAGAGGCGCTAATCATGTTGCAAGTCAGTATTTACCGCTATAACCCGGAAATCGACGCTGAACCTTATATGCAGGATGTCCAGGTAGAGACCGGCGGCAAGGATCTTATGGTCCTGGACGTGATGGAGTTGATCAAGGCTGAGGATGAAACCGTCGTTTACAGGCGCTCTTGTCGTGAGGGTGTGTGCGGTTCCGATGGCGTCAACATGAATGGCACGAATGGACTTGCCTGTGTGACGCCGCTATCCAAAGCAGTCAGAAAAAACAAGCTGGTGCTGCGTCCTTTGCCGGGTCTGCCGGTAATTCGCGACTTAGTGGTCGATATGAGCCTGTTTTATGCACAGTATGAAAAAGTGCAGCCTTACTTGCAGAATCAGTCACCAGCCCCTGCTATAGAGCGGCTGCAGAGCCCCGAAGAGCGGGAAAAACTGGACGGTCTCTATGAGTGTATTCTCTGCGCATGTTGCTCTACTGCCTGCCCGTCTTTTTGGTGGAATCCAGACAAGTTTATAGGCCCAGCTGGCTTGCTACAGGCCTACCGTTTTCTCGCTGACACTCGCGATACCGCCACGGATGAGCGTCTGGCTCGCTTGGCCGACCCGTTTAGCGTCTTTCGCTGCCATGGTATTCAGGCTTGCGTCAATGTGTGTCCCAAAGGCTTGAACCCTACGCGGGCGATTGGGCACATACGAAACATGCTCTTGTCGCGCGCCACATAACATTAGGATTTATAGTTAACAGGTTGATTTTAAACAAATTTTTTAAATTCATGACAGCACAATGTCTTGCTGGTAGAAAGAAGCCCTATATCTGAACTCAGGGGCACAGCCTGCGTTTCTCGTGATCCATCGGTGTGTGGATGAGTAGCACTAGTCGATTGAGCCCCGGGAGGGGTCCAGATGCAAAATAGTTCCATAGAGTTGCTGCGGCAAAGCTCTCATATTTCTGGTGGTAACGCCACGTATGTAGAGGATTTGTACGAGTCTTATCTGAAGGATCCTAATGGGGTGCCTGAGCAGTGGCGAGATTACTTCGACAAGCTTCCGATGGTGTCGTCAGAGATTATCCAGCTTGAAGATGTTCCCCACTCGGTAATTCGCGAGCGTTTTGCTCAGATCAGTAAAATGCGTGTGCGCACTGAAGCCACCGTGCAGTATGATTCAAAGGCCACTGATTACGAGCGCAAGCAGGTTTGTGTGGTGCAATTGATTTCTGCCTATCGTCAGCGCGGCCATCAAAAAGCGAAACTTGATCCATTAGGAATTGCCCAGCGCGAGCAGGTAGCCGACCTAGAGCTAGGCTTTCACCATTTGTCGTCTGCCGACTTTGATACGGTTTTCCAGGCCGGTAGTTTGCACATCGGCAAAGCTGATGCCACGTTGGGTGAGATATACGAGGCACTTGAGAGAACCTATTGCCATACGATTGGTGCCGAGTTTATGCACATAGTCGATACCACTGAGCGGCACTGGGTTATGCAGAGAATGGAGTCTGTGCGTTCTGCGCCGGATTATGGCAAGGAAGTACGCTTGCAATTGCTGAATCTCCTCATAAATGCAGAGGGTCTAGAAAAGTCCCTGGCGTCTAAGTATCCCGGCACTAAACGTTTCGGACTCGAGGGCGGGGAGAGCCTGATTCCTATGCTGTCAGAGATGGTGCAACGCTGTGGCGCGTATCGGGCAAAGGAAATTGTCATTGGCATGGCCCATCGTGGCAGGCTCAATGTGCTGATCAATATATTCGGGAAAAACCCCTCTGAGTTGTTTGACGAATTTGAGGGTAGGGCGCAGTACGAAAGTTCTGGCGACGTAAAATATCATCAGGGTTTTTCTTCTAATATGATGACCACGGGAGGAGAGGTTCATCTCGCGTTATCCTTTAACCCGTCGCATTTGGAGATTGTATCCCCGGTTGTAGAGGGTTCTGTGCGTGCTCGTCAGGAACGACGTCTCGACGCGTCAGGTGATCTTGTGGTCCCTATTGTTCTGCATGGCGATGCAGCTTTTGCCGGGCAAGGCGTGGTGATGGAGACGTTTCAGATGTCTCAGACTCGCGGGTATAAAACCGGTGGCACGATCCATATTGTGCTGAATAATCAAGTCGGATTCACCACACATGAGCGAGAGGACGCCCGTTCAACAGAGTACTGTACGGACGTTGCGAAAATGGTGCAGGCGCCGATATTCCACGTCAATGCAGATGACCCAGAAGCGGTGTTGTTCGTCACACAATTGGCCGTTGACTATCGTACGGAATTTAATAAAGACGTGGTGATTGATCTTATCTGCTATCGCCGTCGGGGTCATAACGAAGCGGACGAACCCTCGGTAACACAGCCGTTGATGTACAAGGTCATTAGCAAGCACAAAACGACTCAGGACTTGTATGCTGAGAAGCTCGTCAGCGAAGGGCTCATCACAGAGGCCGAGGTGGAGGCTTTGGTGGAGCGTTACAGGGACGCTTTAGATCGTGGCGCCCCGTTGGTCAGCAGTCTGGTATCTGAGCCGAACAAGTCGTTGTTTGTCGATTGGTCGCCCTATCTGGGACACGACTGGAGGTTGCAGTGCGACACCAGTATCGACATCCAGGCCTTGCAGTCACTGGCTCATACGACCAATCTTTCGCCGGATGGTTTTCCGTTGCAGCGCCAGGTATCCAAAATATTGGAAGACCGTCGCAAAATGGCCGCCGGAGCGATGCCGATCAACTGGGGCTTTGCAGAAAATCTTGCTTATGCATCATTGCTGCAAGAGGGAAGCCCCATCAGGTTGACGGGACAAGATGTAGGGCGCGGCACCTTCTCCCATCGTCATGCGGTGCTGCACAATCAAAGTGATGGCAGCACCTATATTCCTTTGCAGCACATAAGTGAATCACAGGCAAAGTTCAATATTTACGATTCATTGCTGTCAGAAGAGGCTGTGCTTGCTTTTGAATACGGCTATTCCACAACGTTACCCCAAGGCCTCGTAATTTGGGAAGCTCAGTTTGGCGATTTCGCCAACGGTGCACAGGTCGTCATTGATCAATTTATTACCAGTGGTGAGAACAAATGGTCGCGTTTGTGCGGTCTAACGATGTTGTTGCCGCATGGCTACGAGGGGCAGGGTCCAGAGCACTCATCCGCAAGGCTGGAACGCTTCATGCAGTTATGTGCAGAGCATAATATTCAGGTCTGCGCCCCGACCACGCCGGCCCAGGTGTTCCATATGCTGAGGCGACAGGCTATCCGTCCGCTACGTAAGCCGTTGGTGGTGATGTCACCCAAAAGTCTGCTACGCCACAAAGAGGCGGTTTCCACTATTGAGGATCTTGCCGAGGGCAGATTCCATAATGTAATGGATGAAATCGACGATCTGGATAAGTCGAAAGTTCAGCGTATTATTCTTTGCAGCGGTAAAGTGTTTTACGATTTGCTCGCGGCCAGGCGTGAGCGCCAACTGAACCATATCGCCATTTTGCGCCTTGAGCAGTTGTACCCTTTTCCCGAGGAAGAGTTACTGCAAATATTGACTGATTCATACCCCAATATTGTTGATGCCGTGTGGTGTCAGGAAGAGCCGATGAATCAGGGTTCCTGGTATGCTAGCCAACACCATATGCGCAGGGTGATACAGAGACATAAAGTCGATGTGTATCTGCGCTATGTCGGGCGCGATTCATCTGCAGCCCCCGCTGCAGGGTATATGGCATTGCATATCGCGCAGCTGGAACAGTTTATTGATGAGGCTCTCGGAGAAATGCCTTGGGGTTACTGACAACAAGTGAGTTTTTAAGGAAATGAAATGACTATTGAAATAAAGGCACCTGCCTTTCCTGAATCTATCGCAGATGGGGAGGTGGCTGCCTGGCACAAGTCGGAAGGTGACACGGTGTCGCGGGATGAATTAATCGTCGAAATAGAGACGGACAAAGTGGTATTGGAGGTGGTTGCTCCTGTTGACGGTGTCATTTCAAAAATTCATGCGGTGGTAGGCCAGACGATAGAAGGCCAACAGCTCCTCGCTACGCTTACTGAAAAAAAATCAACGGCGCTTTCCTCTCCGCCCGCGCAAGCAAGTCTCGCGGCATCAGGTGACAATGCTTCAGAACCGTCTTCAGCGGAGTTACTTGGACCCGCTGCTCGATTGTTGGTTGAAGAGCATAAGCTCGATGTCAGCGCAATAACGGGCACAGGAAAGAATGGCCGTATTACCAAGGAAGACATTCTCAAATTCATAAAAGCTCGAGAAGCTACATCCGCGGCAGCTACCACGGCTTCTGTTGAGCCCACCGCGACTATCGACAAAGAGCAAGCGTCAGTCAGTCCGTCGGGCGAGCGAGTAGAGAGACGGGTGCCCATGACCCGCATGCGAGCCCGAATAGCCGAGCGGTTGCTTAACGCTACGCACGAAACAGCGATGCTCAGCACGTTTAACGAGGTGAATATGGCGCCTGTGATGGCGTTGCGTAAAAAGTATAAAGATCAATTCGAAAAAACGCATAACGGAACGCGCCTTGGATTTATGGGCTTTTTTGTCAAAGCCGCCTGTGAAGCGCTGAAACGATTCCCGGCTGTTAATGCGTCTGTTGACGGCAATGATATCGTATACCACGGCTACCAGGATATTGGTGTAGCGGTTTCGACTGAGGGCGGGCTTGTGGTCCCGGTCATGCGCGATGCTGACTTTATGAGCCTGGCAGATATTGAGGCTGCGATCAGAGATATGGGGCTGCGCGCCAAAGACAATAAGTTGACCATTGAGGATATGACGGGCGGTACGTTTACGGTAACCAACGGCGGCGTATTCGGTTCTTTGTTGTCCACACCTATCCTCAACCCGCCGCAAACGGGTATTCTGGGTATGCACAAAATCCAGGAGCGTCCAATGGCTGTCGATGGGCAGGTGGTGATTCTACCCATGATGTATTTGGCGTTGACCTACGATCACCGGCTCATCGACGGCAAGACCGCCGTACAGTTTCTGGTCGCTATTAAGGATCTTATTGAAGATCCCGCCCGGATTTTGCTGCAATTATAGGGACTATGAATGCTTGTGAGTTTGCACACAGAGATACAGTAACCTGTCTGTCGTAAAGACACTTTTAGTGGAAATGACGATGCCTGAAAAATATGATGTAGTAATAATTGGATCAGGGCCTGCCGGCTATGTCGCAGCTATTAAGGCCGCGCAACTGGGATTGAAGGTTGCCTGTGTTGAGCAGTGGCTAGATGACAGTGACAATATCCAGCTGGGCGGCACGTGTCTCAACGTCGGCTGTATCCCGTCCAAGGCGTTACTCGACAGCAGTCACAAGTTTGCTGATGTCCGGGATAATTTAGCGGTGCATGGGATAACGGTAAAAAAGGCTGACATTGATATACCCGCCATGCTGGCTCGCAAGGATCAGATCGTCTCGCAACTGACCGGTGGCATAACGGGGCTTTTTAAACACAACGGTGTTACACCCATCTCCGGCGTCGGAAAGGTCCTTGTCGGCGCGAAAGTTGAAGTGACCGATAACAAAGGCAATGTCCAAGTGTTGGATGCAAGTAATGTCATTATTGCTGCCGGCTCAGTACCGGTCAGTATTGCCCCCGCACCGATAGACGATGAACATATTATCGACTCTACCGGCGCACTCAGGCTGACAGAAGTCCCAGTCCGTCTCGGCGTTATCGGCGCCGGAGTCATCGGTTTGGAACTGGGCAGTGTCTGGCGTCGCCTCGGATCGGAGGTTGTCATGTTGGAGGCGCTGGACGAATTCTTACCAATGATGGATGTACAGATTGCCAAAGAGGCAGGCAAGATCTTCAAGAAACAGGGACTGGATATACGCCTTGGCGCCCGAGTGATCGGTACAGAAGTTAAAAAGGGCAAAGTTGAGGTTACGTACACCAGCGCAGGTGGCGAACACACGGAGTTATTCGATAAGCTGATTGTTGCGGTAGGACGCAGACCCCGCTCGGAAGAGTTATTTTCGTCTGACAGTGGCATCACTTTAGACGAACGTGGTTTCATCTACGTTAATGACAATTGCGAAACTGAAGCACCCCACGTGTACGCCGTGGGTGATATAGTGCGTGGCCTTATGCTGGCACACAAGGCGTCGGAAGAAGGGGTGATGGTGGTTGAGCGTATCGCCGGCAAGCAGGCGCAGATGAACTATGACTGCGTTCCCTCGGTCATCTATACGCATCCGGAAATTGCTGCTGTAGGGCAAACTGAGCAGGAATTAAAAGCGGATGGTATTGAGTGCAAGATAGGGGTGTTCCCTTTCGCAGCAAGCGGGAGGGCGCTGGCGGCCAATGATTCCGATGGTATTGTGAAGATGATTGCGGATGCTGAGACAGATCGCATACTCGGGTGTCATATCATAGGCCCATCTGCAGCGGATCTGGTGCAGCAGGTGGTCATAGCGATGGAGTTTGGATCCAGTGCAGAGGATCTGGCGCTCACCGTCTTCGGTCACCCAACCTTGTCTGAGGCGGTGCATGAAGCGGCCTTGGCAGTAGATGGACAAGCTATTCATATTGCGAATCGAAAGAAGCGCTAGAAAAATTCGTCCGAGTGCGTATAACATAATAAGTTACTGACGCGCGCGGATATTCAGCGGGTTTGTTTGGCAGGGATGTCGTTGCCAAATAGCCTTAACGTACAACAGTTAAGAATTGATAACAGGATAGAACATGAATCTTCACGAGTATCAGGGTAAGCAGTTGTTTGCCGAGTATGGGTTGCCAGTATCCAAGGGATACGCTGTAGACACCCCAGAGGAAGCAATGGCGGCAGCGGATAAGATCGGCGGCGATATGTGGGTTGTCAAAGCTCAGGTGCATGCCGGGGGACGTGGCAAAGCTGGGGGGGTCAAACTGGTCAAAACCAAAGCTGAAATCGAAGCCTTTGCCAAACAATGGCTGGGTAAGAGACTGGTCACCTACCAGACGGATGAAACGGGACAACCTGTGAGCAAAATCTTGGTAGAAACCTGCACCGATATTGCCGATGAGTTGTATCTTGGTGCTGTCGTCGACCGCTCTTCACGCCGTATTGTTTTTATGGCGTCTACCGAGGGTGGTGTTGAAATTGAGAAAGTCGCGGAAGAATCTCCGGAAAAGATATTGCGCACCACAATTGACCCGCTAACAGGAGCGCAGCCCTATCAGGGACGAGAGTTGGCTTTTAAGTTGGGATTGTCAGGAGAGCAGATCAAGCAGTTCGTGAAAATTTTTATGGGTCTGGCCCAGCTGTTTGTCGATAAAGATTTGGCACTGATTGAGATTAATCCTCTGGTGATAACCGAGCAAGGTGACCTGCATTGCCTAGATGCCAAGCTCGGTGTCGATAGCAACGCGCTGTATCGCCAGCCTGAATTACGTGGAATGCACGACACCAGCCAGGAAGACGAGCGCGAGGTGCATGCCGCTAAATGGGAATTGAACTACGTCGCTCTCGACGGCAATATCGGGTGCATGGTCAACGGCGCTGGCCTTGCCATGGGAACGATGGATATTGTGGCACTGCATGGCGGGTTTCCGGCTAACTTTTTGGATGTTGGGGGCGGCGCCACCAAGGAGCGCGTATCAGAGGCGTTCAAAATCATTTTGTCTGACGATAAGGTAAAAGCGGTGCTTATTAATATCTTCGGCGGCATCGTACGCTGCGACCTTATTGCTGAAGGCGTTATCGGTGCGGTTGAAGAAATTGGTGTGCAGGTGCCGGTTGTCGTGCGGCTAGAGGGCAACAATGCCGAACTAGGGCGACAGGTTTTGGCCGACAGTGGATTGAACATTATCGCCGCCACCAGCCTCACGGACGCTGCCCAGCAGGCAGTTAAAGCAGCGGGAGGAGCAGCCTGATGAGTATTCTTATCGACAAAAACACCAAGGTCATTTGTCAGGGTTTCACTGGTTCTCAGGGGACGTTTCACTCTGAGCAGGCGATTGCCTATGGTACTAAGATGGTTGGAGGTGTTACCCCTGGCAAAGGTGGTCAGGAGCATTTGGGGCTGCCGGTCTTTAACACAGTGGCAGAGGCGGTAGCCGCAACGGGTGCGCAAGCTTCAGTCATTTACGTTCCAGCCCCCTTTTGCAAAGACTCGATTCTCGAGGCGGCCAACAGCGGAATCAAGCTGATCGTGTGTATTACCGAGGGTATTGCAACGCTAGACATGCTTCAAGCCAAGGTGAAGTGCGATGAACTGGGTGTGCGCCTGATCGGACCTAATTGTCCGGGCGTGATCACTCCTGGCGAATGCAAAATTGGCATTATGCCCGGTCATATTCACCTGCCGGGGAAGGTGGGCATTGTGTCTCGCTCGGGCACTCTGACGTATGAGGCGGTCAAGCAGACAACGGATGCCGGTTTTGGGCAGTCTACCTGTGTCGGTATCGGCGGAGATCCGATTCCGGGGTCCAACTTTATCGACATTCTCGAAATGTTCCAGAATGACCCCGCTACCGAAGCGATTGTGATGATCGGCGAAATTGGCGGTTCGGCAGAAGAAGAGGCCGCAGCGTATATCAAGGCAAGCGTGACGAAGCCGGTAGTCTCTTACATTGCTGGCGTTACTGCACCCACAGGTAAGCGCATGGGGCACGCGGGTGCGATCATTTCGGGTGGCAAGGGCACTGCTGACGAGAAGTTTGCAGCCCTCGAAGATGCCGGTGTAAAGACCGTTCGCAGTTTGGCAGAAATTGGTACTGCTCTGGCCGACATTACGGGCTGGTAAGTTGTTATCCAGCTACGAAAATGATGGAGGGCTGGTCGCGAGACGAGCCCTTTTTTTTTGCCCTGACTTAGGCTCCCACGGGCGGCTATTTACCCCGCAAAGACAATACTATCTTCTGCTAGCGGCTGCATCGCTGGGCTTCAGAAGGTTGCCATGGGTAGGCTGGCAGGACCCCGCAGCACGCAATCGATTGCAATGCCTCACTTGAAATAGGCCCGGTCCACCCCCATATCAGATGCAGTGTACATATTCCGTTAAATCAACACCTTAGAAACGAGGTTACCATGACTGCTGATGTGAAAAAAGAGACGCTTGGCTTCCAGACCGAAGCAAAGCAATTGCTTCACCTTATGATCCACTCCTTGTATAGCAACAAGGAGATCTTTATGCGTGAGTTAATATCCAACGCCAGTGATGCCATCGACAAGCTGCGTTTTGCCGCACTCGCCGATGATGCCTTGCTAGAAGGGCAGGGAGACTATGCAATACAGATAGATCTCGATAAAAAGGCCAATACCATTACCATCAGCGATAATGGCATTGGTATGAATCGGGACGAGGTAATTGAAAACCTAGGGACCATTGCCAAGTCGGGCACTGCTTCGTTTCTAGAAAGTCTCACCGGCGATGAACGCAAAGATTCTCAGTTAATTGGTCAGTTCGGCGTCGGTTTCTATTCCGGCTTTATCGTTGCCGACCGTGTTCAGGTGCATACTCGTAAAGCTGGCGAGTCAGCTGATGCCGGAGTGTTGTGGGAATCCTGTGGCGAGGCAGAATTTTCTATCGAGTCAAAGGCCAGGGAAACACGCGGCACCAGCATCACTCTGTCGCTGAAAAAGGACTGCAAAGAATTCGCTGACGATTTTCGCGTGCGCAGCGTGATCAAGAAATACTCAGACCATATATCAGTGCCGGTGATGATGTTAAAGCCACCTGCACCATCCGCTGAAGACGACGATGCTGTAAGCGATGCGGATACTGCTATTGAGTTCGAGGCAGTCAATGAGGCGAGTGCGCTCTGGATGCGCGGGCGCACAGAAGTAAAGAGTGACGAGTACAAAGCGTTCTACAAGCACGTCTCTCATGACTATGAAGACCCTCTGACCTGGAGTCACAACAAGGTTGAAGGCAAGCTTGAATACACTAGCCTGCTTTACATCCCTGCAAAAGCCCCGTTTGATCTGTGGAATCGCGAAATGTCGCGCGGACTCAAGCTGTACGTGCAACGCACGTTTATTATGGATGACGCTGAACAGTTTTTACCGCTGTATCTTCGCTTTATCAAAGGCGTCGTAGACTCCAACGATTTATCCCTGAATGTGTCGCGTGAAATTCTGCAACAGGATCCTGCTGTCGAGAGTATGCGCAATGCGCTGACTAAGCGTGTCTTGGATATGCTGGGCAAAATGGCGAAGGCGAAAAAAGGGAATGATTACGCCACATTTTGGAAGCATTTTGGCACCGTGTTGAAAGAGGGGCCAGCGGAGGACACGACCAATCAGGTGAAGATCGCCAAACTGTTGCGGTTCAGCACAACTCACACAGATCTAGAAGAGCAGGATCAAGCTCTGGAAGACTATGTGGCGCGTATGCAGGAAAAACAGGAAAAAATCTATTATGTCGTTGCAGAGAATTTCAATACGGCTAAGAAGAGTCCTCATCTGGAAGTATTTCGGAAAAAGGGCATCGAAGTGTTGCTGCTGTCAGACCGTGTTGATGACTGGCTGATGAATCACTTGCGCGAGTTTGACGGCAAGCAATTCCAGGATGTTGCACGCGGTGCGCTAGAGCTCGCGGGAGACTCGGAGGAGGAGAAGCAAGCTCAGGAAACGCTCACCAAAGAATCAGAGGCATTGGTAGAACGTGTCACTAAAGTGCTCGAAAACAGGGTCAGTGAGGTGCGGGCGACGGCTCGTCTTACCGATTCAGCAGCCTGCCTTGTAGTAGGGGATTTTGATATGGGTTCCCAGATGCGTCGCATTATGGAAGCTGCGGGCCAGGAAATGCCTGAGGCAAAACCGATACTGGAAATTAATCCTGCACATCCGCTGGCGGAAATGCTTGATCAAGAACCTGACGAAGACCGTTTCGAGAGCCTAGCCAACATCATATTCGATCAGGCCACTCTGGTGGAGGGTGGGCAGCTAGACGATCCGGCAGACTATGTCTCCAGGATGAACAAGCTGTTGGTGGAGATGAGGCAGGCCTGAACATCTGCCGCAGTTTAGACTCGAGATTCACAGCACGATGATATTGACTATATGGCGGCATGGTGAGGCTGAGGACGGTATAAACGACCGCCTGCGGCAGCTCACCTGTGGCGGTCGCGATGATGTCAGTTTTGGCTGTAGTCAGTTTCACGCGGCTTGCAGCGTCAGAGGCATCCCGCAGCCGCAAAGAATACTGCACAGCCCCTGGGCGCGCACGGTACAGACGGCGGAGATTATTGCCGCTGCCTTTTCACCGTGTACAGTCGCTGCTGAGCAGGCCTTGCATCCGGGCAGTGAAGTGGCCGCTGTGGATGCGGCTATCGGAGCTCACACCACACAAGAGCACATAGTGCTAGTGTCACACCAGCCGCTGGTGTCGGCGGTCGTGGATCATTACCTCGGCGGCCTGGGGCGTGTGCCGTTTCTCACTGCGGGCGGTCTGGTGACGATGTCACTGGACATGGTCGCTCCGGGCTGCGGAAACCGGGTATTTTGGGCGTTCCCGCCGACTTACAAGGAGACTATTTAGTGTCTGATAGTTCCGCTCTTCGTTCTGCAGTCCCACTGGAATGGCGTGTAAATGGGCTTAAGCTGGCGGGCCTGTCGTGGGGCGACCCAAGTGGCAGGCCCCTGCTCGCGCTTCACGGGTGGCTGGATAATGCCGCCAGCTTTTCTCAATTGGCACCGCTGCTGACCGATTTTTACGTGGTCGCTGTGGATCTCACCGGTCATGGCCAGAGCGCGCGCCGTTCGGCAGACGCCAGCTACCAGATATGGGATGATCTCCCCGAAATTCTCGGCATACTCAAAGCATTGGGCTGGAACACATTCGACCTTGTGGGGCATTCTCGCGGCGCTATTATCGCTACACTACTCGCCAGCGCTTATCCTGAACGAGTGCGCCATCTCGTATTGCTCGACGCAGTGACCCCGCAACCGGTTGCGGAGGGTGCCTTTCCTCTTCAAATGCGCAAGGCGCTAGAGGATAAGCCGCGTTTGCACAATCGTACTAACAGAGTTTTTGCCTGTTTAGAGGAGGCAGTCGCTTCCCGCACGCGTAACGGCTTGTCTGAGAGCGCCGCTAAACAATTAGTGGAGCGCAATTTACATGCCTGCTCGGGAGGAATGACCTGGACCACGGACCCAAGGCTGCAAGGCGCTTCAGCCGTTAAGTTGACTGAGGCTCAGATTAGGGCAGTATTGGGAGCATTGGATATGCCAACGTTGTTGATGCGAGCTGGAGATACTGCGCATCAAGCCTCAAAATATATTGAGTCTGTGCAACTGAGCATCGACAATCTTGTCGTATACACGATCAAAGGCGGGCACCATTTTCATATGGAGTCTGGCGTCGGCGAGGTAGCGCAGCATATGGAGCATTTTTTGTCAGAGACGAACAAAACGGAGTCCGCACTATAGTGAGTAAATTTAGCCATATTTTGATCAGCGTAATAGTCACTCTTATGTCATTTGCAGGGAGCGTGGCAAACGCTGCTGAGCCAACGTTAGAGATACTGTTGGAACAGCTGAGCGAGTATCCTCACGCGAAACAGGTTGCATTTTCAGAGCAACAGGTCGTAGACCATGAGGTGGGCCTTGGCGCCATACAAAAAATGCGCGGAGAATGGCGTTTCAAAGATAGCGAGCGACTTACTGGAACACTACTGAGTTATACTTGGCAAATTGTAGACGGCTTTACCTCGGCTGCAGTGATGGATGAGTTGTTGGGCTCTTTGGCGAAGGAAGAGGGTGCTATTGCGTTATTCGAATGCAAGGGTCGCGCTTGTGGTAAGGGGGTACAGTGGGCTAATCGCGTATTTGGCGAGCGACTGCTGTATGGCAGAGAAGATTTACAGCAGTATCGGGTGTACGCCTTTCAGGCAGAAAGCGCCTACCGTCTCGTTGGCTACAGCGCCGCTCGCACTGCAGACCGGCAATACTTGCGCGTTGATGTAATACGAATAGATGATTAGCGTCCTCGCACAATAATGCTGAAAGCAATTGTTACATTCGCAGCAGAGAAAGAAACTCTTCGCGAGTTTTTTGATCGCTGCGAAACGAGCCGAGCATTGCTGATGTCTTCATTGATGAGTTCTGTTTTGCCACGCCACGCATCATCATGCACATATGCTGGGCTTCAACTATTACGCCCACTCCTTCCGCGTTAGTCACTGCCATAACCGTTTCGGCGATTTGCGCTGTCAGCGATTCCTGTATCTGAAGCCGTCGGGCAAAAACATCAACGATGCGAGCTACCTTGGACAGTCCTAGTACTTTTCCGGTGGGTATATAGGCGACATGGCATTTCCCAATGAAGGGCAGCAGGTGGTGTTCACACAGCGAGTAAAGCTCTATGTTCTGGACTAGAATCATCTCATCGGAATCAGACGGGAAGAGGGCATCATTAACCACATCTTCCACTGACTGTCCGTAGCCTTGTGTCAGGAATTCGAACGCCTTGGCTGCGCGCTTGGGTGTATCCCGTAAGCCGGGTCGGCTAAGGTCTTCGCCCACAGCCTCAATAATCTTTGCCCAATGGTCTTCCAAAGGAATGTCTCCGTATTGAATTTGACTCTGAATTTAAGCGGGCATATTACCAACCCGATGACGGCAAGGCAAACAGATCTGGCTGCCGTTCTCGCTATAAATCCTTTCTCAGAATCGGTTACACTGAGGTCATGACTGACCCTAAATATTTTTCCAATCAACCGCAAACTGTTGGCCAACTGCTGCAGTTCTGCAGTGATGCGTTGGAAAGCAGTGATGTGTTTTTTGGACACGGTACAGACAATGCCTGGGACGAGGCTGTCCTTATGGTGCTGTCTGTTGTAGAACTGCCCCTCGACTCTGGCGAGAACGTCTTGCCCCAGCCTGTCGGTATCGAGGCAGTGGCTCGACTGCGGGAATTGCTGCATCGGCGCATTACGGAACACGAGCCTTTGCCCTATCTGTTGGGTCGGGCCTGGTTTGCTGGGTTGGAGTTTTTCTGTGACCGGCGCGCTATTATTCCCCGCTCTCCGATTGCTGAGCTCATCCTCAATGATTTTAGACCGTGGTATAACGGCCCGGCCCCAAAGCGCATCCTTGATCTGTGCTGTGGGAGTGGTTGCATCGGATTGGCCGCCGCTTATCAATTTCCCGATGCGCGGGTTGACCTACTAGATGTCGACAGCGGCGCGCTGGAGCTCGCACGCGAGAATGCAGAACATCTGGGCCTGCAGGACAGAGTGACTGTCATCCAGTCTGACCTATTCGAGTCTTTAGTGGATACTCGATATGACCTTGTTCTGAGTAATCCGCCGTATGTTGATGCGGCTGATCTTGCGGCGATGCCTGCGGAATTTCATCACGAGCCGAAAGATGCGCTGGGTTCGGGTTCTGATGGTTTGGATTTGACGCGTCGTATACTGTCCTGCGTTCATCCGTTTCTGGCGCCTAGCGGGCTGCTTATCGTAGAGGTAGGTAACAGTTGGCCAGCGCTTGAGGAGGCTTACCCTAAGGTGCCGTTTACGTGGGTAGAGTTTGAGCGCGGTGGGGATGGCGTGTTTGCCCTCACTGCACAGGAGTTGCAAGATTACAGCGCAATTGTTGGATAATTAGGCCTATAATAGTAGGCTTTAAAACTTCAGTAAGGGTAAGTAAGAGAACACTATGTCGGGTAATTCAATTGGCAAATTATTCACGGTGACCAGCTTTGGCGAAAGCCATGGCCCAGCTTTGGGCTGCATCATTGACGGCTGTCCACCAGGTCTTGCTTTGGAATCTGCCGATATGCAACACGATCTGGATCGGCGTAAGCCTGGCACCTCGCGGTTTACGACCCAGCGGCGTGAGGCCGATGAAGTGCGTATTTTGTCCGGCGTATTTGAGGGTGTTACGACGGGAACGGCTATTGGGTTGATGATTGATAACACCGACCAGCGTTCGAAGGACTATTCTGCCATCAAGGATACGTTTCGCCCTGCTCACGCAGACTATACGTACAATCAAAAATACGGCTTTCGCGATTACCGCGGCGGGGGGCGTTCTTCCGCGCGCGAGACCGCAATGCGAGTGGCTGCCGGAGCAATCGCCAAGAAGTATCTGCTGTCGCGTTACGGCATACAGGTTCGAGGATACCTGTCACAGTTGGGCCCAATTATAGCCCAGCGCCTGGATTGGGATGTGGTGGAGTCCAATCCTTTCTTTTGTCCAGACGCGGACAAATTGTCAGAGATGGAAACCTTCATGGCTGCGCTTATCAAACGTGGCGACTCTATCGGTGCACGTATCAATGTCGTTGCCAGTGGGGTCATGCCAGGATTAGGTGAGCCAATTTTCGATCGGCTTGACGCGGATGTCGCTGGCGCAATGATGAGTATTAATGCGGTTAAAGGTGTGGAGATTGGCGCAGGCTTTGCCGCTGTAGAACAATACGGCAGCGAGCATCGGGATTTGTTGACGCCGGAGGGGTTTGTCGGCAATAACGCCGGAGGCGTCTTAGGAGGCATTAGCAGTGGTCAGGATATTGTGGTCAGCCTGGCTCTGAAGCCGACATCCAGCATTCGCCAGCCGGGAGACAGTATTGATACCAGCGGCAAAGCAATACAGGTCGCAACACATGGTAGGCATGACCCCTGTGTTGGAATTCGGGCTACACCCATCGCCGAGGCCATGCTGGCCATCGTATTAATGGATCATGTGCTGCGGCATCGGGCGCAGAACATGGACGTGAAGTCAGCTACGCCTGTGCTGCCGGCATCAGTTCCCGGTGACACTGGGCACTAACGTTGGAGTAGGTATGTGAGCAGGGCCAGTCGACGTTTTTATCGCTCCACCGGATTGGGTCTTGCAGCCTTGGGTGTTCTAGTATGGGCAGCCGTCGATCAGTTCGGGATCTCACTCGAGGAGATGACGGAGCTATTCTTGGGTACACTTGGGGTCGCCGGCGGAATCATTGCACTTGCTGCGTTTTTGGTCGCCGTGTTGACTGGCGTGCGCAAATTGCTGCAACGGAACGATTCGGACTAACTGTCGTGTGGGAATTGACTTGAGAGCGCTTTTTAACACGATGTCGTGGCAGTGGCGCCTGTTAATGCGCATCAGCCGCGACCCAAATGAGGGCTAGAAAAACATGGCACAATTTGTATTGGTGCCCTTTCAGCGCCTAAAAATGGAAGTCCTTCAGGCGTTGCTAGAGGATTATGCCACTCGCGATGGGACGGATTACGGCGAGCGAGAACTCACCACTCAGGACAAAGTCGATCGATTACGACGCCAGCTTGGCGCTGGTGATCTGCAAATCCTCTACGATGCCGACAGCGAGCAGTGGGACCTAGTGCCACAGGCACAGGCTGAACTGCTGCTCAACAGCTGATATTATTCAGGCATGTCGATAACACCTGATTACATTCTGGACGCCTCCGGCCTGCTTTGTCCCGAGCCGGTAATGCTGTTGCACAACCGGATACGAGATATAGCCGTAGGCGAAACGCTCCAGATACAGGCAACAGACCCTTCCACCGAGCGCGATATCCCCCGCTTTTGCGTATTTCTTGGGCATGAATTGCTAGAGCATACCGCGGTTGATGGTCACTATATTTATATCATACGCAAGCTGGCATCGGATTGATGAGCGCACCTGAATATATGTCCCCCCCTAGCGTGTCAGACCCCTTTTGCTGTAAGCGACTTGAGCGTGTGTTTGATGATTGCTTTTGCGATACATTCCGCACGCGCCTTTTTGGCGGGGCTGAAGAGCCACTCTATCAACCCGCTCAGGCGCCAGGCGACTATCATGCGTTATATTATCGCGGTGACTATTTTGCCAGCGCATTGCATGAAGTCGCGCATTGGTGCATCGCCGGTACTGGGCGTCGGCAGCAATTAGATTTCGGCTACTGGTATGCCCCTGATGGGCGCAGTGGCGAGGAGCAACAAGCGTTTCAATCTGCCGAGCGCAGGCCCCAAGCTCTGGAGTGGTTTTTTTCGCAGGCTTGTGGGTACCGCTTTCGGGTCAGTGCCGATAATCTCGGTCGGTCCCAGGATGCAATACCAGACACTACAGTGTTTCAATCTTGCGTCCTAGAGCAGGCCTTGTATTGGCAGAGAGAGGGCTTGCCGGAAAGGGCAGAGCTGTTCTTTGACAGTTTATGCTGCGAATTTTCCACCATGACGTCGCCTCGGCAACTGCATTTTTCTCTGATAGATTTTGTATGAACGGTGTAAACGTCATCTGGCGGAGCAGGGCTGCTGCGGTTGGCCTGCGGCCTATCGCGAGGTTCCAGTATTCGACACAAGAGCCTTCCGCACTGTGACTCTGCATATACTTGCTGATGAGAATATTCCTGCGGTAGAGCATTTTTTTACTGCTGACACGCACGTTCAAAGACTAGGCGGTCGCGCTATTGGCCGCGCACAGTTGCAGCATATCGATATTCTGTTGGTAAGATCAGTAACGCGTGTAGATGCGGCACTGCTGTCTGGTACAGGGGTCAAATTTGTAGGCACAGCTACCAGTGGTTTAGATCACATTGATCAAGAGTATCTTAGCCAGCGTGGAATTCGCTTCGCCTACGCCCCCGGGTCTAATGCCAATTCCGTGGTTGAGTATGTGTTGGCAGCGGTCGCTAGCGTTGGTGACACCTTGGAGAAATTACTGGCAGGCGGCGTCGTCGGTATTGTTGGGTATGGGCATGTCGGCAAGGCGGTCGCCGCGCGCTGTGATGCATTGGGTATTGGCTATCGCGTTTTTGATCCGTGGCTGCAACAGAATATGATCAGCCAAACCGCCACTTTAGAGCAGGTTCTGGACTGTGATGTCGTGACTCTGCATCCGGAGCTGACGGCAGATGAACCCTGGCCAAGTCATCACCTACTCGGCAGTGCTGAATTGGAGCGCTTGCGTCCTGACAGTGTCCTTATCAACGCCAGTCGCGGCCCTGTCATCGACAATACGGCCCTACTGGCACAGTTAAGCAGCGGGCGAAGATTTTCTACGGTGCTTGATGTGTGGGAGGGTGAGCCGGCTATCAATGCTGCATTGCTTGAGCGCGTCACACTGGGCAGCGCGCATATCGCCGGCTACAGCCTCGATGGGAAATTGTTGGCTACGCGTATGCTCAGCGACGCAGTGAAGGAGTGGCAGCATCACCACTCGCCAGCGCTCGATAGCCCCGCAGGATTTGCCCCCGCGCTATTGTTGCCGGAAGGTTTGTCTAGGGCCGGGCAGATCCGTTATCTCCTGCAGTCCAGATACGATATTTCGATAGATGACGTGCTTTTACGCCAAGCTATTTTACGCGAGCAAGTGGTTGGCAAACGCGCAGCGCAATTCGACCAGCTGCGTAAATCCTACCGTGGGCGTCGTGAGCTGGCGGGGTCAGTCGTAGCGCATTCATTGCCGACACCCGCGGACATTGAGACCGTGCGTGCTTTGGGTTGCATAGCTGTCAGCACTAGCGACTCCGAATGAGCATGTCTTTTTGTGCTTGCCGGTCATAGTCTGTTGAGCCGCGCTGGTGTACGCTACATCAATAACGTAAGCAACCGAGAAGCGAACCATGCACGACGAAGAACAATGGCGAGAAAAACTGACACCCGAGGAGTTTCACGTCTGTCGCGAGAAAGGCACAGAGCGACCTTTTACGGGAGAGTATTGGAACTGCACCAAAGAGGGTGTTTATCAGTGTCGATGTTGTGGGGAAAAACTGTTTTTATCCGACAGTAAATTTGATGCCGGATGCGGCTGGCCCAGCTTCTTTGAGGCTGCTGATGCCACAGTGATTGACGAAGTGCAGGATCGCAGCCTCGGGATGATGCGCACAGAGGTCATGTGTAAGGCCTGCGGCGCACATTTAGGCCATGTGTTCGAAGATGGCCCTGCGCCGACTGGCCTGCGCTACTGTATTAACAGCGTGTCGATCAAACTGAAGGAAGCGGGGAGCTAGAATTGGAGCGGGAAACCGGGTTCGAACCGGCGACCTCAACCTTGGCAAGGTTGCGCTCTACCAACTGAGCTATTCCCGCACACAGCGGCGGCATAAACATCTGCGCCTCTGAGTGGGAGCTATTGTATGCACGGCGTCTCTATAGTCAAGAGAATTCCAACAAAAATCCCGCAACCAATTGAATTAAATAGGTTTATCCTGCTCTTTAATAACGGCCCAGGCGGCTTTGAGATAGACCAACATAGACCATAGCGTCAGTACCGCCGCGGCATAGAGAACCACATAGCAAAGCACCAACTGCCAGCCTTCGTCCGGACTCGGACCCGTCGCCAACAACCCTGTTATCGCAACCATCTGCAAGGCTGTCTTGACCTTGCCAATATACGAAACCGCTACAGATGTGCGCTCTCCAAGCTCAGCCATCCACTCTCGCAACGCCGACACCACAATCTCGCGACCAATAATCACGCATGCAGCTAGAGTGAACAGCAGGGTGTCGTGGCGCTCAACGAGCAAAACCAACGCAATAGACACCATTAGCTTATCGGCCACTGGATCGAGAAAAGCACCGAATGCTGTCATCTGGCCAAGTCGTCGCGCGAGATAGCCATCCACCCAATCGGTTATCGCTGCAAAAGCAAAAATACCCGCTGCAAACAGCAAATGATTTTTGAACGGCAGATAGAACACCACCACCAGCACAGGGATGAGCAGAATCCTGAAAATAGTCAATGCATTAGGGATTGTGATAGGCAACTGCTTCGATATCCTTTCAGACAATTACAAGTGTCACGCTTAAACGGGGAGTGCCGCCGTCAACCCAGTTTAACCCAAGGGCACACCTTGATTCAAATACGGCATCTGATCCGTGCCTGCCGCTGCAAACGTCCCAGACCAATCCTAACAATAAGCAGTTTACCCATTGTGTAGATGGTCGTAGATCTGTTGTGCAATCGCCGCGCTAATACCCGAAATCTTTTTCAATTCATCAATATTTGCATTCTGTACACCTTGTGCACTACCAAAGTGACGCAGCAGTTCACGGCGACGCTTAGCACCCACACCGGGAATATCCTGCAGCGCTGAACGCTGACGAGCTTTATCGCGCCGGCCACGGTGACCGGTGATCGCGAAGCGGTGCGCCTCATCGCGTATATGCTGTATCAAATGCAGGGCAGGATGGTCTGGTGGCAACTGGATCTGCTCCCCTGTCTCGCCGTTAATTAACGTTTCGAGCCCGGCCTTGCGCGTGACCCCCTTTGCGACACCGACAACCTCAACCCCAGAAACTTGCAGATCATTAAGGACCGACATGGCCTGAGCAACCTGACCCTTACCCCCGTCAATCAACAGGACATCAGGCATTTTGGCTTCTGTGGTTTTAAGCCTTTTGTAACGACGATCGAGCGCCTGATGCATTGCGCCATAGTCATCGCCCGGCGTGACGCCCTCGATATTAAATGTACGATAGTCAACCTTGCGTGGCCCGTGCTGATCAAATACAACGCACGAAGCCACTGTCGCTTCACCAGAACTGTGGCTGATGTCAAAACACTCCATGCGTTCCGGCAGCTGAGGCAAACTCAACAAATCCTGCAAAGCTTGCAAGCGTCCTAACATGGTCTGGCGCCCCGCTAAGTGCGCGGTGAGATTGGTTTCGGCAGTCTGCTGCGCGAGCATCAACCATTGAGCGCGTGATTCACGCACCCGGCTACGTAACTTAACCTTTCGTTCAGCCTGCACGGAGAGTGCCTGGGCGATTATATCGGCGCTGCCTGGCTCAGCATTGACAATAATTTCTGCCGGGATCGCTCTGCCCAAGCCGAGATAAAACTGCGGGATAAATGCCGCCAGCAGTTGTTCTATGCCCTCCTGTAGCTTGAGCGGCGGGTAATACGTTTTGCTGCCTAGCACCCTCGCCTCTCGCACAAACAGCACCTGCACACACGCTCGCCCGTGTGACGCAGCAGCTGCAATGATATCCAGATCTCCAGTGACTCCCTCGATACCCTGACTCGCTTGCACGTGCTGCAAATGACTAATCTGATCGCGATATATTGCCGCTTTTTCGTAGGACAGTTGCGCTGCAGCTTGCTCCATATCGTCTGCCAGTCGAACCATCAGTTCCTGAGATTTCCCACTCAAAAACAAACTCGTACTTTCAACCTGTTGGGCGTAGTCCTCTTCAGTCACAAGATCTACGCAAGGCCCGCTGCAGCGTTCTATCTGGTATTGCAGGCAGGGGCGCGATCGATTCTTGAAATAACTATCTTCGCACTGCCGCACTTTGAATACTTTTTGCAAAAAATGCATAGATTCACGCACTGCGCCGGCGCTAGGATAGGGACCGAAGTACTGGCCTTTGCGCCTCTTGGCGCCACGATGCATGGCAATTCTCGGGAAGTCATCGTCACTGGAAAGAAAAATATAAGGGTAAGATTTGTCGTCACGCAGCAACACATTGTAAGGCGGTTGCTGCGTCTTGATCAGGTTATGTTCCAGTAACAGCGCATCGACTTCAGTCGTTGTCACGGTCACCTGAATATCCTGAATCTTAGCCACAAGAGCCATCGTTTTATCCGTCAGGCCACTGGCCCGAAAATAACTCCCCACACGGTTTTTTAAATTTTTAGCCTTGCCCACATACAACAGTCCACCAGCCTCATCGTACATCTGGTAGACACCTGGTCGTGTCGTGAGCGTATTTACGAATGCCTTGTGATCGAACTTACTCACGAATTAAGTCCATATATCCTAGGCTCAATTTCCAGCTCCACGCCAAATGCGTCATGCACTGAGCTGACTATTTTACTGGACAGCGCCAATAATTGTGCGCCGCTATCACTAC
>CAJXTK010000028.1 GCA_913061115.1 uncultured Haliea sp.
AGTCTCGTGGGCTCGGAGATGTGTATAAGAGACAGTTACTAAATTCGCTGCCTGTGCCGCCCTTGCCTCCATTCCCGCCGACCGACGAGGCGTACAGACCTGTTTCCGTGAATGTATAGCTACTAAGATAGGTAGCGGAATAAAAAGTTAGGTTTACTGCAGAGCCGGCACCTCCGGCGCCAGCGCCTCTTCCGCTGACATCGCAACCGCCGGCAGACCCACCGCTACCGCCGTTACCACCAACGGACATCGCTGAGCCGCCTGTGTCTTTCCCCGCCTCGCTAGAAAGCGCCACGAGAAGATCTACCGAATCGGGTGTATGGCCCGGATTTCCGTCGCCTGGATCATCGCAACCGCCCGAATCATTAAGATTAACTTTCCCGTCTTTTCCAGGCCCCCCGGGATCGCCCTCAACTGACATACTCCCCATATACACCGGGCCTTGGTTCACAACTGTCTGCGCTGTAGCAGCATGCAAAGGACACAAGCAGAGCATCACCGCAACGAGGGGACAAGCCATGCTTTTTAATACTGCATGCTTGAAAGATGTATGGCGCATAAAATTCTCGTAGATTCTGGCCAGTAGATGACAGTTCAGGGCTGCTGAAGCGTTGATCATTGATAATAACTCGATGACTGGTCAAATCAAGGTACGTTACCACCCATTATTTTGTGCGTAAACTATCGATAAATGCATAATCATTGTGCGGATATGCACACGCGAATTGGGATCATATCAGAGTACTTCTTGTCCACAGCGCGCACCTGTCGCCTAGTACCGTTTGGTTATCGCTTAGACCCATCTTCTGGCCCCGGCAGCATGGTGGGCGGTTAGTAACATGCCATTTACAGCCCTGTAAGCGCTATAAACGGTAGAACGGTCCTTCGTATAGGTCGGGCTTAGAACCCCTTACAGAACCGTAGATGGGCCAATCTAGCTATATTTTGATCAGTCTATACAGCAGGAACTGATCGGGATGACTCTGGGACAACAGCGAAGCCCGGTCAGATAAACAGAACGACACCTTGAGGTGATGATGTGCGTATTGTTTACGCACTCGAAAGCGGATTTTTGATTCACGTAGGATGTCATCCTTGACCTCTACAAAAAATGTCACACTGTGTGGCATTATAATGGCCACGATATCAAAGTATATTCAGAAAACCCAAAGACAAATGAGGCATCAGACGTCGCTCCGACAGGGACTTCGCCCGGTACGTCAACAGGCCGGCACCAACGCCCGAGGCTTTTGTCGCGTTTCTGGACACCCCGGCCCGTATTATTATAGAAGTGGTGCCACAGAAGACCATTACGTTTGATGGCGGGGTGATGCGCGACACCACCAGTGAAGCGCTCAAGTAGCGCGCCTCCTTACCAGTGTCTTGGGACTGGCGTGCGGTTGCGGCCTTCCTGCACTATTTTGCCGCAGGCTACCCGGTAGACGTTACTAGTGGCGCTCAGACCACATAATCAACGACGTAGCGTTCCTCGCTTACTTCGCCGAGAAACTGTTTAATCGCCACGTGATCCGGATGTTGCTGGTACGCATCTAACGCTGCCTGATTTTCAAACGCAGAATAAAGCGCTACATCACAAGAGGCATCGACGTTAAGCATGTCAAAACCGACCTCTACGGCTATCACCCCCGACAGTCCCCTCAGGCCCTCTAACTGTCGTTTAACCTGCTCCATATTTTGCTGTTTTGTCTGCCCAGCAGCACTCACCTTAAATCGCCAAAAAACTATGTGCTTTACCATTTAAAAAGTCTCATCTGTGAAGTTTCGTGTTTATCTTCGTCTAATTTAATCTGGCACCCACTTAGGAGACAAAACCCCCAATACGTGACGTTTTGCAGTCTATAAAGCGTTTTGCAGGACTCCAGATAAATCAAGATAGACCGTGTAGTGCAGTTGTTATCGTCCGTGCTGCAATTTATGCATTACTCGCCGTGATCAGATGTCACTTCTTTGAAGGTGGCCATACCTTCATCGAACTCCCAGAAACCCCGCAGCGCGGTTAACTTACCCGCTTCGTTGCAGCTGTAGGTAAACACACCGTTTACCTGCTGAGAATACGTCTTACCCTCAACCTGCATCACCACGTTAAGCGTCACAATATTGGCGCACTCGAGATGAGCTGTGTAGGTGTCATGAATAATATATTCGATGTCTGCATTGGCAATATTACGGTCATAAAATGCCTCTCTGGCCTCCGGGGTCGAATGCCCTTTACCATCAGGGTCGAGCACCGTAGGGCCGATGGGGTCTTCAATGATGCCGTCCTCGGCCCACATGTCCAACCAGCGTTGTTTGTCCTTACTTTTCAGGCACTCACGCGATATGAGTGACATCTGGTACCCGGGATTGTCTTTGTTCATACTGTATTCCTTCTCCATGTTTAACACTGTCGTGGGGTTCGTTTGATATACGGTGTCAGCGTTTAGCTTGCCTCCTTACAACGGCAGGCCCCCGACCCCAGCGTTGACAGAACCCGTATCATTATAGGCTCTCATCAGCAGGTCGGCGATACGCATCTGATGCACTTCATCCGCCCCATCAGCCAGTCGCGCCCAACGGGCTTGTTGCAACATATCAGACAAGGGTGAGTCCTTGGAATAGCCTAAGGCACCGTGCACCTGCACGGCACGGTCACACACCTTCCACAATGTATTCGCCACATGGTGCTTCGCCATAGAGACTTCCTGCTTAAACTCCATGCCGTTTTCGATTTTATAAGCGGCGTGCAACACCATTAGCTTCGATGCATACAGCTCCATAGCACTGTCGGACATCATCCATTGAATGCTCTGTTTTTCACTGAGTAATGACCCGTGGGCAAAACGCTGCTGCGCCCTATCGATCAACATTTCGAGCGCCATTTCTATTTCGCCCAACCAGCGCATACAGTGCGCCAAGCGCGCCGGCCCCAATCTGACCTGCCCAAGTTTATGGCCACCACCGCGCTCACCCAACAGGTTAGCCTTGGAAACACGGACATCGTTGTAGAGAATCTCGCAGTGATTATGGCTGCCCGACATCGTCTCTATATCACGCACAATCTCAAATCCCGGAGAATCGCAGTCAACAATAAAAGCGGAGTTGCGCGCCTGCGGAATCTCTGCGTCTGGGTCGGTGCGAGCAATTACAATAGCAAAGCTGGCGCCTCGGGCACCGGACGTAAACCACTTATGCCCATTGATCACCCAGTCATCTCCATCCTCTATCGCCGTCGTCTGAATGAGCGTAGGGTCAGAGCCCGCCACTTCGGGCTCCGTCATCGAAAAGCAGGACCGAATTTCGCCTTCAAGTAGCGGATTCAAATACTGTTCGCGCTGATACTCGGTGGCAAAATGATGCATGGTGTGCATATTCCCCTCATCGGGCGCATGTCCATTCATGATGTAAGGGCCGTAAGGCACTTTTGCAGCCTCAGCCGATACGGCAGCGAGGGCAGTCACTCCCAGCCCCATACCACCCACTGACTGCGGCATGTGGGGGAGCCAAAATCCTTTTGCTTTCGCTTCCTGACGCAGCTCCTTAATTAGCTCGGACCAGTCCTCCCGCTGGGCATCCTTATTTGCACTTAGTTGGGCATAGCGTGCTTTAACCGTATGATGCAAAAACTCTCGGATATGAGTGCGCGCTTGCTCTACTTCGGGGCTGAACGTGAAGTCGATGGACATAGTGTCTGCTACTCCTTTTACTGTCGCGAAAAACCGTTTCTTTGCCGCCAGCTAGTAATTTACTCGATTGGAGCAAATTGCACCCTACATCCGTCTCACGCTATTTTTCAGTCGAGATACGTAAAAAAGTAGGGGCTGTCCACCTAAAAAGTACTTTAGGCTTCCTGGCCAGGAACACTCCCATCATAGGATGTCTTAGAAATACTGTCTCCATCAAATTTAATGGTTTTTTCAGGCACCAACTGCAGTATCACACGCAGCGGCGTGTCGAGGTGTTGTATGGCCGCCTCTACCGTGGGGGCAGGATAGGGACTGATAATTTCTGCCATAGCGGGGTAGAACCAGTCCTTGGTCGCTTGATCATCATGAATCACCACTCGGCCCTTGTACGTCACCGTCTTACCGGGGCCCATATCGGTTCCCATACTCGAAATGACGACCGAGGCACGAGGGTCGCGGCGCAGCGCCTTTATCCGTGCGCGCTGACTGGTCGCCGTCAGCCAGATGGCGCCATCGCGGGCAACGTAATTCATAATCACACCCAGACCGTGACCGTCCTTATTCGTCCACACGAAATTACACTCTATCTGCTTCTCGATTAACTCTTTCTCACGCTCATCGCTTAGCTCATAGAGCGTCACGTCCTCGTAACCTTGCATTGCGTCGTCTGACATTGTATTAGCTCCTGCGGTTAAAAACGGCTGATGGAATCACTAGTAGCGCGGCAGGCTGCCATTCTGTTGCCCCCCAGCCAAATCAAGCACTTGACCATTGATGTAGCCTGAGCGCTGACCATCGGCAAGGAATAATGCGGCCTCAGCCATATCATCAAGCGTACCCATGCGACCACAAGGCGTGGCATCCATGTGACCCTGAATAACCGGCTGCATAGAAAAGAACGCCTCTGTCATATCGGTCTGGATTAAGCCTGCGGCAATCGAATTAAAGCGCACATTTTGATCACCGTACTCTACTGCGGCGACCTTGATGGCATAATCGATACCGGCGCGCGCGGCGGAATACGCTGCCAGGCCAGGACCGGGAATACGCGCGGTCAGCGAAGAAATCGTCACCACAGAGCCTCCTTCGGTCATGGCGGCCGCCGCATATCGAAAGAATAGCAGCGCGCCGACCAGGCTAACGTCGAGGGTCGGGCGAATATCCTCTGCTGTCAATTCAGCGATCAGGACACCTGAATGAATGCCCGCTGAAAAGACCGCTATATCGACCTGCCCATAAGTACTTGAAGCCACCTTAAACAGATTTTCAATATCACCTTCTCGGGTGACATCGCAAGCGACTGACGTGCCCCCCAGCTCAGATGCAAGCTGGTCGAGCGGCTCCTTGCGTCGCGCCGCCACCACAATGTTCGCGCCCTGTGCCGCTAATCGTCGAGCAATTTCAGATCCAAAATTTGCAGTGCCGGATGCACCCAGAACCACCGCGGTCTTGCCTGCCAATGTTGTCATACCCAATTACCTGTTGATGAAGTGTTTAGTGAGCCATCAGACCCTTCAAACCTTGTGGTCTGGTCCGACGATTGATCTTCTGTGCACGTACCTGGCGGCTCTAGCACGCCGCTACTGACCCTGCGCTATGATTTCCCTGATTTGCCGACGCAGAACATCCTTGCGTACTTTTCCGCTCGCAGTACGCGGAAGGTCTGACACGATTGCGACATGCTGCGGTATTTTCTGCTTCGCCAATAATGCAGCGTTCGCAAACCGAGCTACCTCCGCGATATCCAATACACTCTCCTTGGACACAGGGACAATGTAGGCACACACACCTTCGCCCAGACGCTCATGGGGCATAGCGACTATCGCCACCTCACGAATATCCGGATGATCGTGTAAAACATCTTCCACTTCCTTGGCGCTGATATTTTCTCCACCGCGAATAATGATGTCTTTCTTTCGGTCAGTAATCAGAATGGCATTATCAGACGTGATATGACCAATATCCCCGGTCAAAAAGAACCCCTCGCTGTCGTGCGCCTGCGCGTTCTGCTCGGGATCAGCGTACCCCAGCATCATGCCCGCACCGCGCGCGGCAATTTCTCCGTCCTCACCGTTGGGCACCGCTACACCGTGGTCATCCAGTATTTTTACCTCATAGGCATAAATCACTCCATCGGTTTCGGACGCCAGTTTTTGCTGCCCATCGCCGACAAAGCCCAAGGTGATTATGGGCGTTTCCGTACTACCGTAAACTCGAAACGCACGACAATTGTCCAAACCCTCACAGGCCTCATCAATTACCTGTGGCGGCACTGCGGCACCGCCGCAGGCAAATAGCCGCATAGTCGGCAAGCCGGTATTGTGCCGCTTTGCAGCTGCCACCAGCTCCACCAAAAAAGGTGTTGCGCCTACACTGGCAGTAGCGCCAACCTCATTAATAAATGCCACAGCGGCATCCGCATCCCAGCGCGGCATAAGAGCAGATTTAACCGACGTCACAAACGGCAGCACCATGCCCGAGCCATAGCCTGTAATATGCGTCACCGGAGATGGCATCAACATCACATCGCGCTCATCCATCTGCCAATAATCCAGCGAATTTTGAATCACTCTGGCCAGCGTGTTGTGGCTATGCATCACCGCTTTAGGCGTTCCGGTGGTGCCCGATGTATAGAGAATAGCCTTGACCGAGTTGGGATCAACCATCGGCAATGTGTCGAGATCTACCTGAACATTCTCTACCAGATCCTCATAACACAGCATGTCATCGTGCTGTCCTTCGGCTCTGACGGTAACCACGTATTCAAGATCAGGTAATTCAGCACGCAACGACGCCAGCATGGACGGAAACTCCAAGCTGCGAACCCGCTCTGGAATATAGATCAGTCTGGCCCCGACGTCTTTGAGTATAAAGCGCAGCTCGTGGTCACGGTAAATCGGTATCACCGGATTAACGATTAGCCCCATTGCAGAGGCCGCGATATCAACCACCACAGACTCTCGCCAGTTGGGCAGCTGAAAACTGATGACGTCTCCCGCTTTCATGCCAAGCGTCTGTAACCCTGTGACCAGACGTCTAGCTTCGTCGGCAATAGAGCCATAGGTAATCGAAGCCTCTCCCTCAAGATAGATCGCCACTTCATCGGGCCGCTCCTGTGCTTTACGCCACGCCGCTTGAGCAATCGTCGTATTGCCCCACAGTGCGCCATCTCGCTTTATACGCTCAGCGGTCAAAGGGTTTTTCATCAGTGCGTCAATCTCTTCAGTTTGGTAAGTCGTGCAGCGTGCTACAACTCAGACAATACATGTCCGCCGTCCACTGTGACCGCTGAGCCGGTCATCAGCGAGCCCGCATCGGAGGCCAACAACAACAGAGGTCCGTTCAATTCGCTTAGTGTTCCCGTCCGGCGCTGTGGAATACGCTTAATCAGCGCCTGCCCTTCGCTCGTTTTGAACCATTCGCTGTTCAAGTCAGTGTTAAAATAGCCAGGGCACAGCGCATTCACACGAATATTGTATTGTGCGAATTCAAGTGCAGCAGCCTTGGTGAACTGGACGACGGCAGCTTTTGATGCCGCGTAATTGGTCAGGGCTTTTTGCACACGCTCAGCGAGGATAGAGGCGATATTAACGATACTCCCGCCAACACCGGCAGCGATCATACGGCGAGCCGACTCGCGTGCGACATACGCCACACCGGTCAGGTTGGTATCAATCACATTGCTCCAGTCATCATCACTCAGATCAAGCAACAACTTTGGAATAGTAATACCCGCATTGTTGACCACTATTGTCACCACGCCGAAAGCGGACTCGATCTCATCCAGAGCGGCAGCAATACTCGCACTGCTGGTCACATCCATAGTGACCGCCATGGCCTCGCCACCGCCGGCAATGATCTTATCGGCTTCGGCCTGTATAAGCTCTGTGCGACGCGCCGCCAATACGACTTTAGCGCCCGCCTGAGAAAGAACCGTCGCGAAGTGCTTGCCGAATCCGCTCGACGCACCCGTGACAAGGGCAACTTTACCCTCAAGGGAAAATGGCTGTAACAGATCGTTCATAGCATGTATCTCTACCATTAATTCTGGACGTCTAGGCGTTTAGATATTTATCTAACGTCCGGTGAAACTGACGAATGCGCACTTCCTGATAATTACCTAGAGAGATAGCACCTTTCTTTGAGGCCTTAAGGCCTTTCTGTACCTGTGGCAGATTGACGCCATCCTGATTGAACACGTTGGACAACCCCGCGCCCATTACCTCTGCAGCGCTGCTGAAGGGCTCATCAATGCCCAGACTGAACGTTGGCACATCATCCGGGGGCTCAGTGCCCTCGGGATACCGCGTCAGCATAAATATATCCATAATTGAACTGTTCACATCATCGCCATTAGGTCGATGGCGATAGGTAATAACAGTGCCATGACCGGCCCAGGGCGCAAAATTGGGAAACAGCGAGTACAGGGTCGAATCCATTAACTCAGACATGGTGGCGCGCCCTTCAAAGTTTTCACCGGCTTGCTCGTTCGCACCCGGCAGACTGATTTCGGCGAGTTTTTCCCGCGCGGTCTGGCCGGGTGATAGCTCGGGACGGTCCTCCATTCCAGCGAGCTTCATCATCGCATCCATGGAATCCTGTTCAGTAAATTTGTCGGCATGCGTCGGATTAGGTACTCCGTAGGCAGTAATCGTGCGACTGACATGATCACCCCAAACATCATACTGAGAGTTGTCAATCGCTTGGAATGCCATCAACTGGGGATGCGTGGCGATGGCATGGTAAGACTCGATAAAAGCCTCCAGCACCACTTTCCAATTAGCGCCGATCACTTTCTCAACGTGCATCGACACATATCGCTGCTCGTGTTTCCACTGATTCATGTGCTCCGGCAAGACTTCCATGTACTCCTCAAGCCCAGGCGCCTCATCATCCATATTGATAAAGACCCACCCACCCCAAGTCGCTACTCGCACCTCCGGCAATGTATTGTCTTCCTTTTTTATATGCGGAAAGTCCCACTGGCATGGCGCACTATCGAATTCACCGTCGAGCGTCCAGGTCCATCCATGATAAGGGCAGCGCAAGTTTTCGGAGTGTCCAGAACCACGTTTCAGTGCCCGGCCCCTATGCAGACAAGAATTGTAAAACCCTTTCAGTTCTCCGGACTCTGCACGTGTTAACACAATAGAATCGTTAACGATGTCGTATACAAAGTAATCGCCAGAATGTCGCAGACGACTTTCGCGGCAGGCCACCTGCCACGTTTTACGCCAGACTTTTTCTACTTCTCGATCGAAAAATTCTTGCGAGATATAACGCTCTACAGGAATATCTGCTGAGCCGAGATACGTATCCGTGCTCTCACGCAGAGCCGCAGGAACAGCCACCTTTTCCCGGTCAAGAAGGTCCTGAAACGTCTCTGAAGGATCACGGGCAGCAATTTGTTCCGGCGTCAAGTTCACTTTCTCATTCATGGGGCAAACCTCTTTGCTGATGGGCTAGCGCTGTAAAATCGTGATGGCACTGATACCGGGCGCGCCGTAAACATGGGTATAGGCCAGTTTCGGATCATGCGGCACCTGATGGTCGCCCGCCTGTCCTCGCAGTTGCAGCACATTTTCGTAGACCTGCCTCAATCCGGAAGCCCCTATTGGCTCACCATTGGCAAGACAGCCGCCATCTGTATTGACGGGCATGCTGCCACCAATGTGAGTCGCACCTTGCTGGATGAGCGCTTCTTGTTCACCGTCTTCACAGAAGCCGTTCTCAGACATATGCATGATCTCAGCCCCAACCTCGGTATCCTGTAACTGCATCACATCCATATCTTTCGGGCCCACGCCCGCCATCTCGAAGGCCGCTTTTGACGCGTCTACCGTCGGGCCGTCAACCTGCTGCAATGCCTGGCTCGGCGAGAAAACCTCAAAAGAACCGAAGCGACGGGATTTCATCGTCGCCCCCTTGAGGTAGACCGGCGTGTCGGTATACCGTTTGGCGTGATCTGCCCGACAAAGGATGAGCGCAACGCCTCCTTCAGCCGGCGAGCAAAACATAAACTTGGTAAGAGGGTCATTCACCATAGTGGAGTTGATAATTTCATCGACACTAATGGGCTCAGTACGCCACGCGTTCGGATTTTTAGAGCCATTGATAAACGCTTTTTCGGAGACCTTGGCCAACGTGTCATGGCTGATCGCATGATCGTGCATGTACTTCTGAATTTTCATGGCAAAAAACTGGGTCGTCATCATCATGCCCACCTCGCCATACCACTGTCCGATGCCAAGCTCCTCTGGGTCTGCATTGAAAGCGCCGCGGTCGTGCTTGTCAAAGCCAGTCACCATGCCGACATCATATTCACCTGACTTAATGGCGTTATAGGCAGAGATCAATGAACTGCCACCGGTGGCACAACCATTGGCGACATTGATAAAAGGGATACCGGTCAACCCCAGCTCGTTGACCAGCGCGTCAGCACTGCCTGCACTGGCACTGCCGCCAAAAGCGAACTGAATATCACGCCATTCAATGCCAGCATCTTGCAGTGCCAAACGGGCGGCATAAGCGCCCTGCTGCAGCCCGCTGCGCGCAGGCGTGCGACCAAAGGGGTGAATGCCTATGCCAACTATTGCTACGTCCATGACTCTGTCTCTCGTTTATTCTATGGCTATTCAAATTTACTGTGACTATTGCACCGGCCTAAAAAAGAAGTTAATCACCTCATCACCGTTGTCCTCGGTCCGATACGGTTCAAACACAACGTCCATTTTCATGCCAATCTGCAACTTCTGCGGATCATTTTCCGTAAGACGACCCTCCACCCTAACGCCACCCGGTAGCTCAAGATAACCGACGCCATAAGGAATGAATGTCTCTGGCGTCTCATCACTTCTATAAGGATTTTTTGGCATAAACTGCTGTACGGTCCAGGTCCATAGCGTCCCACGCGATGGCAATTCCTCTATTTCGACGTCTTGCCCGGAACACGCCATACACGAACTCGCCACGGGAAACGCAGCAATGCCGCACTTCCTACAGCGACTCGCCAGAAGTGCTGGCTTTGCAGACGGCCAAGTGAACAAACCCTCTGCGATTGGCACTTGATTACTCATAATTTCATCTCTTTTTCCTCGGCAGACCACTGCATGTAAAGCCACTCTATAAAAGCATGGACGCCGGATTTTCAAGAAAACCCTTTAATGACTTCAAAAACTGTGCGGCTATCGCACCGTCAATAGCCCGATGATCAGCCGACAGAGAAACGCGCATCACCGTAGCCGGGACAATACTGTCACCACGCACAACAGGTTTTTTAACGCCCGCCGCCACCGCCAGAATTGCCGCCTGTGGCAGATTAATAATGGCGTCAAACTGGTCGACGCCGAACATGCCAAGGTTCGAAATACTAAATGTACCCCCCTGAAATTCATCTACGCCTAATGTCCCCGCCTGTGCACGATGCGCCAGATCACTGGATGCAGCGGCGATTTGCGGCAACCCTTTGGCAGCGACATTCCTGATAACGGGTGTTATCAATCCGCCTTTCACTGCGACAGCCATAGAAATATCGACCTGATCGAACTGTCGAATACAATCCTCTGCGTATTGCACATTGACTTCGGGCACTTGCTCTAACGCACCGGCACAGGCTTTAATCACAAAATCATTGACGGATATTTTGTGACCCAGCGTGCCATTCATATACGCGCGCTGTTGCAACAGGCTGTCAATCTCGACATCCACACTCACACGATAATGTGGGATGGTCTGTTTGGATTCAGTCAAGCGTGCGGCAATCGTCTTGCGCATACCGCTCAGTTTCTGCTCTCGATAGTACGCTACACCGGTCTCCGCCACCGCGGCCTTCTCAACATCTTCTTTACTGACTCGCCCACGCTTACCCGTAGCCGTGACATCGTTCAGATTAATGTTCAGAGATCGCGCCAGTCGTCTCGCTACCGGCGTAGAGGCAATATGCGAGTCATCCTCCGTGGAACGCTGCGGGCCAGATACAGGCGCTGCACCACGGGAAGCAATGGCTGGCACTGCAGCGCGTATAACACCCGCCTGTTCGACATCACGCTTTGAAACGCGGCCGTTGCGACCGGTCGCCGGTACATTATTGAGGTTGATATTGTGCGCTCTGGCAATGCGTCGCGCGACAGCAGAAGCATTTACACCAGCATCATCTGGCCCTTGTGACAGAGCGCCAGCAGATACCGGCGTGGCAGTAGCTACTGGAATAGCACGAGCAACTGGCTGTGCCTGCGATGCAGGTGTAGCAGGCGCGCCGGCTTCCGAAGACTGCGCTAAAGAGGAACCGGATGCATCGGGCACAAACCCGACTACAAAATCGTCGATCTGTGCTTCGCTGGCGTCACCGGTGGCCACAACACCCATCAGCATGCCGACCTTTAGCGTCTGCCCAACTTCACCGATGATCCTGACCAAAGTGCCTGCGACCTGACATTCTGCTGCATTGACGATTTTGGACGTTTCGATATCAACCAGCTCATCACCGACCGCAAGCTTGTCGCCAATCGACACGCGCCACTCTGTTATTTCACCCTCCTCCATCGACATTCCCCACTTAGGCACGGTGAGGGCGTGCAGTGTACTCATCGCGTATACCCCAGAACAGCACGCACTGCCGCTTCAATATCGCTCTCCTGCGGCATCCAAGCATCTTCCAATGCCGGCGCAAACGGAATGGGCGAATGCGCGGCAGTGACTTTCATGATTGGCGCTCGCAGCGAACCAAAGGCTTTTTCGGCAACGATACTGGAAATATCTGCCGCCACGCCGCAGCGCGGTGTCATCTCGTCTACAATCACCAACCGTCCAGTGACTTCAACGCTTTCGATAATCGATTCTTCATCGAGCGGGGACGTCGTGCGTGGGTCAATCACGTCGCAGCTGATGCCCTCGGCTGCTAATCGATCAGCGACCGCAAGCGCTTTATTGACTGTATTAGAGATGCCAACTATGGTGACGTCTGTCCCTTCCCTAAGGAAGTTCGCTTCACCAAAGGGAATGGTATACATCTCATCAGGCACTTCACAGCTGGTTTCATAGAGAAACTTATCTTCCACAAAAATAACGCAATCATTGTCACGAATCGCGGTAATCAGCAAACCTTTAGCATCATAGGCATTCGTTGGGCATACCACTTTTAAACCCGGCACCATGGTGACCATCTGTGTCAGATTCTGAGAGTGTTGTGCACCGCCACGCAAACCTGCGCCCGCCATGGTGCGCACCACCATCGGACACTGCGCTTTACCACCGAACATATAACGGAATTTTGCTGCCTGATTATAGATCTGGTCGAAACACACACCGAGAAAATCCATAAACATTAATTCAGCGATGGGACGCAATCCCGTCTGCGCAGCACCAGCCGCTGCCCCCATGATGGCAGACTCGGTAATCGGCGTATCGATCACTCGGCTCTCACCAAACTCAGGGAAAAGGCCTTTCGTTACGCCCATAACGCCACCGTAGGCATCACGTTCACCGTCACAGCCTGCTCCACCGGCAACGTCTTCACCAATCACAATAACCGTACTGTCCTGGCGCATTTCCTGCGCCATGGCTTCATTGATCGCCTGTCTATAAGTCTTTATTGGCATTACTTGTTCACTCCAGATTCTGTCGGCGTTAGCGCGCTGTTCTTAGGACTGGTCTTAATACGCAGAGCTATAGACATCAGTCAATAGCTCTGACACATCAGGGCTAGGCGCAGCCAAAGCCGCTGTGGCGGCTTCATCAATGTAGGCAGCCACTTCCTTATCGATAGCCTTTAACTCTGCCTTGGTGGCCAACTTTTTCTTGATGGCGATGTCGCTAGCGATTTTCAGACAGTCCAGATCTTTCATCAGACGCTTAACTTCCCCCTTGCCCCGATACTGCTGAGCATCGCCTTCGAAATGGCCGCGGAAGCGCGTGATGCTCGCCTCGATTGCGATTGGACCCTTACCACTGCGGCAGTGATCCACTGCTTTTTTGCACGTTTTATAGGTTTCAAAAATGTCTGCGCCGTCCACTTTCAAAGCGGGCATACCAAAGGCTGCCGCGCGACTGGCGATATCTTTGGAGCCCACGGCATAACCTGCGGCAGTGCCTTCCCCATAGCCGTTATTTTCAAACATAAAGATGGCAGGAACCTGCAACACTACCGCTAGGTTCATCGCCTCAAAAGTGGTCCCTTGATTAGACCCTCCGTCCCCAGTAAATGACACTCCGACACTACCCGTTCCAAGTGTTTTTGCTGACAAAGCCGCGCCGACAATCAGCGGAGGACCACCCCCCACAATCGCATTGGCACCTAACATACCCTTCTCAACTGCAGCGATGTGCATCGAGCCGCCTTTACCCGCGCAACTGCCACCCTGCTTGGCCATAATCTCTTTCATCATGTCGCCAACATCACCGCCCTTGGCTATGCAGTGGCCATGGCCGCGATGGGTGCTAACGATGTAATCTTCATCCGATAAATTCATGCACATGCCGGTCGCGATCGCTTCCTGCCCCGCATACAGGTGAAGGAAGCCTGGGATATTACCTTTACCGAATTCATCACTGACGCGATATTCAAAATCACGAATCGTACGCATGGTGCGATAGGCTTGTAGAAACTGTTTTTTATCCAATGACATTGATCACTCCCGATACTTGCTGTGCGTATTGATCTGTCTTCATCGTTAAATTCTCTTCAAGGTATTATCATTTTTTATTATCACTTCAATGTAAGACCCTGCATCCAGTTAGCATGAAATCCGTTAGGCACACGCCCTGGAATATGTATCTTAGCGACAGGACCACGCTTAAAATCGTCGGCGCTAAGAATAGAAAGGAATGCACCCTCGCCCGGGTTGTGAACAAAAGACATCACCCAGCCGTCTTCTTCATGCTCACTATCGGGGTTAGGCACATAGACCGGTTCGCTTGCATTTGCTTCGGAGCCAAACTCGTATAGCTCGACTTCTCCAGTCTCAAAATCGTAGCGTCCGCTACAATTATAACCGTGCGCATCACCCCATTCTCGATTAGAGGACGCCGCAAAGCCGTACCGGTATTCCTTGCCCATCTTACGCTCGTCCACGCGAGAGAACTCGCAAAAAATATCTGAGAACTCCTCATCGACCACCTTTTTGGTTTTCAGATCTAATGTCATGCGATGCATTCTGCGCGGTTGTTTTTCTGCTCCGCTTGCCTGTGCCTGCGCAAAAGGAATAGAGCGGATCCAGATGTAATCAATGACCAGCTTGCCACCTTTCTCAAACCCGTTACAAAAGTGCCAGCTAAAAAACGGGTCCGTTTCAAATACCATTTGCTTACCGTTACCGTCGCGGGGGATAACGATGATCTTGGTGCCCAGTTCGGGTTCCCACATAAAGGGATCTTCGCCCTTCATGGCTTTTTCTAAGCTATGAAACGCCGGCGCATAGAAAATAATCACGTAGTTGTCTGTAATCTGAAGATCGTGAATGATGCCCTTGCGCTCAAACTGGACGGGAATCATTTTGAGGTGCTTGCCGCCGGCATCAAAAATCTGGACGGAGTAATTGGGACTATCCCAACGCTGAGTACATGTCACAAGCTGACCGGTATCGGGACACACCTTCGGGTGCGCCGTCAGCGCATCGCCGGGCTTCAGCGCCCCACCATAATCATACAAACCCACCGTAGACAGATCGTTGTTGAGCAAATGCGGGAAGCCGCCTTCCCACATTGCGAAAAGTTTATCCCCATGATAAATCACGTTGGTATTAGCCGTATTCCTTACGGGGCTCGGCTCGCCCCCGGCTTCTATTACCTCCTCTGGCACCTCGAGGAGCTTGCCTACACTGCCATAAATCGTGCGATTAAACTTTCGTTCTGTTTTAAGGTGGCTTGTTTCAACCCAGCGATTTTTATACTGAACCTGACCATCCTTGAAATACACAGCATGCACCATGCCATCGCCATCTAACGGATAGACATAATAGTTTGGCTGAAACGCCACATTGGCGCCGTCACGCATAAAAGCACCCGACAGATTGGCAGGCACTTCGCCCTCAACCGTCAGCTGGTCTTCGCCGAAATCACGTTCTTCATCGACGGGGGCATAATTGCCCTGTAAATATTGATATGCAGTCAAATCCATCAGCTCACCTCGGGTGTCGTATCAACTAGTCGTTATTAGGATGGTAAGGTAGTCGTTCATAGATAGTAGCAGCTCAAATCCTTTAAAAACAGTCTCGTTTGTTTCTTTTATCGCTTACTGACGCTACAGTATCTTCCTGCCGATCTAAGAGGAACAAACGATGAATCCAATTGAAGATGAACTGGCGCTGAGAAACCTCATGGGGCGCTATACCGATGCCGTAAATCGCAGGGATGCTGACGCCTGGATAGCCACCTGGGCAGAGGATGGGGTCTGGAATCTGCTCGGCACACCCGTGAGCGGGCGCGACAATATCCTCGCCCTGTGGCTACAGATGATGGGCGGCTTTGAGTTTGCCTTGATGCTGCCTAGTTCAGGCGTGTTTGAAATAAACGGCGACAGCGCCAGCGGCCATTGGTACCTGCATGAATACACCCGTGACCATGAAGGCAATGCCAGCACAATGGTGAGCCGCTATCTGGACACCTATGTCAAACAAGGCGGCCAATGGTTGTTTCAGTTAAGGCACTACAGCTTTATTTATAACGGGCCTTCAGACATGAGTGGCACTTACACCCCCCCAACAGGCTGAGCCCATCATCCATCATCGGATACTGACTATTGCCACGATCTGGACATGTGCAGCCCAGCGGGCTGTTTTTAATGTCGGGACAGATGCAGTATGTACAACACTGTCAGCACTATTCACGTCGGAACGCCCGGCCTAGGTAAAGATATGAGCGGGAGCCGCAAACGCTGGCGAAAAATTGCGATAGTAGCAGGATCTTTTTCCGTGATACTTGCGCTTCTGATGCTCAGTCCATACAAAACAACCCTTCTAGATGGCCTTATGCTGGAGGCGAATGCTCATATCAATGATTTATTGAAATCTCAAGATTCATTCCTAGCATCCATGCCTGAAGGCATTAACGGGGTAACGTCGACTGATTTCGTTCCAATATTAGTGTCACATTCAGAGGATAGCGACCCCCTCGATGCTTGGTTCGAGAGAAGCCAAACAGAAGCCCTACTTGTGCAAAAGAACGGCCAAATTGTCTATGAACGTTACGCACAGGATGCTGATCGTGGCAGGAATATTAATGGCATGTCTATGGCAAAAAATATTATTGCGCTCATGATTGGCATCGCGATCGATGAAGGTAAAATTCAATCAGAAAACGATTCGGTTTCGCACTATCTTCCAGAGATTGTTGTCACGAATAATGAAGGGTTAACTATTCGAGATTTGCTGAGACACACGTCGGGCATACAATCTGCGTCAGAGGACCTTAGTGCCACGTTAAAAGGTAAAGGCCTTGTAACGCCGCTGGCTGAAATTTCATTTGCCGGGGATCGCGCATTCCGTTATGACAACATTAACTACCACCTATTGAATCTCATACTGGGGCGCATTTATAAGCAACCACTGAATCGCCTGATTGAAGAAAAATTGTGGTTCCCTTTGGGTCTAGAAGACGCTGCCATTATCAATAGTGCCGGCTACTGTTGCCTGTTCGCCACCGCACGATCTTGGTTGGCTATTGGCAATGTGTATCTCAACCAAAGCAACACCGTGGTGTCTAGCCATTGGATAGAAAAAATGATTAACGACACCGTAACTCCAGAGTGGTTTTTTGTCCAAGCGACAGGCGAATCTGTGGGCAATGCCTATGGCTACCATATTTATAGTGGGCTACCAACGTTGCCTGAGACTTTTTGGATTGAGGGCATGGGGTTGCAGCTGATCATGATTAACCGAAAGACCGAAACTATCATTGTCAGGCTTGGCGGTATTCCCTCGAAATTCAACATCACCTCCAATCGCAACGAGGCAACGCTTATAGAGCCCTTGCTGAAGGTTTTAGCTCAATAAATTGACATCAACATTTTTTTTGCAATGACAGACGGGCACGCTCACACATATCGATTCGAGCTACACGCTACTCCTCGGGAATCCGAATCAACAGTTTGCCTGTATTGGAGCCATCGAATAATTTAAGAAATGTGGGCAACACATTATCGAGCCCGTCGACAATCTCTTCGCGTGACGTAATCTCTCCAGCCATTAGCCACTCAACCAATTGTCCAATGCCCTCTTCAAAACGATCCAGATAATCCAGCAATGTGAACCCCTGCATAGTGACGCTCTCGGCGACCAGTTGCCATAAATTGGTAGGGCCCGGTGCATTGGGAACGTTGTAGGTTGAGATCCAGCCACAAACAGCCACCCGTGCAAATTTATTGAGGCAGTTTAATGCAGCATCCATAATATCGCCGCCCACATTATCAAAATAGACGTCGACACCCTCAGGGCAGGCTTTTCGAATGGCCGCCTCATAATCGCCACAGGTCTTATAGTTGATCACCTCATCGAAGCCCAGGTCTTCCTTGATCCAACGGCACTTGTCATCACTGCCGGCCATACCCACCACCCGACAACCTTGCATCTTGGCGATCTGCCCCACAACTGAGCCCACCGCACCAGCGGCAGCGCTGACGAGCACTGTCTCACCGGCCTTGGGCTTGCCAACGTCCAACAAACCGAAATAGGCGGTCAGGCCCGTCGGGCCCAGCACGCCCATAAAAGTACTGAGTGGAATGCCGGCGCTTTCATCCAGCTTGTTGAGGGTTACGGCCTGCGCCGTTGTATACTGCTCCCATCCCCCCAGGCTCATAGCAACATCGCCCACCGCATAGTCTGGACTATTGCTTTTGACCACGCGGCCAATAACGGAACTACGCACGGCATCGCCCAGAGTGATCGGCTCTATATAATTGGGGTCATCGCCCATCCAACCGCGAATAGCGGGGTCCAGCGAAATATACAGATTGCGCAATACTACCTCCCCATCGGCCGGCTCGGCGACGGGAACGTCTCGCACAGGCACGTTGTTTGCATCGGGCTGCCCCACGGGACGTGAGGCGAGATAATACTGCCTGTTTATCAGTTCTGTCATAGCTGTAATGTATCCGGTTAGTGGGCCGCATACGATAACGGCTCCCAAAAAATCAGTCAACCCTGATTGTTTTAATGCACCTACTCTGCTACTGTTTCAAGGGTTCACCTTACCCACTTAATAGTCCACTTAATAGTCCACTCAATAGCCCATTTATTGCTCAGGATTGATCATGACTGTACTGATTGCCGGCACTCTCCATCTCCCTGCCCTAGAGCGTGAAAAGGCGCTTGCGGAAACGGCAACTTTGGTGGAGGAAACGCGCACACAAAAGGGTTGTCGGCATTACGTTTGGTCTGCAGACCCGACCTCCGACACGCGAGTCTACGTCTACGAAAACTGGGCTTCGGTAGAGGATCTAGCGGCACATTTGGCAGGCCCCTACTACCAGAACATGCTCGCCAGCCTGGGCAAGTACGGCGTGAGTGACACCGAGGTGTCAAAATTTAAAGTGGCATTGGAAGAGCCCGTATACGACCCGGAGGGAAGGCCCCGAGCAGATTTTTTTACTGAATAAACACTGGGTTTCACTAAGTAGGCAACGACTATAGGATTGCAATTAGATGGCGACTAAAACAGTAAAAACATATTGTCGATTCTGTCATGCCTACTGTCCGATGGAGGCAACAGTCGAAGACAATCGACTAATAGCCCTAGTGCCAGACACCAGCAATGAAATGTATGGCGGCTACACCTGTATCAAGGGCCGGCAAATGATAGACCAGATTGACCACCCTACTCGCCTGCAACAATCACAAAAAAAGCAGCCCGATGGGTCGTTTAACGCCATTGGTACCGAGCTGGCGATGGATGAGATAGCCACGCAACTGCAGACCATACTGGACACCTACGGCCCACGCAGTATCGCCAGCTACAACGGCACCTACTCTTACCAGAATTCAGCGGCCCACGACGTGGCCAGAGCATTTCACGCGGCCATTGATTCCCCCTCTTACTACACAAGTGTGACCATTGACCAACCCGCCAAGGTGGCAATCGGACCGACTCGTATGGGCTGGTGGAACGGTGGCAGCCACATGTGGAATGATTCTGATGTTGCCATGATCATCGGCAACAACACTTTGGTATCACACTTTTCCATACCCGGCGGCATTCCTGCTTTTAGCCCTCATAACGCCCTGCGCGATGGCAAGAAGCGCGGCATAAAGGTCATTTGTATCGACCCACGCGTGACAGAGGTGGCGAGTCGCGCCGACCTGCATCTGCAGGTACGTCCGGGTCAAGACGCCGCAATCTTAGCCGCAATTATTGCCGTGATCCTCGCAGAGGAACTGCACGATAAAGCGTTTTGCCTAGACAATGTTGAAGGACTGGAGCAACTCACAGAACACACCCGACGCTTCACGCCCGAAGCCGTGTCTGCTGCGGCCGGCATTCCAGCCAACCAGATTATTGAGGCCGCCAGAATGTTTGCTGCCGGCCCTCGCGGTACTGCCGTTACCGGCACAGGGCCAGAGATGGGACCTCATCCCAATCTATTGCAACACCTTGTACAATCTCTAAACGCGATCTGCGGACGGCACTATCGCGAAGGCGAACGCCTGCCTAATCCCGGCGTTCTCACCCCCACCGGCCCTCGCAGTGCCGAAGCCACAGGGCCACAGCCACAGTGGCTCACAGACGGCGTAAAGAGCCGTGTGTCTGAAGATATTTGTGAAACGGTGGTGCTTTCGCCCTATGGTCCACTCAAGGAAATGCCCACCGCTGTCATCAGTGACGAGATGCTTCTGGAGGGCGAGGGACAGATCAAGGCACTGATCTGCGTCGGTGGAAACCCCCTGCTAGCCTGGCCTGACCAGGAGAAGACGCATGCGGCGCTGTCAGGTCTGGAGCTGCTAGTCTGCATTGATATAAAAATGGCGGCGACAGCGCAAATGGCTGATTATGTGTTAGCCCCAAAAATGTGTCTGGAGCGTGAGGATGTCACCCTGCTCACCGATATATGGCACGACAAACCTTACAGCCAATACACCCAAACTGTCGTCGAGGCCGAAGGCGATAAAATAGAAGAGTGGGAGTTTTTCTGGGCCATGGGCAAGCGTATGGGGCTCAACATGAGCATGGCCAACGGACCGATAAACATGCAAGAAAAACCCAAAAAATTCGATTTGCTGGCAAATATCACCCAAGGTTCACGCGTACCCTTACAAGAGATTTACAACACCGAAGGCGGCAAAATCTTCGATGTGCCGGACGTCATTCTTGACGCGCCCGATCCGACAACGCGCGGGCGCTTGCAGCTGTTCCCGCCGGGGCTGGAACAGGAACTGGAGGCTTCCCATAACGATATGAAATCTTCGGGCACGAAAGACTATCCACTGCTATTGATCAGTCGCCGTATGAAAAACACCTACAACTCTACCGGGCCAGAACTGAGCCTGCTGAAGAGCAAGGGCACCACCAACCCCGCTTTCATGCACCCCCAGGAACTGGCAGCGCTTCAAGTCGCCGACGGAGACATTGTGGAAGTGCACTCACTCCACGGTTCCATCCCCGCTGTCGTGACGGCCAGCGATGACATCAGGCCCGGCGTTATCTCGATGTCGCACTGCTGGGGCGGCTCTCCCGATCCCACTGCGAATGCTGATCAGAGGGTTCGAGAAATCGGCAGTAACACCAACCGCCTGATCGACAACTTAGAAAATGCGGAGAGGTATTCCGGCATGTGTCGGCAGAGCAGTATCCCAGTGGCCATTAGAAAACTATCTTGAGCTTTTTGGAGTACGAGACATGAGCGAGCACAAGCCCTTTCGGTTTTCACTGCAAAGCTTTAACACAGATTCACCCGCCAACTGGCGCAACCTGATCGCAAAAACAGAAGACCTCGGCTATTCCACTTTTTTCCTGGCCGATCATTTCCTCAGTGCAGGGCCCGCTCTAGACAGCACCTACCACCCCCCACAAATGCTGGCTGCAGTGCCTGCGATCGCAATGGCACTGGAACAAACGAGCACACTGCGCGTAGGTTGCCGTGTTTTTTGCAACGATTATCGTCACCCAATCATCCTGGCCAAAGAAGCCGCCACTATGGACTACCTGTCTGAAGGGCGACTGGAGTTCGGTCTCGGCGCAGGCTGGATCAAAAACGAATACGAGGCCGTTAATCTACCGTTTGATGAATTCCCGCAGCGCTTTGAGCGCTTCGCCGAATTCGTGCACGCCTATAAAGCGTTCATGTCAGGTGAACCGCTGGATGTCGCCGGCGACTTTATCAAATGGTCCGGTTTTTCTGGCACACCGACACCGGCACAAGCGCCCTACCCACCCTTAATGATCGGAGGTGGCAGTAAAAAAATTCTAAGCTTTGCCGGACAGGAAGCCGATATTATCAGTCTGAACTTTAATAACCGTGCAGGAATGCTTGGCCCCGATGGAATGGCATCAGGACTCGCCGCTGCCACGGCAAAAAAAATCGACTGGATAAAAAGTGGCGCCGGAGCGCGTTTTAAAGACATAGAGCTGGAGATCGGTGCCTACAGCACTATCATTACCGATCAACAAAAACCTACGGCAGCCGCCATCGGCGATGCTTTAGGAATGTCGGGTGACGATATCCTCAGTCATCCGCACTGCCTCATTGGTAGTGTCGACTTCATTTGCGAAGAACTGCAACGCCGCCGAGAAACCTACGGTATTTCTTATATTGCAGTGCTCGATGACGGAACAAATAACATGGCAGAAACGTTCGCGCCGGTTGTTGCGCGACTCGCTGGCAAGTAAACTGCAACAAAATTTTTAGGAGCAACGATACCCAATGCTAAAATTGATAGACCAATCCCTTCTGCGATCGCAATTATACATTGACGGCAAGTGGGTAAGCGCTGACGATAGCGCTACCGTTAGTGTGTTTAATCCTGCCACTAAAGATGAAGTTATCGCTGCCGCAGACGCTGGTGCTGCTGAAACTCGCAGAGCCATTGATGCTGCTGAGACTGCTTTTGCCAGTTGGCGTCAAGTCGTTGCCAAAGAGCGTTCAGCTATTCTTAAACGCTGGTTCTCTCTCATCATGGAGAATCAGGAAGACCTCGCTCAATTAATGACTGCTGAACAGGGCAAGCCACTGGCTGAGTCGCGAGGCGAGGTGGCTTATGGTGCTTCTTTCATTGAATGGTTCGCCGAAGAGGGACGTCGAATTTATGGCGATACCATCAGTGCCAACAATCCCAACCAGCGCATTGTCACGCTAAAACAACCAGTAGGGGTTGTCGCTGCGATTACGCCATGGAATTTTCCTATTGCAATGATCACCAGGAAGGTCGGGCCTGCACTCGCCGCCGGGTGCACTGTGGTATTGAAACCCGCGATGGAAACACCTTTGTGCGCGCTAGCGCTGGCTGAGTTAGGTCAGCGAGCCGGAATACCCGCCGGCGTGTTTAACATCGTCACCGGCAATAACGCCAGCGCGATTGGTACAGAAATGACCAGCAGTAAAATCGTGAGGAAGCTAACTTTCACGGGTTCTACTGCAACCGGCAAACTATTGATGGAACAGTGTGCTGGCACAGTGAAAAAAACCTCAATGGAACTCGGAGGGAACGCGCCGTTTATTGTATTTGATGACGCTGACCTCGACGCAGCGGTCATCGGTGCCATGGCGTCCAAGTATCGCAATGCAGGTCAAACATGTGTCTGCGCCAACCGTATTCTAGTGCAGGAATCGGTGTTCGATGCTTTTACGGAAAAGCTGATTACGGCCGTCAAGGGACTGAAAATGGGTAACGGCGCGCAGGAAGGCGTAACGATTGGCCCACTGATCAACAATGCAGCCTTTGACAAGGTCAGCGCTATCGTGAACGACGCCACGGCAAAAGGTGCGAAGGTACTCATCGGTGGCAAGGGCAGTGAGGCGCCAGGGGACAATTTTTATGAGCCCACTGTACTGGTAGATGTGGACGATACGATGGATGTCTACAACGAAGAAATCTTCGGCCCGATAGCCCCGCTGTTCAAGTTCAAGACGGAAGAAGACGCTATCCGCATCGGCAATGACACGCCTCTTGGACTCTCTGCCTATTTTTATTCGCGCGACATAGGCCGCATTTGGCGCGTCGCGGAAGGACTAGACTACGGTATTGTCGGTATCAATGAAGGCGTTATTTCTACCGAGGTTGCCCCATTCGGCGGCATGAAGGAGTCAGGTATCGGCCGCGAAGGTTCCAAATACGGCATTGATGATTATCTGGAAATTAAATACCTGTGCATGGGCTGTCTCTTATACACATCTGACGCTGCCGACGAATAGAGAGGTGTAGAT
>CAJXTK010000029.1 GCA_913061115.1 uncultured Haliea sp.
CTACACCTCTCTATTCGTCGGCAGCGTCAGATGTGTATAAGAGACAGGGCTAAGGAAAATGACAGCCCAAACTACTTAAACAATATCCCCGTGAGGATATGGACGGCAATTATCGATAGAGCCAAAAAATACCGTTAAACAAAAATTGCTAGGGTGAATGAAGGGTTTTTGGCAGTCGGGCAAGGCGCAGCCTTAGTTTAGAACAAGACACGGCTACGAATCGTGCCGTCGATGGCGGCCAACTTTTTAAGGGCCATATCACTGTACTCGGCATCGATGTCGATCACGACGTAGCCGACCTGATCGTTAGTTTGCAGGAACTGGGCCGATACATTAATTCGGTTTTCTGAGAACACGCTATTAATAGCGCTCAGAACGCCCGGCACATTGCGGTGTATGTGTAATAGGCGATGGGATCCTGCATGTTCCGGCAGAGCAACTTCCGGGAAATTGAGAGAAGACGTTGTAGTCCCAGTATCGCTATAACGCGCCAGCTTCTCCGCCACCTCCATGCCGATATTTTCCTGGGCCTCAGTTGTGCTGCCGCCTATATGCGGGGTGAGAAAAGTGTTGTCGAAGCGGCGTAGGGGGGACATGAACTCATCATCGTTGGAGCGCGGCTCCACAGGGAATACGTCAACGCCGGCACCGCCCAAAGCGCCGCTTTGTAGCGCATCAGCCAGCGCGTCGATGTCGACCACAGTGCCGCGCGAGGCATTGATCAAGATGCTGCCAGCAGGCATCTGTGCCAGTTGCGCCGCTCCGATCAGGTTTTGTGTGGCAGGACTTTCAGGCACATGCAGGCTCACCACATCGGAGCTGGCCAGCAGCTGATTGAGACTCGGTACCTGCCGAGCATTACCCAAGGGTAGTTTATTGCGGGTGTCATAAAACTGCACTTGCATGCCCAGTCCCTCGGCGATCACGCCAAGCTGCATACCGATATTGCCGTAGCCAATGATGCCCAGCTTTTTTCCTCGGATTTCAAAGGCGTTGGCGGCTGTTTTCTGCCACTCGCCGCGGTGGGCCGCCGCATTCTTGCTGGGTACACCACGCAGCAGAAGGATCGCCTCGGCGAGCACCAACTCGGCCACGCTGCGTGTGTTAGAAAAAGGCGCATTGAACACGGTAATTCCACGGCGGGTAGCGGCGTCAAGTTCAACCTGGTTGGAGCCTATGCAAAAGCAGCCTACGGCCACGAGTTTTTTGGCAGCGTCGAACACCTCTTGGGTGAGCTGTGTGCGAGACCGAATTCCCACGAAGTGAGCATTGGCGATAGCGACCTTGAGCTCTTCCAAGGGCAATGCCTTCTTGTGCTCCTCAATGTTGCTGTACCCAGACTGCTGCAATGTTGCGCGTGCGGAAGGGTGCACGCCCTCAAGTAGCAAAAACTTTATTTTACTTTTTTCTAGGGATTGCTGCGCCATGATTTTCGGGTCCTTTAAAGGTTGTTGGCTAAGCGGTCCGGTGAGCTTGCCGGTGCGGCAAAAAACCAGGCATATGGTACCATACGTGCCGCCTGAACCAGTGACCTGTGAAAAATATCGGAGGCAATAACCTTGGCCGCAATTGACAACATTGTCCTGACTGCTTTAGAGAATATAGTTGGTGCAGATAGGGTGCTGACCGGCACCGAAGATTTACAACGTTATGGTTGCGACTGGACTCGGGTGTATACACCTAATCCGGCAGCGGTGGTGCTGCCCGATAGTATTGAACAGGTCCAGGAAATTGTGCGCCTTGCAGCTCGCGAGGGCCTGGCCATTGTGCCTTCTGGTGGGCGCACAGGCCTCAGTGGTGGTGCAGTTGCCTCCAATGGGGAATTGGTGCTGGCTTTGGATCGGCTCAATTATGTAGAAGATTTTAGTTCAATCGACCGCACGGTGCGCTGTGGTGCTGGCGCAGTGACCGAGCAGGTGCAGCAGTATGCTATGGAGCGCGGGCTGTTCTATCCCGTTGATTTCGCATCCAGTGGCTCGAGCCAGATCGGCGGCAATGTTTCCACCAATGCCGGTGGCATTAAGGTTATTCGTCACGGCATGACCCGTGATTGGGTGGCAGGCTTGAAGGTCGTTAACGGTACCGGCGAGCTGCTCGATCTTAATCGAGGCCTGATCAAAAACAATGCTGGGTATGACCTACGGCAACTGGTGATTGGCGCCGAGGGTACTCTGGGAGTGGTGGTGGAGGCGACCATGCGCCTCACAACGCCTCCACAGGAGTCGGCCGTATTGGTATTGGGTGCGCCCGACATGACATCTATTATGCACGTACTGCGCACGTATCAGGACAGCATTGAGCTCAGTGCGTTCGAGTTTTTTTCTGAACTAGCGCTGCAGAAAGTCGTCGAGCATCAGGGCTTGCAGCGCCCTTTCGAAACACCGACAGAATTTTACGCGCTGCTGGAGTTTGAACAGCGGGATGAAAAGGTCATGGAGCAGGCAATGGCCCTGTTCGAACATTGCGTGGAGCAGGGTTGGGTTCTCGATGGCGTGGTGAGTCAAAGCCTTGCTCAGGCAGAGTCTTTGTGGCGTCTGCGGGAGGATATTTCGGAAACCATTTCGCGCTGGACGCCTTATAAAAACGATATATCCACAGTGATTTCCCGCGTCCCAGAATTTCTTGCTGCGGTGGAAGCTGTGGTTAGCGAAAATTATCCGCAGTTCGAGATCATTTGGTTTGGTCATATTGGCGACGGCAATGTACACCTGAATGTGCTCAAGCCTGATGATCTATCTATGAAAGATTTTCAACAGCATTGCACAGAGGTGAGTAAGTGGGTATTCGATATCGTGCAGCATTATGGAGGCAGTATTTCTGCTGAGCATGGTGTTGGACTGCTGAAAAAAGACTATTTACACTATAGTCGTTCAGAACTTGAAGTGTCGATTATGCGTCAGATCAAGAAGGTGTTTGATCCGCACGGTATTATGAATCCCGGAAAGATTTTTGATATTTAACCGTGCCACGTGATTTGTCTTGGTGACATAACATGGGTTCAACTTTACTGAGCATACAGCGCCTTTACACCTTCGTTGGTTCCAAGAAAAAGTACATCCGCAGGCCTTAGCGCAAACAATCCATTAGTCACTACGCCGGTGATGTTGTTAATTTCGCCTTCTATTGACAACGGTTGTGCAATAGAGAAATTGTACACATCAAGAATCACATTACCGTTATCAGTCACTACGCCTTCGCGGTAGATCGGGTCGCCGCCGAGCTTGACCAGCTCGCGCGCCACGTGACTACGGGCCATGGGGATGACTTCCACCGGGAGTGGAAACTCTCCAAGGGTGTGTACCAGTTTGCTTTCATCGGCAATACAGATAAATTCTCGCGCAACTGCCGACACGATTTTTTCACGGGTCAGTGCGGCCCCGCCACCCTTGATCAGTTGTAGTGCACGGTTGCTCTCATCGGCCCCGTCCACATAAAAGTCTACCTGGTCCACGGTATTGAGCTCATATACTGGAATACCGTGGCTTTTTAGTCGCTGTGCCGAGGCCTCTGAGCTGGCGACGGTGCCATTGATCTGACCCTTAATCCTGGCGAGGGCGTCGATAAAGAGGTTGGCGGTTGAGCCCGTACCGACACCCAAGATCGTTTCGTTTTCGAGTCTGGGTTGGATGTAGGCAAGTGCTGCGTCTGCCACCGCTTGCTTCAATTCATCCTGAGTCATGTTTTGTCCTTGGACATAATGGTGTAAAGCGTGTTTCATTATAGAGTACCCCACTGCTGTGATCACGAAAAGAGTCAGCAATCGTTACAGACGTTTCGGCTGAAATGCCGGGCGGGGTCTATTAAGATGCTTAACCTACTTGCCGCTACTGGAAGTTAATGCCTCATGCCACAGTCCTACGTCAAACGTATTCTCGACGCGCAGGTTTATGATGTTGCCCGGGAAACACCGATTCATGAAGCGGACTTGATGTCACGCCGGCTGGGGAATCGAGTGTTGCTTAAGCGTGAAGATTTACAGCCGATTTTTTCGTTCAAATTACGTGGCGCATACTGCAAGATGAGCCGTCTAACCCCAGAGCAACGCAGCCGCGGAGTCATCGCCGCTTCGGCAGGAAACCATGCGCAGGGTGTTGCCATGGCGGCGAAGAAGCTGCGAGTGAAGGCGACTATTGTCATGCCGCGGACGACACCACAGATTAAAATAGAGGCCGTACGCCGCCTTGGTGCCCGGGTTTTGCTACATGGCGACTCCTACGACGAAGCAGCATTGCAGGCCCGGGAGCTTATGCAAGCCAAGGGTATGACGTATGTGCACCCGTTTGATGATCCGGATGTGATCGCAGGGCAGGGCACTGTGGGCATGGAGATCGTGCGGCAACACCCAAACCCGTTGGACGCTTTGTTCGTGCCAGTAGGTGGAGGAGGACTATTGGCGGGTGTTTCTGCTTATGTGAAGTCCGCCTGGCCACAGACGCGAATGATTGGTGTCGAGCCAGAAGATGCCGCCTGTTTGCAGCTGGCTTTATCGCGTGGGCGCAGGGATACCCTTACTGAGGTGGGTTTGTTCGCCGACGGCTGCGCTGTGGCGCAGATTGGTAAGGAGCCTTTTCGCATCATCCGGAAAACGGTAGAGGAAGTCATCACGGTATCTACGGATGAAATGTGTGCAGCGATCAAGGACATTTTTGAAGATACCCGCAGTATCGCAGAGCCTGCTGGAGCGTTAGCCCTGGCCGGTTTAAAAAAGTATGTACATCGAACGGGCGTGCAGGGGCAGGATTTATTGGCTATTGTCAGCGGCGCTAATACCAACTTCGACCGTCTGCGCTACATCTCCGAGCGCACGGAAATTGGCGAGCAAAGGGAGGCTATAATCAGTGTCACTGTACCCGAACGGCCCGGCAGTTTTAAAAAGTTTTGCAGCGCATTGGGGCGCCGAAGTATTACTGAGTTCAATTATCGCTACGCAGATGCGAACGCCGCCCAGGTTTTTGTGGGTCTTTCAATTGCGCCAGGGGGAGACGATTTGGCGACACTGCTAGTCGATCTGCGGGAGCGCGGTTACACCGCCGAGGATATGACCGATAACGAGGTGGCTAAGTTGCATGTCCGTCATATGGTGGGAGGGCATGCTTCAGCCCAATTGCAGGATGAACGGGTTTATCGTGTCGAATTTCCCGAGCGTCCCGGTGCTCTCCTCAAGTTTCTAGCGGGGTTGGGATCGAGCTGGAATATTTCTATGTTTCATTATCGCAATCATGGCGCCGCCTATGGCCGAATTTTTGTTGGGGTTCAGGTGCGCAAATCTGAGCGGAAACAATTCGAGCAGGTATTGGATCGGATCAATTTCACGTATTCAGAGGAAACAAATAATCGGGCATATAAGCTCTATCTCGGAACTAGTCAGGCCTAAAACGCGGCTCATAGTAGTTTGGGCTCCGCTTTTGCTCCGGAGTGTGACTAGTACCGAGAATCCTTTTGGCAGCGATGCAGGCCGACATCGGTGGCCACATAATCCAGTGCGATATCCCAGTTTTCTAATGGAATTTCGTCTACATGCTGGTTTTCATGGGCGAGCCCAACCAGTAACGGACCGGAAATTCCAGATAACGTGCGATCATAGAAACCGCCCCCCATTCCTAGGCGACCGCCGTGCCCGTCCCATCCCACAGTGGGGAGAAAAATAATATCCAGATCTGATGCCGGGCAGCGAACTGCGTCCGCTGGCGGTTCCGCAATGTTATATCGGTTGGATGAAAGGAGTGCCTGTTCATGCCACTGCGCAAAGCAGAGACGGCTGTCAGTGATAAGAGGTAAAAAAATTTCTTTGGCTAGGCCTCGCGCTGTGGTTTCCAAGGCGCGGGTATCGATTTCTCCATCCGTCGCCAAGTACAGGGCAATGCGTTGGGCGCTTGCCCAGTTTGGAAGTGTCACAACTGAGTGAATTAAAGCTTGGGCTGCGGTGTCTTGTTGGGCAGAGTTTAGGCTGTTTCGGCGCTGCCGCAAATCGCTACGGAGTCGAGTTTTTCTACGTTGAACATCTGCCATAGTAAAAAAGGATTCCCGGCTTACCGCTGACAGAACTGCCCTTGAACCCGATGGTTCAAGGTGGTGACTCCTGCACTGAAAAAGGCTTTCCGGCCAAAACCGGACATGCACACCAACAGTAACGAGAAATCCCCGGTTACACTATATCGGCTCGAGGACTGAAAGTCTGGCGAATAAGCTAGGGTCCCACTTTTAGTATAGCTCAGATACGGTTAATGCACCGCACATAATCCACAAATAAACGAATGAATTTGTGCACGTTAGCTGATTTTGAGTTGCCGCAGCTCTTGCAGAGCGCTGTTCAGCTTGCTGCTGAGGCGTTTCACAGAATCATCCGCAGTGTTGCTTGCATCCGGCTCGCTATTGGGTTGGAGCAGTTCATGACTAATGTTGAGCGCCGCCATGACTGCGATCCGCTCCAGACCGATAACCTTTCCAGTGTCACGAATCGCGCGCATCTGCTTGTCCAGATATTTTGCAGAAACCAACAGTTCTGCTTCCTTCTCTTCGGGGCATGTCACCTGATAGTCTTTGTCGAGAATCTTGACGGTCGTGGTGTTGGGTGTGCTCACACTTGTGACTCCATTGCGCGCAGGCGATCTATCATGGTCTCTACTTTGGAGCGGGCCAGTTCGTTCTTGTTGATAAGATCCTTTCGCTCATCATCCCAGCCAGCAACATCTGACTTGAGCGCACTATTTTCGCGATTTAACGCATCACACAAGGCGATAAGTTCGTCGATTTTATTTTCAAGGTCTTTGAGTTGATTTACAGGCATGCGGGTATACTGGTACGAGTATTATTGGAGTTCTACTATAGTGGTGCATGGCATCGAGGTCAACGACACAAAATCTTTATATATCAATAGCCTGCCAACTCTTTTACAGTTAACAGTGGAGGCGCCTGTGCACCGAGCCGGGTGCGACCTCCCACGGAGAATACCCTATGCATGAAGATCTAGCTGAGGAAGTCGGCGTTTTTGACTTCGATGAGTTTGCCGATCACCTGGTGGATCAGGGGATGTTGGTGTCGCCCTCCCAGCTGCACGGCTGCCTTTGCGGGATACTGTGTACAGGTGCGCCGACGGAGGCGGAGTATGGCCTTGATGCGCTGTCTCAGGCCCTCGATATCGTAATGCATGGAGAGCTCGCCAGTCGCATCATGCAGCTGTACACCGTTACCGAAGTGGCGTTGAAGGATGAGGAGTTCACGTTCCTACCCCTGCTGCCTGATGATGATGAGGAAATCGGTTTGAGAGCGTCGGCCCTGGCGAGCTGGTGCGATGGATTTATGTCAGGCTTTGCCTATGTGATCGCTGGGAATGAGGAGACCGCAGCCGCGCTCTCTCAAGATACCGGGGAGGTGCTCAAAGATATTGCTGCCATGGCTCAGGCGCATGCTGACGATGAGAGCGAGGAAGATGCAGAGGACAGCTACATAGAGCTGGTGGAGTATTTGCGGGCGGCAGTGGTCAATGTGTTTTTAGACAGTCTGGCGACTACCGAGGACAGCGATGTGTCGCCCGAAACAGAACGGCTCCTCCACTAGCTATGGTAGTCTCTTCATCACTATTCAATGGCCGCAAGGGTGCGGACGAATGATATTATGAGCATTAGTAAGACTGAGTTTGCGCGCCGACGAAGAAATCTCATCGCTTTGATGGACCCCAATAGTATTGCCATCATACCTTCCGCCGATGAGCAGGTGCGCAGTCGGGACACACTGTATCCTTTTCGTCAGGACAGTGATTTCTTTTATCTGTCAGGGTTCGTCGAGCCAGATGCGGTATTGGTGCTATTGCCTGGCCGCCGACATGGCCAGTTTGTGGTCTTTTGCCGGGAGCGCGATCCCGCTTTAGAGTTGTGGCACGGCTATCGTGCAGGGCCAGAGGGAGTGTGTGAAAAATACGGCGCAGATGACGCCTTCCCCATCGGAGACATCGACGAGATTCTTCCCGGTCTGGTTGAAGGGCGAGAACGCGTTTATTACTCTATGGGGCGTAGCACCGAATTCGATCGCCAAATCATGGGTTGGGTGAGCAGTATTCGCAGCAAGGAATCTACCGGTGCAGTTCCCCCTGGAGAATTTACTGATCTGGATCATATGGTGCATGAATTGCGTTTATACAAGAGCGCCGCTGAGTTGCGCCTGATGCGCAAGGCTGCGGATATTACTGCGCGCGCGCATCGTCGTGCCATGCATGTCTGCCGAGGTGGCCTGTACGAGTATGAGTTAGAGGCCGAGATACAATACGAGTTCGCGTCGTCTGGTGCCCGATGTCCTGCGTATCCCAGTATTGTTGGCAGTGGCCGCAACGCGTGTGTCCTGCACTATATCGAAAATAGCGACAAGATGCGTGATGGCGACCTAGTATTAATCGATGCGGGTTGTGAGCTGGAATATTATGCCTCGGATGTGACCCGCACTTTCCCCGTCAATGGTCGCTTCAGTGTCGAGCAGCGGGCTCTTTACGAGTTGGTACTGCGCGCGCAGTTGGCGGCTATTGCTGAAATAGTGCCCGGTAATCACTGGAATCAGCCACATGATGCCAGCGTGAAGGTTTTCACTCAGGGCCTGGTTGCTCTGGGACTGCTCAAGGGCAGTGTCGCGAGCTTGATCAAGCGCAACGCCTACCGCGACTTTTATATGCACCGTGTGGGGCACTGGTTGGGTTTGGATGTGCATGATGTCGGTGACTATCGGGTCGGCGAGGAATGGCGCGTGCTGGAGCCCGGTATGGTCATGACCGTTGAGCCAGGGCTCTATATCTCTGAGAGCAACACCAACGTGGCAAAGAAGTGGCGCGGTATAGGGATCCGAATAGAGGATGATGTGGTGGTGACGGAAGAGGGCTGCGACGTCATCACAGCGAGCGTACCGAAAACGATAGAGGAGATAGAGGCCTTGATGGCCGCTTGATCTATGTCTGATCATTTCGACATTGTTATTGCCGGTGGTGGCATGGTAGGCATCAGCCTCGCACTTCAGTTGGGCGCAGTGTTGCCAGCACAAACGACGATTCTGCTGGTAGAGAGCGTCCCAATTCCCGCGGCTGTCGAGGGCGGCGTGCCGGATTATCATCCGGCATTTGATGCGCGTTCTACAGCACTGAGCTACAGCTCCCGCCAGATTTATGACGACATGAATGTGTGGGAAGGTTTGCGCCAATGGCTGTGCGCCATTGAAAGTATTCATGTCTCTAGTCGAGGTCGATTTGGCAGCACTCTTTTGCAGGCCAGTGATTACCGTTGGCCTGCCCTGGGCTATGTGGTGGAAAATGGCTGGCTCGGCAACGCGCTGATTCAACAGTTATATCGACAGGGTCGAGTTGAGGTGCGCTGTCCGGCCAAGGTGGTTGGCGCCAGACCGGAGAGGAAGTGCGTCACCCTTGAGCTGGAGGGTGAGGGATCGAAGAGTCGTCTTAGTGCAAGCCTATTGTTGGTCGCAGATGGTGCCAATTCGCGGCTGCGCGATCAGCTGGGCATGGCCGTTAATGAGAAGCCCTATCGGCAACACGCATTGGTGGCGAACATCGCCTCCGCGGAGCCACATGGCGGTTGTGCCTATGAGCGTTTTACTGATACCGGACCCTTGGCGTTGTTACCCTTGCTTAAGGCAGACGGCACAGAGAATCGGAGTGCGCTTGTGTGGACTTTGCCTGCTGAGCAAGCCCGACATTTGCGCGACTGTGATGAAGCGGAGTTTTTGCAGGTTCTTCAGGAACGTTTTGGCTACCGATTGGGTCGTCTGGTAAAAGTGGGCGAGCGTCACGCGTACCCCTTATCGTTAGTGCAGTCCAGTGAACAGGTGCGCCAAGGTATAGTCGTCATGGGTAATGCTGCCCATGCGTTGCATCCTGTGGCCGGGCAAGGTTTCAATCTGGCGCTACGGGATGTGGCCGAACTGGGTCGTGTGCTGAGCCAGGGCATTGCTGCCGGGTTGGCTCCGGGTGATCTGAAGATGCTACAGCGCTACCAGCAGCGGCAACAAACTGACCAGGACAGGACCATACAATTCAGTGATCGCATACCTGCTCTGTTCATGCATGCCGACCCTGTGTTGGGTCTGGGGCGAGATCTGGCGCTGGCAGGGTTGGACATCATGCCTAATCTCAAGCGAGAGTTTGTGCGTTATGCAGCAGGTGTAGCGGGTAATGGGAGTTAAGTGAGTGGCTGAGACCCGACAATTTGATATTGCGATCGTCGGCGCGGGTATCGCCGGGTCCTCTCTGGCAGTTGCACTCAGCGGTGAGGGCTTGTCGATTGCACTGATCGAGGCGCAACCGCTCGATACGGCTACATTGCCGACCGACTGTAGCCTGCAAAATTTTGATCCGCGCGTGAGTGCCTTGACGCCGCGATCGCGCGCATTGTTGGAACAACTGGGGGTATGGCAGTCGATCGTTGACTACCGCTACTGCGCTTATCACCATATGACCGTATGGGATGCGCAGGGAACCGGAGAAATTGAGTTTGACCGTGCCGAGGTTAAACTGCCGGAGCTGGGACACATCGTGGAAAACCGCGTGATCACCCGTGCGTTACTTGCCAAGGTTGAGGCCGCTCCAGACATCAGCTTGTTACATCCGGTCGCGCTAAGCACCTGCACGCGGCTGAGCTCCTCCCGCATGTTGTTAGAGCTGGAAGATGGAGGAGTGCTTGAGGCCGATTTATTGGTGGCAGCGGACGGGGCGCTGTCACCGGTGAGGACGATGATGGCGTTCGAAAGTCGGGAGTGGGATTACGGCCATCACGCGATTGTGGCCACAGTAGAAGTTGCCCGCTCGCATGAAAACACAGCGTGGCAACGCTTTCTGCCCACCGGGCCGCTGGCATTGCTGCCGCTGCCCAGCGAGGACGGACGCCACTACTGTTCGATCGTGTGGTCATTGCAGGAACATCTGGTTGATGACCTGCTGGCGCTGGAGGATCAGTCTTTTTGCGCCGCGCTCGAGCGCGCTATCGAAGGACGGGTTGGCACAGTGATAGGCAGCACTAAGCGCTTGGCGTTTCCACTGCGCCAGCGTCATGCGGTTGACTATGTGCAACCGGGGGTCGCGCTGGTGGCAGATGCGGCGCACACGATTCACCCCTTGGCCGGGCAGGGGATTAACCTCGGGCTGCAGGATATTGCCGTTTTGGCCGAGGAGATTTTGGCCGGCCATACCCGCGGCGTCAGTCCAGGGCAGCTGGAGCTGCTGCGTCGCTATCAGCGCCGTCGCAAGGGTGACAACCTACTGATGATGACCGCTATGGACAGTTTTAAGCGGTTGTTTGAACAGCAGTCATTGCCGTTGCGCTGGTTGCGCAATGCCGGTATGCGGGTCGTGGGCCAGATACAGCCACTTAAGCAACAGCTGCTGCGCCATGCCATGGGACTGGAGTAATTCTTTCGTTACTCAGGGATATTGTTTTTCATCACTGGGCCGTTAAACTGAGCCACTTAATAGCGCCATAATGGCATCGCTCATCGTCGCGCCTAGCGCTGAGTCCGGATATATATTTTCAGAGGGAATACTATGAGCCAGACGCCAAGTGAACTCAGATACGCTATTACACACGAATGGGCCCGGCGCGAAGATGATGGCACGGTGACGGTTGGCATCACCGACCATGCGCAGGAAGCGTTGGGTGATGTCGTGTTTGTGGAGTTGCCCGAGGTGGGAACTGTTTTTGCAGCGGCGGATGATGCTGGCGTTGTAGAGTCGGTTAAGGCGGCGTCGGATGTCTATGCGCCGATGGGTGGTGAGGTGATCGCCATCAACTCGATGCTTGAAGATGAGCCCGAGATCGTCAACTCCGACCCCTATAATGACGGGTGGTTTTATAAGTTGCAGCCTGCTGACACCAGTGATCTGGATGCACTGTTGTCTGCTGAGGATTATCAGCAGCAATGTGAAGACGAATAGGCATTCAAGCCTCGATTGGATACCCCGTGATTGATCTCTTCTTGCGCAAAGGCGCCGATCACCGTTTGCGTGGCGGTCACCTTTGGGTCTATTCCAATGAAGTTGATAGCCAGCGCTCACACCTGAGTGGTTATTCTGCCGGCGATCTAGTGGCGGTCAGAAATGCCAATGGCAAGCTGCTCGGCAGTGCCTACATGGAGCCTAGCGCACTTATTTGCGCCAGGATGTACGCGCCCGGCGAGCAGCGTGCCATGGATACCCCCTTCTTTACGTCGAGATTGGAGGCGGCTCTGGCCATGCGGCAGGCGGCTTTTGAAAAACCCTTTTACCGATTAGTTTATGGCGACAGCGATACGCTGCCTGGAATGATCATAGACCGTTTCGGTGACTATTTGGTGATGCAGCTCAACAATAGCGGCCTGGAGCGCTATTGCGAGCCATTACTGGCGGCGTTGATTGCGACGCTGCAACCGCGAGGCATTTTGTTGCGGGCCGACAGTCGCAGCCGTCGGGAGCAGGGGCTTTCCACTGACAGTGCGGTCGTTTATGGCGAAGTGCCTCAGCACGTTGCCCTAGAAGAGAATGGTGTGCAATTTCTAGCGCCGGTCTTTGATGGCCAGAAGACCGGTTGGTTTTACGACCACCGCATGTCTAGGGCGCGCCTAGCGAACTGGGTCAAAGACAAAAGCGTACTGGATGTCTACAGCTATATTGGCGGATGGGGTGTTCAGGCTGCCGCTTTTGGTGCAACCGAGGTATGTTGTCTGGATAGCTCCGCTCAGGCGCTGGAAGGTGTTGATGCCAACGCCCGTCTGAATCAAGTGGAGTCCCGCGTCGTGACTCGCCGTGGTTCTGCGCCCGAGACGATGGCTGCGATGGTTGCGCAGGGCAGTCGGTTTGAGGTGGTTATTCTCGATCCGCCCGCCTTTATCCAGCGTAAAAAAGACCTCAAAAAAGGCATAGCGGCCTATCGCCGCATCAATGACCTGGGCTTGCAGCTATTACAACCCGGCGGCCTGTTGGTTTCCGCATCATGCTCTATGCATCTGTCTCGCGCAGATTTGATGACAGCAATGCAACAGGCGGCGGTGCGGGCTGATTGTGGTATACGCGTGGTTGAGCAGGGCGCTCAGGGGCCAGATCATCCGATTCATCCGGCAATCCCTGAGACAGAGTATTTGAAGGCGGTATTTGCGCGTAAGGTGTAGAATTTTTTTACGCACTGCGGCGCGACCTCTCAATACTGAACCGAAAGCTCGACGCCGTGGCGAGACCTGTCAGCGCAGTGAAATCACTGGCCATTCGAGCTCAATAGCTCTAGCCCGTAAGACATCATCGGGATCAACGGCCACCGGATGATCAATCAGCTCTAACAGCGGCAGATCATTGCGTGAATCGCTATAAAACCATGCCCCATCGAGGCTGGCCTGGCGCTTATGCAGCCATTCATAGAGCCGGGTGACCTTGCCTCTGTGGTAGGAGGGTACACCGCTTGGCTCTCCGGTATAGCGGCCGTCAATGATTTCTCCTTCACTGGCAATCAGGTTTTGAATGCCCAGTGATTGGACGATAGGTTCAGTGATGAAGCGATTGGTCGCGGTAATGACCAGCAGTTCGTGTCCGCGCTGCCGGTGGTCGTCAATGAGGGCCGCAGCTTTAGGTAGCATGATGGGTGTGATTTTGCTGGCCATGAAGGCTAGATGCCAATCCTCAAGTTGTCGCGGAGAGTGCCCCTTCAATGCACTGAGGGCGAAGCGAAGATAGGCGTCTATATCTAGCTGGCCGGCCTGATAGTCAGCATAGAACTGATCATTGCGCTGGGCGTAATCGGTAGTCTCTACGAGGTGCTGCTCGCAGAGGAATTGTCCCCATAGATTGTCGCTGTCGCCGCCGATTAGGGTATTGTCGAGGTCAAAAATAGCCAGTGTCACAGTGGGGGTCTCGAAAAAAGGATTGATATCATAGTCCTAGAGTCAGCTATAGTAAATTTCTCAGGGCCTGCAAATTGTGGAACAATACCCTACTCTACTAATAGGTGAACTTTTTAAGTGATTGATTCAGACGGTTTTCGGCCGAATGTTGGAATAATGCTGGTCAACGACCAGGCTCAGTTGTTGTGGGCTCGGCGGGTTGGTGGCCAGAATAACTGGCAGTTCCCCCAGGGGGGTATTAGCAAGGGAGAGTCTCCAGAGCAGGCGTTGTATCGCGAATTACATGAAGAGTTGGGCTTGTCGCCCGACGCGGTGGAGGTTTTAGGCATTACCAAAGGCTGGTTGCGTTATCGGCTGCCGCGGCGATTCGTTCGTGAGGGTCAAAAGCCTTTGTGTATCGGGCAGAAACAAAAATGGTTTTTACTGCGGCTGCTGAAGGATGACGCGGCGGTGCAGCTGGATCTTGATGACAAGCCTGAGTTTGATCATTGGCAATGGGTCAGCTATTGGTATCCGCTGAATCAGGTGGTTTCATTCAAGCGCGAGGTTTACCGCAGGGCAATGAAAGAATTGGCCCTGCCGTTGGGACGCTACACTGACAAACGTGAGGGGGCGTAAGCCACTATGCTCGAAACTCTGCGCCACATTGTTCAGGAGGTCAATGCAGCCCGTGGGCTGAATGAGGCTCTTCAGATTACTGTGCGCCGTGTTCGTGAAGCCATGAATACTCAGGTGTGCAGTGTGTACATGCGAGATTTGGCGGGCGGGCGCTATGTGTTTCAGGCGACCCAAGGACTAAACCAAGAGTTGGTGGGTATGGCCAGCCTTGCGGAGGGCGAGGGCCTGATCGGTCTGGTCGCAGAGCGAGGAGAGCCGGTCAACCTTGAAGAAGCCGAGAATCATCCCAACTTTCAATTCCTTCCCGGTATTGGGGAGGAGCACTTTCACGCATTTTTGGGCGTGCCCATCATTCACCAGCGGCGTCTGCTGGGTGTATTGGTGGTGCAACAGGCTGAGCGCCGTCGTTTTGATGAGAGTGAAGAAGCTTTTCTGGTGACGCTGTCGGCACAGCTGGCAGGTGTTATTGCGCATGCCCAGGCGACCGGTGTTGTCGAGTCGCAGGCATTAGACGGAGCGGCCCCTGCCAAGATTGTGGGTGTGCCCGGTGCTGCGGGGATCGCAATTGGCACTGCTGTAGTGGTTTCGCCGGGCGCAGACCTTTACGCCGTTCCAGCGCGTCAAGCGAAAAATAGGCGCGCGGAAGTTCGTGCCTTCCGTGAGGCTCTGCAAAGCGTGCAGGAAGATATTCAACGAGTTGCTGACAATCTGGGTTCAGAGCTCAGCCCTGAGGACCATGCGCTGTTTGATGTCTATCTCAGCATTCTGGACGACTCTACCATTGGCGCGGAAGTGGTTGGCCTGATCAAAGCTGGGCAGTGGGCGCAGGGCGCGTTGAGCCAAGTGATGATAGAGCACATTCGTCATTTTGAGCGTATGGAACACAGTTACCTGAAAGAACGCGCGGTGGATGTTAAGGATTTGGGTACGCGAGTGCTCGCTTACCTGCAGGCGGCCAGTCACGAAGTGAAGACCTACCCGAGCCAGACGATTCTTGTGGGTGAGGAGCTGACGGCGACCTCCCTCGGAGAGATTCCTCGCGAGAAGCTCGTGGGCCTGATATCCGTGCGTGGCTCGGGCAATTCACATGTTGCCATTCTCGCTCGAGCGATGGGGGTGCCTACGGTGATGGGTGCGATCGATTTGCCCTATGCCAGGCTGCAAGACCGCGAGTTGATTATCGATGGGTATAACGGCACGGTGCATATCAACCCCCTGCCCGAGATCAAGCAGCGCTTCCAGCAAATCGTTGATGAAGACAGTGCACTCTCGCGGGATCTCGAATCGCTGCGAGACGAGCCCTGTGTGACGCTCGACGGCCATCGCATGCCGCTGTGGGTGAATACCGGTTTGATGGCGGATGTCACCCGCTCGCTGGAACAAGGTGCTGAGGGTGTCGGCCTTTACCGCACTGAGGTGCCGTTTCTACTCAGGGATCGTTTTCCCAGTGAGGAGGAGCAGCGACAAATCTATCGCCAGCAATTAGAGGCCTTTGCGCCCAAACCTGTGACCATGCGCACGCTGGATATCGGCGGCGACAAAGCGCTGTCGTATTTTCCTATCGAAGAAGACAACCCTTTTTTGGGTTGGCGCGGCATTCGCGTGACACTGGATCACCCGGAGATATTCCTGGCTCAGGTTCGCGCTATGCTCAAGGCCAATGAGGGCCTAGGCAATCTGCGTATTATGTTGCCCATGGTCTGCAATATTCCGGAGCTGGATGAGGCGCTCGATCTGATCAAGCGCTGTCACCGTGAGCTCAGCCGAGGCGGTTTAGCAGGAAAGCTGCCGCCCATTGGCGTCATGGTTGAGGTGCCGTCGGCGGTTTACCAGGCGCGGGCGATGGCCAAACGTGTCGATTTCTTGTCGGTCGGCAGTAACGATCTTACTCAGTATCTGTTGGCAGTGGATCGCAATAATGCGCGGGTGGCGCGACTTTACCAATCTCTGCACCCGGCCGTACTAATGGCGCTTCAAGAAGTTGCGGTGGCCGGTGTGGCGGAGAACGTTCCTGTTGGAATCTGCGGGGAGTTGGCCGGGGACCCGGGCGCGGCTGTGCTCTTGCTGGCAATGGGATACGACGTCTTGTCGATGAACGCGACAAGTCTTCCTAAAGTCAAGAACGCACTACGGCATATTCGAGGCAGTGAGGCGCGCGAATTGCTGGAAGAAGTGATGGCAATGGATTATGCCGATGAGATAAGCCGTCGCCTGGAGCGCTTTCTTGCCGAGCACGGAATGGAAAAGTTCATTCACAGTCCGGTGGAATAGGGCGGCACTGCCACTATTTTTGCCCGTCTTTGTTGCCGGCACTGTTTTTACCTGTCGGCCAAACTCATTTCTTTGTGTTGCACCTCGCGCAATACCCCCTGTGCATTGAAGCTCAGTTCCAGCCAGCTGGCCTGGGCCTTGGCATCGAACCACAAAGTGGTGCTGGAGCGCGTGCCGTAGGTGTCCGTCACAATAAACTGAGGTGATAATGTGGACTCCATGGTGCTGTCGAGGCCTTGCGCAATGAGGCTGTTTTGGTCCGCCAGTTGCTGGCTGGAAACGACGTCGGCCAGTGCGCGGTGGGATATCGGGCCGGTCTCTAGCAGCGCCAGCAGTTTGGCTTTGCCAAGCACGACCTTGGGCCAGGGTGTGTCGAGGGTGGCGTTGCTGAGCCCATAGATGCCAGGGGGCAGGTTCTGCGGACCCTTTGTATCGCTGTTGGTGTAATGCCACAGGTTGTCGTGACCGCCCACCAGAAGATTAAAACCCGCATAGTCCTGCGCCTGTGCTGCAATGTCGCTGAGGAAGTCCTCGGGGGTCTGCGAGCCCGTCAGGTACTGCAGCGGGAGTTCTCCGCGGGAGCGGGGAGCCTCAGGTGTGTGTGACGGGTCGCGGTAGTTAGTCACTGCTGCAAAGCGTCCACTGCGGGTCATACCCATCCAAGTTCCGCCCTGCAGGAGGTCCTTGCCAGCCAGCAGCTCCGGGTATTCAGGCCAGAAATGGGATGCAGCGGTAGGCCTGGCGTGAAACTCATCCCGGTTGGCCGTCACTAAAAGGGGATAGTCTGATGAAATCTGGTGGGCCAAAATCAACAAGCACATAAATTGTAACCATTAGTCGGGGCGAAATAATTGTGAATCCCTGCGCGCTGGATGATAATACGTTTTTTCGATCTTGATTACTCATACGGGCGACGGTTGTCCGGCTTATTCGTTGGCTACTCATTGAAGTGAAACCATGCTGCCATATCCTGAATTAGACCCTGTCGCCCTGTCCTTGGGGCCATTAACGGTACATTGGTATGGCCTAACCTATCTGGCCGGATTGGCCTTTGCCTGGTGGCTGGCGGCACGGCGCAGCCGATTGCCCTGGACGGCGGTTCAGCGTGATCAGGTCGACGACCTCATTTTTTATGCCGCGCTGGGCGTCGTCCTTGGCGGTCGGGTAGGTTACGCCCTCTTTTATGGGGGTGAAAAGCTGCTGCAAGACCCCACCTGGATACTGCGGGTTTGGCAGGGTGGCATGTCGTTTCATGGCGGTTTATTAGGTGTACTGTTTGCCATGTACCTTTTTGCCCGTCGCCACAAAATAGGGTTTGGGTCACTGATGGACTTTGTCGCGCCGCTCGCGCCAGTGGGCCTGGCGCTCGGACGTCTGGGAAACTTTATCGGTCAGGAACTGTGGGGGCGGCCCACTGACGCGCCCTGGGCAATGATTTTTCCGCGTGACCCGCTGCAACTCGCCCGACATCCCTCACAGCTGTATCAGTTTGCCCTAGAGGGGGTGCTATTGTTTGTCATCATGCTGTGGTTTTCGTCTCGTGAAAGGCCGACTTGGTCTGTTGCTGGAGTTTTTGCCCTAGGCTATGGTTGCCTGCGATTTATTGCAGAGTTTTTCCGGGAGCCAGACCGACACATTGGTTTCGAGGCGATGGGATGGATGACCCGAGGACAGCTACTTTCACTGCCCATGGTGGTGTTGGGGCTCTACCTGATTGCTATGGCTTATCGCAATACGAACGGGGCGGCTCCGCAACGGAAGTCGAAAGGCGCTAAATGAAACAATATCTGGAGCTGCTGCAGGATATTCTCGACCACGGTGTGCGCAAGGGAGATCGAACGGGTACCGGTACTCTATCTGTCTTCGGACGGCAGTATCGTCACGATCTGGCCACCGGATTTCCGCTACTGACAACCAAGAAACTGCACTTTAAGAGCATCGTTAACGAGCTTCTTTGGTTTCTGAGCGGGGATACGAATACCCGTTGGTTGAAGGAGAATGGCGTCTCTATCTGGAACGCGTGGGCCACCGAGAAGGGTGAGCTTGGGCCTATCTATGGTGCCCAATGGACCGCGTGGCCTACTCGTGATGGCAGTACAATCAATCAAATCGACTATGTGATCGATTGCTTGCGCAATAATCCGGACAGTCGTCGCATTCTGTTTCACGCTTGGAATGTCGAATTCTTGCCCGATGAGCGCATGAGTCCGCAGGAGAATGTGAAGGCCGGTCGTATGGCGCTGCCGCCCTGCCATCTGCTGTATCAGTTTTATGTGGCAGACGGACGGCTGTCTGCGCAGCTGATGATTCGCTCCAGCGACTCCTTTCTGGGCTTGCCTTATAATACTGCCAGCCTGGCGTTGCTTACCCTGATGTTGGCGCAGCAGTGTGATCTGGTGCCAGGAGAAATTATCATTTGTACCGGCGACTCCCATATCTACAATAATCATCTGGAGCAGGTGCAAAAGCAGTTGACCCGAGAGCCGCTTCCGCTTCCTCGCATCAATATTCTGCGTCGACCGGACAGCATCTATGATTATCGATTCGAAGATTTCGACTTACAGGACTACAACCCTCACGCTCATATCGCAGCACCGGTAGCGGTGTGATGTTTGGGTTAGCGGCGTGATCAGGCTGGCCGTTATGGTGGCCGCTGCTGAAAACGGCGTTATTGGCAACAATAATGCTCTGCCCTGGTATCTTCCAGAAGACTTGCGCTATTTCAAGCGCGTCACCATGGGCAAGCCCATCATCATGGGCCGTAAGACCTTTGAGTCTATCGGCAGGCCGCTGCCGGGGCGCACTAATATTGTGATTACACGCAATATGAGGCTGCAGGTTGAGGGTGTGAAAGTGGTGTATTCCCTCGATGAGGCGCTGGAACTGGCCGCGAGTATCGCGTTGCTTGACGGTGCGCAGGAGGCCGTCGTGATTGGCGGCGCGCAGATCTATCAAGCCGCGATTCCTGCAGCCGACCGCCTTTACGTGACAGAGGTCCACGCGAACGTCAAGGGCGATGCTGTGCTGCCGCCTATTGACTGGGCTAGGTGGCGGGAGGTCAGTCGGGAGTATCGCGCTGCTGAGGCGCCCAACCCTTATGATTACAGCTTTTTGTGCTATGAATCCGTCGATGTTGATTCGCAGGCGCCGCCCCGCAAATAGTGTTACTTTGAAATAAAGCGGCCATAAAAAGTGTAACTAAAATACACACTCGCATGGATTATAATGAATGCTTTAGGACATTGATTGAAAACACCCCCCGACTTGGTTTAAATTGCCTTGCTCGGTTTGTTGTGACTAATTTTCATCGGTATTGAAGATGAATTCGGTCTATCCTCGTTAGCTGTGAATCACTCTGTTGAATTATAGGAAGTACTATTCCCATGACTAAGCACCGATTGAAAGTAGTCTTGATCGCCACGCTGATTACCGCAGGCACCCTTGGTGGTTCTGTGGCAACGGTGCAAGCCACCACATTGGACTCGATCCTGGCGGTGGGTAAATCCAAAAACAACGCCGCGCGCAATTCGCAGGTGAAAATTGACCGGCTGGCCGATGAAACCCGTGATTTACTGTCTGACTATAAGACGGTGACCAAGCAGGTCGATGGTTTGAAGGTTTACAACGCTCGCCTGCAGCGTCAAATTGATAACCAAGTCGCGCGCATCGCCGGGATTGAGGCAGATATCGATAAGTCGACGGTCATTGCCCGGCAGATACCCCCGCTAGTTCCCCGTATGCTAGACGGTCTCGAGGCTTTTATAAAACTGGATATACCGTTTGAAGAAAAAGAACGCTTAGCGCGCGTGCAGATGCTGCGCAGCAGTCTTGATCGCGATAACCTGGACACGGCAGAAATATTTCGTGCGGTACTCGAAGCCTACAATATCGAGCTTCAATACGGCCGCACAATCAGTACTTATAAGGGGCCGATTGACACCGACGGCAGCGAGCGAGAAGTAGACTTTCTGCAAGTGGGCCGCATCGCACTTGCCTATCGGTCATCGGATGGTGCCTTGAACGGCGCCTGGAACAATACCTCCAGGAGCTGGGTGACATTGCCTTCGGGTGACTACGACGCCTCCATTAAAGATGGCATTGCAATTGTAAACAAGCAGAAAACAACTGATTTGTTGAAAATGCCCATAGCGGCGCCGGAGTCTAACTGATGAGCATTACATGGGTAAAAGGTGCTGCCCTCGCACTCTGCGGCGCACTGGCAGTTTCAGGTGGATCCGTCCTTGCGCAGCAGGCTAAATCTCTGGATGAGTTGTTGGGCTTTGTCAAGCAGGGCCAGACCACGGAGGCCAGGGAAAATCGACAGCGGGAACAGCGCTTTGCGAATGACAAGGCCGGCCAAGCTGCAGAATTGAAACGGGCGCAGGATGAGCGTGCTCGCCAAGAAGCGCTCTCTACTGAACTGGAAAACGCCTTCGAAGAAAACGAGCTTCTGATCGCTGCCAAGGAAGAATTATTGACTGAGAAGCTCGGCACTCTGAAGGAGCTGTTTGGGCATCTCACGTCGGCTGCCGGAGATCTGATAACCAACTTCGAGAATTATTCGTTGGCCTCGGCTCAGTATCCCGGCCGAGAAGTCTTTCTGCAAGAGCTTGTAGAAAGGATGAACAATTCTACGGGCCTACCCAGTATTGAGGAGATCGAGCGGGTGTGGTACGAGCTGTTGCGCGAAATCCGCGAGACCGGCGCGGTAACCACGTTCTCAGCGGATGTGTCTTCGCCCGGAGGGGAGAGTACTGAGCGCCAGGTGCTGCGCGTGGGCTCTTTCAATATCGTCGATATGGACGGCAACTATCTCAGCTTTCAGAACGGGAAGCTCAGTGAGCTAGCGCGCCAACCTAGTGGTCCCTACACCGGTTGGGCTGCCGACTTGGCCTCTGCTTCGGGCGGACTGAACCCCTTCGGCGTGGATCCTACCGGCCCTACTGGCGGCTCCTATCTGGCGGCCATCATTGGTACGCCGACACTGGCAGAGCGCTGGCATCAGGGCGGTTACGTCGGCTACGCCATCACCGCGTTGGGTATTTTTGCCTTTCTGTTGGCCATCTACCGCTTCTCCGTACTGACCACCGTGGGCGGGAGGGTGAGTGCTCAGCTTAGGTCAGACAAGGCGAACACCAATAATCCTTTGGGTCGTGTGCTAAAGATACACGAGGACAATCCCAATATGGACACTGAGACCCTGGAGCTGAAGCTGTCCGAGGGTGTGCTGAAGGAAACGCCGGAGCTGGAGAGTGGTCTTACCCTGCTGAAGATTATCGCCGCTATTGCGCCGCTAATGGGGCTGCTGGGTACGGTGACGGGTATGATTCTGACCTTCCAGGCCATTACTATCTTTGGTGCGGGTGATCCCAAGGCTATGGCCGGGGGTATTTCTAGCGCCTTGATCACCACCGTGCTGGGCCTTTTGGTGGCGATTCCGACCGTACTGATGTTCACCATCGTGAACGGTCGCGCCCAACGGATCATTCACATCCTGGACGAGCAGACCACGGGTATGATTGCGGAGCACACTGAAGCTAACCTGAGGTCTTGATATGGACGGTTTAGCTCAGGTGCTGCTCGCTTTCATGGAACAGGGTGGCGAGGTTCTTTGGCTGATTGCAGCCCTGCTGTTCGTGATGTGGACCCTGATTTTCGAGCGCGTGTGGTACCTGAAGTTTGCTTGGAAGCAAGATGCCACCAAAGTCATCGCCAAGTGGGAGGGCCGCGCGGAGAGGAAGTCCTGGGAAGCCAAGCAGATCCGCAGCATGCTGCTCTCTCAGGCCAGCATGCAGATTAATCAGTTTATGCCCATGATTAAGGCGATGGTGGCGTTGTGCCCGTTGCTGGGACTGCTGGGAACAGTGTGGGGGATGATAGAAGTGTTCAATGTCATGGCGGTAACTGGCGGTGGTGACGCCAAGTCCATGGCCGAAGGTGTCCAGAAGGCCACAATCCCTACGATGGCAGGGATGGTAGCGGCTTTGTCCGGCGTGTTCGCCAATACTTATGTCACCCGGATTGCCCAGCGGGAGGGCAAGCTCTTGTGGGACAACCTGACAACGGATCACTGATAGAGCGACACTGATGCGCAAAACAAACCGAAACGCAGATGCCGATGAGGCCGAGATCGACCTGACACCCATGCTGGACGTGGTGTTTATTATGCTGATCTTTTTTATCGTAGTGGCGTCTTTCCTGCGGGAGATTGGTGTTGATATAAACCGGCCCGATACCAATATTGATCCCCCTGAGTCTGATGCTACCAGTATCGTTGTTACCATAAGGGGCAATGACCAGATCTGGATGGATGATCGGATTGTCGATATTAAGGCTGTTAGGTCCAGCGTAGCACAGCGGTTGGCCTCGGACCCGGAACAGGGCTTTTCGATTATAACGGAGTCTGGCGCGTCTTCTAAAACGCTTATTTCTGTTGCAGATGGCGCCCGCGAGGCGGGCGTAAAGCAGGTAAATTGGCCGGCGGAGAGCACGCAGTGAGCAGGCGCAGAACCAGGGGCCCTTTAGCACCGCAGGATGGAGGTGGTGAAGGTGACATTGACTTGACGCCGATGCTCGACGTCGTGTTTATTATGCTCATCTTTTTTATCGTGACGTCGACTTTTGTGAAGGAACCTGGCCCCGAGATCGTGAGAATCGAGGCGGCTACTGCTGAGCGTTGTCTGCGAGGCACCATTATATTTGCGGTCGACGCCTTGGGTAAGATTCACTACGACAAGAAGGAGATACCGCTGGCTCGCGTCGCGAGTGCCGCAGAGGCCTGTCTCTTATACACATCTCCGAGCCCACGAGACTAGGCATGATCTCG
>CAJXTK010000030.1 GCA_913061115.1 uncultured Haliea sp.
ATCTACACCTCTCTATTCGTCGGCAGCGTCAGATGTGTATAAGAGACAGAAATGTTGTAACGCTGGGCGACAATTTCCGCTGTCTGCAGCATCGGTACAAACATATTGGGCTCAATCGCCATCAACTCGTCGTCGACCATGCGGTGCAGGTTCATGTGTTCATTTTGCACTAGCGAGATGGACTCCAGTCCACCACCGATCACACAGTCCATACCGTCGTACATGACCTGCTTCGCAGCCGTCGCTACCGCCATCAAACCCGATGAACACTGGCGGTCTATTGTCATACCAGAAGTGGTAATCGGCAGGCCGGCACGCAACGCAATCTGACGCGCAATATTGGACCCGGTGGCGCCTTGTTGCAACGCACTGCCCATAATCACATCTTCGACGCGAGCCGGATCAATACCGGCACGTCTGACGGCTTCGGCCACCGAAACTGCGCCCAACGTCGCCCCACCAAGATTATTAAAACCGCCCCGAAAGGCCTTACCAATCGGGGTGCGAGCGGTGGATACAATAACTGCTTCTTTCATGTCTCTTCTCTCCAATAACAGGGCACCAATGAAGGCCCCTTGAGTCAATGTTTACTTATTCAGGCCCAGGCCTGTCATCGCCTTGCCGGTGAATTTTACCGTCTGTTCAAAACCTGCCTGGGGCTGCGTTTGACCTTCCGAAGAAGTAATCGCATCCCAGTTGGCCGCGATACCCTCGGGGGTCTGATCTTCAGGTGTTAGCCAGACGCCATCGGTTTCAATAATCTTGGCGACTGAATAGGCACCGGCACCAGCACAAATGATTGTCTTGTTGGGAGCGTCGTCACTAGCCATATACAGCACCGCAGGTGTTACCGTCTCAGGCGTCAGCAGTGCAAAGGCCTCCTCAGGAATCAGACCTTCGGTCATGCGGGTACCGGCCGTAGGCGCTAGGGCGTTAATGCGGATATCATATTTTGCACCCTCCTGAGCCAATGTATTCATCATGCCGATAACACCCATCTTGGCGCTGCCATAATTGGTCTGACCAAAGTTACCGTACAGACCTGATGACGATGTGGTGACCACGATGCGGCCGTAGGCCTGATCACGCATGATATCCCAACAGGCCTTGGTGCAATTGACACTGCCCATCAGATGAACATCAAGTACCAGTTTAAAGTCATCCAGACTGCCTTTGGTGAAGCTTTTATCGCGCAAAATGCCTGCATTATTGACCAAGATGTCAACACGGCCCCACTTCTCCATCGCCTGCTTTACCATGGCCTCAACTTCGTCGTATTTGGCGACATTGGCACCGTTGGCTATCGCTTCACCGCCCAGCGCTTCAATTTCTGCCACAACAGCCTTGGCAGCATCAGATGAGCCACCTGAACCATCAACACCGCCGCCCAGATCGTTGATTACGACCTTTGCGCCACGTTTAGCCAGCTCGATGGCGTGGCTGCGACCCAAGCCCTGCCCAGAACCGGTAACGATTGCGACTTTACCGTCATAACGAATAGACATTACTGAAATCCTCTCAATAGAAAAATAAATAGTCCGGCTGATCAGCCGGCAATAACCATACTCAACCATTCTGCGACCAAGGCAGGAGTGTCTTCTCCCTCAATCTCTACAGAAATCACCTGCTTAATCAGAAATCGATTCTCATCTTTGCGGACGATATCAGCGACTTCTGCGTTCGCGCGAACGCGCTTACCTGATTTCACCGGCGACAGAAAACGCACCTTGTCAAAGCCATAGTTGAGACCCATGACGATGTTCTCAGGGATAACGCCGTTACCTTCGGCCATTTTAGACAGCAAGGACAGGGTCAAGAAGCCATGGGCGATGGTGCTGCCAAAAGGCGTGTTTTTTGCTGCTTCCTCGTCTACGTGGATAAACTGATGATCCTCGGTGCAATCGGCAAAGACATTGATACGATCCTGTGTCACCTCAATCCACTCGCCGGGCTCAAACTTAGTGCCGATAGCGTCCAACATTTCTTCTTTGGGTACGATCTTTACTGCCATGGTGTGCTCCTCATCGGTTTTTGCTGCAACAGAAACGGTTGATTGTTGTCGATCGATGCTGTTTCACCCACCCCCACTGTGGGCGCTGATAGCGAAAGATGGTTTTCGGTCAAAGATCTACCGGAAGCAACGATGAACTGACCATATCAATTTAAAAAGGGATTTGAACATACAGTATGTATTTGGCCGGTTCAAGTATTTTATACCTCAACCCGCTGTGTGCACGCGACGTCAAGCGATACCGCGTTGGACCCGGCTGAGGCTGAGGCATTATTGAACCGGAATCGAAACTGGAATCGGGGACACTGTGAGCCTGTGAGAGTCGTCCCCGAGCGCAAGGTTAAAAGTTGTATTGCACTTTCAACCCATAAATACGGGGATCAGACAGCACAGATGTCGCGTTTTGGGTCACAGTACTGGGCCGGCCTCGGCTGATGATATTGCGATCATCGGCGATATTTTTGACGAATGCAGTCACCTCCCATTGCTGATCGAGGGCGGCCATATTCACACGCGCATCCCAACGGTCATAGCTGTCGACTCTATCATATTGCGGATCATTGAAAATCGACATCCACTGTTTGCCGGTGTAGGCATAAGTGCCGGTAGCGGACCAATCGAGATCAAACATCTGCCAGAAGTAGGTGGCGTTCAAAGACGCCTTGTTTTTGGGCGTTAATACAAATTCATTGCCCTGGAGATCTTGCTCGTCGATGCATAGCGGATTCTGAGTATCGCCCACTGCATAGGGCCCCAAGGTGCAAGCGTTGGCATCTTTGCTGGAGAAGGTTTTAAACTCAGTATAATTGTATGAATACGTTCCGCTCAGCATGATGCTCGGTATCGGCAGGGCTCTAAAGTCCAGTTCCAGACCGGCAGCTTCTGCGTCTTTGGCATTTTGAAAGGTGTTCAAGGCGATGCCGTTTTCCACGTCCTGCTTAATCACCTGTAAGTCGGTGTAATCGTAGTAATACACAGAGGCACCTACATTCAGTCGATTCTCAAATGTTGATCCTTTATAGCCTATCTCATAGGAGATAATTTCTTCCGGCTTCACCACATCAACATCGGTAGTAGCGCTGGGCTTTTGGAAATTAAAGCCACCAGAGCGGTAGCCGGTCGCGACAAAGGCATATAGAAACTGATCCGGCGTCAAATAATGGTCTGCACCCAAGCGCCAGGTCCACTTATCCCAACTGTCATCTTCAGCCCTATACACGGTCGGATTATCAGGGTCGCCCACATACTGCACAAAGGTATTATCATTGCCTTTTTTCTCGTCATAAGAATAGCGTAAACCGGCAGTTAGAACAGTCTTGGGCGACAGGTCCCACGATAGCTGCCCATAGGATGCATATGAGCGGGTATCTACGCTCGCTTCACCACGATACAGGTAGTTGTCGTCACTCACCGGGACAGGGGCACCAGGGAGAAATTCGCCAAGGAACACATACATCTCCATTAACTCATCATTCCACTCTCGAAAATCCACCACCTGATTTTCGTCACTGTGGTAGTAATAAAGTCCGCCCAGCAGCGAGTAATCACTGTCCCATTCCGACGAGTACTGCAATTCGTGGGAGCTGAACCTTGCATCCTGGTCAACGTTATAGGTCATATCAGCACCCGTAATCGCATAACCCGGGCTGCCGGGGAAATCCGCTACAGGAATCCCTAGGAGACTGACCTTGCTCCAGTCGACGCCCGAGTCCGCCTGGACGCTAGCGTCGGCATCATTTGTAATATCAAACCAGTATTTGTTATACCCACCGGTATACTTGAGGGTGAAAGTGTCTGCGCTGTATTCGCTATTCAGAAAAACCGCCCAGCGCCGGTTCTTGAGATTTGGATTACGGTCTTGTGTTACTTTATTCTCGTCTTGCAGCGCGGGATTCTCTATGGCCAGGCCCTGGCGCATATTGACGAAGTTCTGCGCGGGGAACATGCCGGGCAGATTAATGGGCGCACCGGTAGTATCATCCAATACCGTTTGAGCTAGCCCGCGCGCAAAAGGCTCTAGTATGTAGCCGTTTCCCTGCCGGTAATCGCGGTCTACGCCTATGACCTTGAGCACGGTATTCCAGCGATCATTGGGCTGATACTCCAGACTCACCGTACCATAGGGCGTTTTGTCCTGCTCATAGTCCTTGCCGTTGTACGTGTTTTTCTGGAATCCCTCGTGGCTGATATAAGACGCACCCGCCAACACACTCAATGTGTCAGTGATCGGGCCGCTAGCCAACCCCTGAATTAATCTGCCCTCGTAGTTGGTGAGTTGCGCTGTGACGTTACCCTCCCATTCCTCGCTAGGTCGCTTACTGATGAAGCTTATGGCGCCGCCAACAGAATTGCGCCCATAGAGGATGCCCTGTGGCCCCCGCAATACCTCAATGCGCTCAATATCCATGAACTCGGAGTAGTTAAATATACCGTTTTCAGTGTTGTACACACCGTCCCAGTAGATGCCGATCCCCGGCTCCGAACCAACCGCCAGATTGGGCCGACCCACCCCGCGGATACTGACCCTAAACGTTGTAATCGAGAGGGAAGGCGTATGTGCCACCAGATCCTGACTGCCCGTTATACCCAACTGATCAAGCGTGGCGCTGTCAAAGGCGCTGATTGATGCGGCCGTATCCATCAGCGAGGCTTCCCGCTTATTGGCCGTTACAATGATTTCTTCAAGCGAATTGCCTGCGGTAGCAGCCCAAACCAGAGATGCAACGGGAGAAAACGCTATCAACGCGAGAAACGGCGCGCACCGCTTAGTGGCTACATTCATTTCATCTGTTCCGCTATTATTTATCTTTTACAGAACGTACATCAGTCTCTCACCGAATCAAAGCAATTTTTTTCAACCACCGGTTCTGATCAAGTGAAAAGCCATCGCTATTCACTCAACCAGGGAGGCCCTCCTCAGCCGCCTCGCAGGGCTGCATTGTGCGCTATGCGTAACGCTTGAGCTCATGACGGCCCACCACCATGCGGTGCACTGCATCGGGCCCATCGGCTAAACGCAGCGTGCGCTGGGACATATACATATTCGCCAGCGGCGTATCTTGACTAACACCCAATGCACCAAACATCTGAATGGCCTCGTCCACAATACGAATAGAAATATTAGGCACCGCAGTCTTGATCATCGAAATCCATATGCGCGCTTCTTTCGCATCGACATTATCCATCATCCACGCCGTCTTCAGCGTGAGCAAGCGAGCCTGTTCAATGTCCATTCGAGCATTTGCAATAATGTCGATATTACCGCCCAGGCGTGCCAGCGGCTTACCAAAAGCGACACGCGACACAGCGCGCTGGCAGAGCAGTTCTAGTGCTTTTTCTGCAGCACCGATGGCGCGCATACAGTGGTGTATACGACCCGGCCCAAGCCGACCCTGAGAAATCTCAAAACCACGACCGGAGCCCAGAAGAATATTTTTCTTGGGTACCCGCACGTTAGTAAATCTCTGATGCATATGGCCGTGGGGCGCATCATCCATGGAGAACACGTTCATGGCTCGCAGGTTTTCAAATCCAGGGGTGTCCGTGGGAACCAGTATCTGTGACTGCTGCTGATGTTTGGGGGCGTCCGGCTCCGTTTTTACCATGACAATCATTATCTTACAGCGCGGATCGCCAGCACCAGACACGTAGTGCTTCTCTCCATTGATTACCCACTCGTCGCCATCGAGTACCGCCTCCGTGCAGACATTAGTGGCATCAGAAGACGCCACTCCCGGCTCAGTCATGGAAAAAGCAGAACGGATGTCACCGTTTAACAGCGGCTCCAGCCACTGCTTTTTCTGCTCCTCAGTACCGTATTTGTGTAGCACCTCCATATTCCCCGTATCGGGAGCAGCGCAATTAAAGACCTCTGCGGCCAAATGTGACTTACCCATCTCTTCGGCAAGATAGGCGTACTCCACCGTATTCAGACCGGAACCGGAGTCACCTTCGGTGAGAAAGAAATTCCACAACCCCTGCGCCTTGGCCTTGGTCTTCAGGCCCTCCCGAATATCGGTCTGACGCTGCGTCCACTCCCATCGATCGCCCACCGCAATATCTTCATAGAACTCGACCTCTACCGGCAGAATTTCTTTCTCAATAAAGCACCGCACCTCTTCAAGCAGCGGTACCAGTTTTGCACTAACGCCTAAATCCATCGTCATTGTCCTTCTCCATCTTCATTCAGTTGATTAATATTAGTTTGCGGCTGTTTATTCAGCGTCAGCTTGGCAGCATAGTCTGCCTTGATCTGTCGTTTAAAAATCTTTCCGGATGCGATACGCGGCAGCTGTTCAGTTGGGAGCCAAATATAGGCCGGTATCTTGAACATTGCCAAGTGCTCGGATAAATAGACGCGCAGCTCATCTGCGCCAAGTTGACCGCCCTCTCGCAATACCACGGCAGCCCCGACGACCTCGCCTAAGCGCTCATCCGGCAGCCCAAATACCGCGACTTCGTGAATGTCTGGATGTGAATAAATAGCGGCCTCCACTTCAATGCAGCTAATGTTTTCACCCCCTCGAATAATAATTTCCTTGATCCGATCAACGATGTAAAGAAACCCGTCCTCGTCCAGGTAGGCAATATCGCCGGTGTGAAACCAACCATCAACAAAGGCTTCTGCCGTGGCTTCCGGCTTGTTCCAGTAACCCAATATATTGGCCGGAGACTTGATGCACAGCTCGCCCCGTTCACCTGTGGGCTGCTCACGGCCGTCTTCTGAAATGATGCGAAACTCCGTCACCGGAGGCACGACTCGCCCCGCGCTGTCCGGTCTGGCGACATAGAAGGCACCCGCATTCACCGCCCCCAATGCATTCGTTTCCGTCAGTCCGTAGCCAATCCCCGGTGTGGAATTTTTAAACGTACCACTGATTTTTTTGACCTGCTCCGGGGGACGCGCAGCACCGCCTGCCATAATCTCCGTCAGTGATGTAATATCCCGCACTGTGGTCGCCGCTGCCGCCTGCAACTCCGCCGACATAGTCGGTACGCCATTGAACCAAGTCACTTTTTCCGCCTCGATCAGCCGCAGGGCCTCCTGCGCATCCCACTTATGCATGATCACCATTTTACGACCCACCACCAAAGACAGCATGAAGGCCGAGTGGCTACCCGTACAATGAAACAATGGAATTGTCACCAGCGCACAAGGCGGCAGTCCCTGCTCTCGAACAGCCTGAGCCCCTGTCATTTTGGTGGCAACGCCCATACACATCCAACTGTACAGGGCCGCCAGAACACCTCTATGGGAAGACAATGCGCCTTTAGGGTGGCCGGTGGAACCCGAGGTGTACATAATGGTGGCGTGATCCTCTAGGGCAACCTCTTTTTCGGGCATGCCTCTGCCTGAGAACTCCCGTAGCAATTCGGCAAACGGCGTGTGCTCAACACCGAGGCCACTACAATCATCAATAGCGATAATGTGCAGATCATGCTTTTCTACAATAGTGGCCAGTCGCTGCACCCGCGCGCGATCGGCAACCACAATCTTGGCACCACTATCCGCAAAACCGTAGTCCAATTCTTCTGTCGTCCACCAGCCATTCATCGGCACGGCCACGCAACCCACAGAAGTGATCCCAATAAAAGCCATCATCCACTGCGGGTTGTTACGGCTCAGGATGGCCACTCGGTCACCCTTTACCAAACCATAGCGCTCTACTAACGCGGCGCCAAATTCACAACTGCGCTGGTAGCCTTGGCCAAAGGTATAGCGCTCGTCCAGGTAGACTGCAAACTCTTTTTCCGCGTGCTGCAACATGACGGTAAAGTACTGCGCAAGGTTGGCAGGCAACGTGGCGAAGTTGCGGTATTGAACACCCGCAAGCTCTACTGTGTTCACTTCAAAACCCTCACCGACTGCGGTGAGGCTGGCAACCGCTTCGTCAAAGTGCTCTAGTTCTGCATTCATTATTATGGGATTCCGTCTCTACCGTATGCTTAGAAGCCGCTAAACTGCGCAAAGCGATCCAGATGGTAATTATAGTCGCCAAAGGTGTGCTGAACGACCCGCGCTCGCTTGATGAAAAACCCGATCTCGTACTCATCAGTCATGCCGATGCCGCCATGCATCTGGATAGCCTCATTGGTCGCCCGCTGGGCCACTTCACATAGCTTTGCCTTGGCCGCGCTGGCAATCAAAGACAACTCTTGGTCGCCGTCATCAATGGCATGCAGCGCTTTCAATACAATCGATCGCGCCAGCTCCAGCTCTGCAAACAGCTCTGCAGCACGATGCTGTAAACCCTGAAAAGAGCCAATCACTCGGCCAAATTGCTTACGCTCTTGTAGATAGGCGATGGTCCTCTCAAACACTTCGGTCGACACACCCAGCAACTCTGACGCCAGTCCGATATTGGCGATATCCAGTGCGCGGTTAAGCCCAACCCAAGCGCTTCCGGGCGCACCCAGAAGATTAGCCGCAGGAACCCGCACATTGTCGCACACCAGTGCACCTGCACTGCGCGAATCTACCAGGCTACGTCGCTCCACAGTCAGACCAGCGGTGCCCGCATCGAGCAGAAAAGCGCTTAATCCCTGCTCCTCATCGGGCGTCCCACTGGTGCGCGCGATGACAATAAAAGTGTGCGCAGAAACCGCATCCAACACCATCAATTTAGTGCCACTAAGGATATAGTCGCCCTCATTCAACGTCGCACTCAATGCGCTTTGCTGTGGTGCGTGATGCGGCCCTTCCTGCAGTGCCAAACTAATGAGCTTCTGGCCTGCAGCAATAGCAGGCAAAAGCTCCTCTTTTTGCTGCGAGCTCCCCAATTCGCCAATTAAAGTTGCGGCCACCAGAACGGTGGATTGCAGGGGGCTGGCGCTAAGATTACGGCCTGCCTGCTCCAGCAATAGCCCTAAACCGGTATATCCATAGCCTAAGCCACCAAAGGCCTCCGGAATGGCGATACCCGCCCAGCCCATCTGCGCCATTTCATTCCATACGTCGTCGCTGAACCCACGTTCGCTATTGCTGTCACGCAATGCGCGCAGATGCGTCACAGTAGCGTTCTCCGCCAAAAAACCAGCAGCAGATTCCTTTAGCATCACCTGCTCTTCATTCAAAACCAATGCCATTTTCAATAATCCTCTCTGTGACCGGGGCTATGCGTCGGGAAGTCCAAGCACACGCTTGGCAATAATATTCAGCTGCACCTCAGAGGTCCCACCCTCGATAGAATTCCCCTTGGAGCGCAGCCAATCTCGACTGACCACACCCTGATGATATTCCTCGCCCTCCCAGCCCAAACCAGATTCACCGCATACTGCCAGATTCAGTTCATTGCGCCGCTTATTCAGTTCCGTACCGTAGTATTTGAATATGGAGGACGCCGCACCGAGACCCTTCCCAGCTTTTGATTCGTCTCCGACGCGCGCCATGGTCGCGCCGAAAGCCATAGTATCGAGCTGATACTGGGCGATATTCTGGCGCAATATTGAGTTGGACAGCCGGCCAGAGGCATCGGCTCCGATACTATCCAGCGCCACTTGCCCGACAGACTTTTTAGGTGCAGCCCCGAAAGCGGAGATCATCTCGCGCTCATGCGTCAGCAGGTACTTAGCGATGGTCCAGCCTTTACCCTCTTCTCCAACCAGGTTTTTCTTGTCTGCGATCGCGTTATCAAAGAAGGTTTCGCAAAATGGGGAGCTGCCGCTGATCAATTTGATGGGACGAGTCGTCACGCCCTCCTGCGCCATATCGAACAGCACAAAGCTGATACCCTCGTGCTTGGTGCCCGAGTTGTCGGTGCGCACAAGACAAAATATCCAGTCAGACTTATCTGCATAGGACGTCCAGATTTTCTGGCCGTTGATCACATAATGATCACCCTTGTCTTCGGCTTTGGTCGCGAGGCTGGCCAAGTCAGAGCCAGAGTTTGGTTCAGAGTAACCCTGACACCAGCGAATTTCACCGCGCACGATTTTAGGCAGATGTTCAAGCTTTTGCTCCTCAGAACCAAAGTGCAGCAAAGCAGGGCCGAGCATGGAAATACCAAAACTGCTCAATGCAGGGCGGGCACGGATGGCCGCCATCTCCTGAGCGAGGACTCTCACCTCTTCTTTACTTAGCCCGCCGCCACCGTACTCTCTAGGCCAGTGGGGAACCGTCCAGCCACGAGCAGCCATACGGTCGCACCAAAGCTTTTGATCAGGGTGGATGAATTCAGGGTTGCGGCCCCCATTGAAAATATCCTCAAAGCCTTTGGCCTGCTGACGCATGGCCTCGGGACAATTTTCCTGCAGCCAGACTCGCGTCTCCTGGCGAAACTGTTCAAGGTCGCTCACGGGGTTACCTCATTGTCGGGGCGGATTACTATCGATGAGCCAGACAGACACACGGAGCAAAACGCTTCAGTAAAAATGCGAAAGGCAAGCCATCAACCCACCTGAAATCAGGATTTGAACATACAGTATGTTTTAGTGGTGTTCAAGTATCACTCACCGCAAAAGGGGGCGCAATGACGTCGTCGGCACAAAAACTCGAAGATCACCTCACCCCTCCACATCAGGGGTGATAGATCCGTTGATGAGGCGTTGCCCAGCGTAAACTGATCATCCTGCCATAAGCAATCAAGTTGGAGCCTGACCTCACCGACACTGATCGGCCAATTACAGTCTGCAGTGATCGCGTAGGCATTTTTCCCATGAATCAGCGATAGTCTTTTGATCTCACCACCGACACTATCGAGATGAAAATTTGATTATTTGAACCACTTCATAGGACAATCACACGTGATACCGTAATTCTTCCCGAAGAAATCCACAGTCCAGTGCATTTTTAGACAATGGAGCACCCATGCTGACGAAACCCTATCATATGGCCATCGCCACAGTGCTGTGTGCATTGCCAGTGCAGGCGGACCATCTGGAAGAATTGGTGGTCACTGCCAGCCAGAATACGCTTACCATCGATGTGGCCGATGAACTACTGATCTCATCAGATCTGGCACAGTTATTGAAGAAGGCACCCGGGGCCAACGTCAACACCAATGGGCCGCTCACCGGCATCCCTCAGTATCGAGGCATGTTCGGCTCGCGGATAGCCGTATCCATGGATGGAACGCATCTTGCCCCCTCAGGACCCAACTGGATGGATCCGCCAATGTCCTATGCGGTGGGCGGTCAATTGGAGTCGCTGAAAATCTACCGCGGCATCGTCCCCGTCAGTGTGGCCCAGGAATCCATCGGCGGGGCCATCGACGTCAAATCCACACAAGGTGAATTTGGTGCTGGAGAAGACTTCGAACTGGGGGGCCGACTGATTGGCACTGCCCAATCGGTGAACGATGCTTATCACCTTGAGTCGGCAGTCTATGCCAGCAACAAGCACAATAGAGTCAGAGTGGCCGCCATGACAGAAAATGGCGACGATGCTGAATTTCCGGACGGCAAAATCCGGCCAACCGAATACGAGCGCCAACGTTACGATCTAGGCTACGGCTTTAGCGCGGGCAATCACACCCTACAGCTGGACTATGGCTATAACGACACCGGCGACAGCGGCACCCCGGCACTGCCAATGGACATAGAAACAATAGAAGGCGATTTATATAGCTTGCGCTACAACTTCGATAAAAGTGAGGTGGTCAATGTCATGGTCTCGCTGTTCGGTAGTAACCTCGACCACACGATGACAAATTATTTGCTGCGCGAGGCACCCACGGCAAGCCAGTGGAGACGCAACAGCGCCTCCAGTGACAATATGGGCTTTAAATTAATGACTACCGTGTTCGATAACACGGGCTCGTCAACGTTTGGCTTCGACGGCTTCAGCGCAAAACACAATTCAGATATTGATAACCCCAACAGCCCCATGTTTTTTGTCGAAAACTTTAATAATGCCAAGCGAGAGGTGCTGGGAGTGTTTTTCGAACGCACGGAGAATTTTACCAGCCATTGGAGCGGGGAGTTTGGACTACGCTTCAATCGCGTGGAGATGGATGCAGATAAAGTCAATGCTACGCCTGCAATGATGATGCCCGCCGCAGCGACCTTGCGCGACACCTTCAATAATTCCAAACTCAGACAAGTCGACAACAATCTCGACCTCGCTGCGAAAGCCTGGTTTAGAGCCACAGACAATACCAGCTGGTACCTCGGAGTGGCTCAAAAGAACCGCTCTCCAAGTTATCAGGAACGCTACTTATGGCTGCCACTGCAAGCGACGGCGGGACTGGCAGACGGCTACACCTATACCGGAACCATTGCTCTTAATCCGGAAGTATCCTCGCAGATTGAGTCAGGCCTGAACTACAGCAACGGCACTCTAACGCTGTCGCCGCGCATTTTTTATAGCAAGGTCAAAGATTATATTCAAGGAACCGTCAGCGAAGACACGGCTGCGATCGCCTTTGTGCGAATGATGAATGCTCAGAACGGCACCAACAATCCAGACCCACTGCAATTCAACAATGTAGACGCTCAGCTGTACGGCTTTGATATGGACTGGGCTTGGTACCTGAGCGAGCAGTGGTCTCTGTCGGGGCTGGTAAACTATGTGCGTGGCGAGCGTGATGATTCGAGTGACGACAACCTCTATCGGATAGCCGCACCCAACGCCACTGTTAGCCTTACCTACACGGCTCCCGCATGGACCGCGACGATTGAAACGGTGGGGTATGCCAAACAGGACGATGTCAGCGTGGTAAATAATGAACAAGAATCATCCAGCTATGGCCTGATCAATCTGAATGCCACATGGTATGCCACCAAAAACCTACAACTGGCCGCAGGCGTAGATAATGTACTCGACAAGCGCTACGAGGATCATCTGGGCGGTGACAACCGAGCGATCAACCCGGACATTGCGCTCGGTGCTCGCCTACCGAGCTACGGAGCCAATATTTTTGCACGTGTGATGTACACGTTTTAAATCATATCGACTACGTTAGCGTCTATGTTTTCAGAAATTCAGGTACCGGCTCAAAGGGCACCACAGAAATTGGGTCAAGGTGGATAATAATTTCGGCTGCGGGATATGCCTCCTGCAGTCTTAGCTCCACCTCGTCAGAGATTTTATGCGCTTCCAATAAGTTCAGTTCGTCGTCCACTTCGAGATGCAACTGAACAAAGGTGGCGATGCCGGACCGCCGAGTCCGCAAGTCATGTAAACCGTGCACTTTCGAGTGCGCGACTGCAATACGAGTGATGGCGTCGCGCTGGTCGACAGGAAGCTCCCTATCCATGAGGTCGTCAAGGGACTGGCGCACAATTCCCCAGGAGCTGTACAAGATAAAAATCGCAATGCCTATTGCAAACAAAGCGTCAAACCCTCCCCAGCCTTCAACGGCGAGCACTAGCGCAATAATAACAGAGACGTTAACTAGGAAATCCGTGCGGTAATGGAGGGCGTCTGCCTTGATCGCGGTGGAGCCCGTCTTAAGAATGACATACCGCTGGAAGGACATCAGCGCCAGCGTGAGGATGATAGAAAAGGTCATTATCACCAGACCGAGCCCATAGGATTCCAAAGGCACGGGATCAATAAGACGTCGACCCGATTCCAGCAACAAAAAGCCTGCGGATCCGGCAATAAATGCTGCCTGGGCCAGCCCTGCTAACGCCTCTGCCTTGCCATGACCAAAACGGTGTTCTTTATCGGCCGGAGTGATCGCATGTCGCACGGCAAACAGGTTAATCAGGGAGGCCAGCCCATCCAGAACAGAGTCAATGAGAGTGGCCAGCAGACTCACCGAATCAGTGAGGGCCCAAGCGATCGTTTTACCAAAAACCAGAACGATGGCCACGGAAATAGAAGCATAGGTCGCCAGACGCATCAGGCGGGCCATATCTTTTCTCGACGTCAATACTGGCTCAACAGTGGATTGCATTATTTATCCTGCATCTGGACTCTGTGCCGCAGAACTCTCCTCGGCAAACTGATGCATAGAGTAGTCCACCCGCTGCTCGGCACGAAAGCGCCGGTTCAGGCTCATATGCTCGATGTGACGCAGGCGGGGTAACAACCCACGGCCATTGGTGATTTGAATCGCCAAGCCCGGCCTAGCGTTCAGCTCCAGCAACTGCGGACCTGCAAACTTGTCTAGGACAATATCAGTACCGATATACCCCAGGCTAGTCATATCATAGCACTGCGATGCCAATAGCAGAATGTCCCGCCACCCGGATATCCGAATATCGCTTAATGAACACCCCGTATCGGGGTGCAACTTGATCGGCCTACCAAACTGTGCAGCCTTCAAGCAGCGACCCGAATCAAGCGCCAGCCCGACACCCACTGCCCCCTGGTGCAGATTGGCTTTACCGTCGGAGGCGGCAGTGGCGAGGCGCAGCATAGCCATGACCGGATAACCACGAAAAACAATGATCCGAATATCAGGCACACCCTCGTGGGAATACCCCAAAAAACAATCGTCAAAGGCGATAAGGTCTTCAATAATTGCCACATCCGCCGAGCCCGCTAGGGAGTAAAGGCCCGCAAGAATGTTGCTCATATGCCGCCGAATATCAGTAATGTCAATCAGCACGCCTGAGCTACGAACAAACTGGTCTCCCTGACGGCCGGTCACGACCAATATACCTTTCCCTCCCGAACCTTTTGCCGGCTTGAGTACAAAGCTGTCAAGATCCGCAAGCTGTTGCTCAATATGGCTGATCTCATGCTGCTCACGGACCACAAATTTTAGCCCCGGCGTGGGTACGGCATACTCTTGGGCTAAAAGTTTAGTTTTGAGTTTGTTGTCGACCAGAGGGAAGTGTTTGCGCTGATTATAGCGATTAATGAAGTCCACATTACGGCAATTCATCCCCAGCATACCGAATGCTTTCAAACGCCTGATCGAAACCCATGGCTTACTCATCAGAGGTCATCCATTGCTCTAAAGCGCCACAGCTCTGACAGTTTGTAGCCGGTGTACTGCCCCATGGCCAAAATAGAGGCCAACAACACCAGATTAAGCTCTGGAAAATTAAACGTGAGGTGGACAAAGAGTGGCATCTGCATCAAAAGATAAGCGATCACCGCCACCAACAAACTCCCGCCGCCCTGACTCACGACCTCACTGGGGCCATCTTCCTCCCAGAGAATCGACATCCGCTCAATCGTCCAGGCAATGATAATCATGGGGAAAAAAGTAATCGTCATGCCAGCACTGTAGCCGAGCTGGTAACCGATAATACTAAAGGCTGAAATCATGAATATCACCAATACAATCAGTGCGGCAATACGTGCCACCAATAGAAGGTTCAGCCGACTCAGATAACCGCGTAGCGCTAAACCAGCGGCAACGACCAACACAAAGCTGATCAGGCCCTCGACCAAGGAGGTCTGCAGAAAAGCCAGCGCAATCAGTACCGGCATGAAGGTGCCCGATGTCTTCAAACCAATAATGACCCGCATAAACACCACCACCGCTGCGCCCAACGGCAATAGCAGCAGCAACTTAAACATGCTCTGCTCTTCAATCGGCAAACGCTGGACACCGAGTCGTGAAAAAATACTGTCGCTCTTAGTAATCTGGGCCAACTGCGCGGCAGGAACCGTCTGTCGAATCATTGAAAAATGAACGCGTGAGTTCTTGCCGCCAGACACATCCAGCACGGAAACGCCACCACGGTGCCACAGCAGCAAGTTGGGCGGCACTCCCACATCGCCCGTTTTGGGATTGACCAGCAGCCACTCTTGCTCGGTGTAAATCTCAACCATCGGTGTCAGTATCTGCCGACGTCGGGCATCCTCAAGATAAAGCCCCATCACATACCGAGCAGGAATATCGGCACGATTCAGAAAATGTATCAACAACTCCGCTTGGCCCAAAGTATCTGAGCGCAACAGGGCGGCATTCTGGGACGAAGGGCTATTGAGCAATTTGATCAGTTCACGCGTCAGGCTCAAAGGAGAGCTGGACTTTCCCCGTGCAAGACCAAGCACTTCCTTCGCCGCCAGCTCTTGCGCATCCTCCCAATAATTATTGTATTCTCTCGACGAAAATACCGGCTCCGCCGCACTGGCGCCATCACTATCTGACTCGACCAACTGGGCACTGTAATAGAGTGACTGCTCTCCTTCAGCCTCGCGCTTGGTCCACTCCGCACGCCGATTATCACCTTCCCCTAGAACGGTAAAGCCATATCCGGGAGAGGCAGCCTGCTCCTCAAAAAGCTCAAAACCGGGTGGATGGGCGTCAGGCAAGCTGAGACTGGCACTAACGGGGCCGCCTGTAGTGTCAAAGTCGACCCGCGCTTCAACCAGCCATACGGATTTCGCCTGTCCCGGTAAAAACGGCGTTCCAGCCGACAGATGGCGCATCACTGCGGTCCCCATCCCGATTAAGGCCATCAGGATGAGTATCGTGTGGAACGTCCACTTCTGATTCACTGGGTGTTATCTTTGCTGGCAGATGACGTCTGCGAACGGATGTAGGGCGCAATATTTTTCCTGCTCACATCCACGATCATAACGTCTTTCAAAATACTGCGACCTATCAACGCTTGGTAACTCCTATGACTACCACTGTTGAGGCTAAACTCCGCAATCTGTTCAAGGTCTCCAATTAAAACGCTCATTTTGACCACCGGACGCCGCTTCGACTCCTGTGTGCCGGACTGAACAATACCCACTGTGCGCTTGAGCCTGCGCTCCAAGGACACCAATTCGTCCGATATGGGATCAAGAATCTCAAAACGTACCCATCGCTTGCCGTCGCGCTCAAACAGCTCAATGTTACTGGCGTCGATGGAAGAGGTTTTCGCGCCCGTATCAATTCTCGCAATGAGCGCCAAATCAAGATCAGGCAGCCAGATCGTCTCGAGCGCGCCCACGCGCATCTTACCAGATGATTTTAATGGCGCAGGACAGGCTTCCGCCCTCGGGCAATTCTCTTCGACAAAACCCTTAAACGCCTCGTCAATATCCTGACTCATTAACACTAAATGTTGTTGCTGGAGCTCTAACTGTCGTCGCTGCTCCTGCAGCTGTGTATTGACCGTCGCTTGATTCGCCAAGGTCTGATCCATACTAGAGACGAGCTGATCGAGACGGGAATCCCCAACCTTTGCGGTCACCGGAATTACCTCGCAACCTCCCAGTAGAGGCAGAAGCGTTATAGACGCAACAAGAAAGGGGATATTGCAATTGATCATATACATCCAAGTATAGCAGTGGTACTAGCGTAAACGGGGTGCAACTCTAACTAGCGCGGCCGCGAATGTAAATTACCGTACAGGGCCAGCGCGACGTTCGTCGCAACTGATGCTGACAAATAATTCTCATGTCAGTCTTCTGAGCTGCGGGATCTCAATAGTATCTTCGACGGATATGCTCGTTAGGCGGCCCTCGTTTGAATCCTCTTCAACAACCGGACAAAGGCCTCCGCCTCTTGCGCTCCCGGAACAATATACTGCCCCTGGAAGACAAATGTCGGCACAGCATGCACATCCTCATCCAGCCAGTGCTGCTGCTGAGCACGAACCTCACCCGCATAGCGCTGGTCAGACAAAACAAGGCTTGCCTCTGCGCCATCCAAACCCGCCCTTGCGGCCACTGTGGCCAGCACACCCGGGACGTTGACATCTTCCCTGCGCGTAAAAAACGCTTCAAACAACGCCAACTTCAGTTCTGTCTGACGACCCTGCTCGCCGGCCCAGTGCAACAACTGGTGCGCGCGAAAGGTATTGACCATACGCATGCCGTCGAAGTAATCAAAGGTAAAACCGAGAGATTCGCCCAGCGTTGAAAGTCGCGTTCGCGCCATCTGGCTTTGTTCGGGAGAGCTATTGTATTTCTGTGCCAAGTGTTCCTGCAGGTTCTGCCCTTCCTCGGGCATCTGCGGATTAAGCTCGAACGGGTGCCAATGAATTGCCACGTCAAACTCTCCGGGCATCGATGACAGCGCCAGCATCAACTGTTTATAACCGATGATGCACCACGGACACACCACATCTGAAACAATATCGACTTGTAGCGACTGGACTTGAAGCTGCTGCCCCATGACTTCTCCGATATTCTGTTTACCCTGCACATCATAGAGTCATATATTCTCAAATGCGACTCTAGGCACCCCACAGAAATTCAGACCGTGGCCATGATCTGTGGTTTTTATTTTTTCTTGCGCTCACGGTTAAATACACGCTTGGCCAGGCCTCACCGCTTCTTGGCAGGCCAATGGCTAGCCCGTGAACTTTACCTAGCGTATCCTGTCTTACATAAAGTATTCCCCCGCGCTACTGCATAGGGTTAACACACATTAGAGGAACACAATCTATGAAAGCAAATCCTGATGAACATTTGAGAGTGGAGTCGGAACGCAGTAGGTTTCCTTTCCTAGAGTTATTCCTTGCACTGGCCGTCATCGGGGGGCTGGTGTTTTACTGGTTCCAATCAGAGGAGAAAAAATCGGGACCCAGTGTTGTCTTGGTGCCGGCCATAGCAGTCCCTGCAATGCAGCCCGACCTGCCCACGACTCCAGACATCCCTCAGCAGCCTGAATCCGTTGCAGTATTAGCAGGCGCAGGTAACACAGTCTTGGCCGCGGAGACTAGTGTTGATCAAATCGAACTGATGGACGGTGATAGCATGCTACGCCAGGAACTGGCCGCCACCGGAACCGATTCGATCATGAGCAAACTCATGAGCAATGAGCACCCAATAAACGTAAGCGCAGCATTCATCGACGGACTGGGACGAGGGGTTATCCTGAAAAAATTGTTGCCGGGCGACCCACCCAAGCAGGCCTTTAGCGTAGTGGAGGAGGGCGAGGTGATCTATATAAGCCCTTCCAGCTATCAGCGCTATGACAGCTATACAGATACCTTGACAGCGCTCGACAGCAGGCAGCTGGTGAGCACGTTTCACGCCTTGCGCCCGATGTATGAGCAAGCCTTTCAGTATCTGGGGCTCGACCCAGGGGACTTCGACAATACTATCATTCGTGCGCTAGATCAGGTTTTGGCAACGCCGGAAATAATAGAACCGATTGCGCTGCAACCAAAGTCCGTCGTGTATGTCTTCGCGGATCCCGCGTTAGAAAACTTACCCACCGTGCAAAAACAACTGCTGCGCATGGGACCGGATAATATCAGTCGGATCAAGCAGCAAGCTCGCGCTCTGCGCGAAGGCTTGCTAGCGCAGTGAGTTAGCGCCATTATCGAGAGTCAGGAGGAAAACACGATTGTCTTATTCCCTCGCACAATCACTCTGTCTTCTAGGTGGTAGCGTAAGCCCCGGGACAGAACGGCCTGCTCTGCGTCGCGACCCAGCCTCACCAAATCATCCTTGTCACAGCTGTGATTCACTCTGACCACATCCTGTTCAATAATCGGCCCCTCATCGAGATCCTCCGTCACATAGTGGCAGGTAGCACCAATCAGTTTAACGCCACGCTCATAAGCTTTCTGGTATGGATTAGCGCCAATAAAGGAGGGCAAAAAGCTATGGTGAATGTTAATCAGACGATCCGTGAACTGTTCGCATAATGTGGCCGGGACGATCTGCATATAGCGGGCCAGCACTACCGTATCGGCCTGATATTGCGTGATGATTTCCGTCACAGTGACAAAAGCCGCGGCCTTGTCTACCTGCGGCACAGGCACATAGTGAAAAGGAATGCCGTGCCACTCCACCATACTGCGCAAATTCTCGTGGTTGGAAATAACACAAGGAATCTGACAGGGCAGTTCACCACTCTCCCAGCGGTTGAGAATGTCGGCAAGGCAGTGGGAGGCTTGGCTGACAAGGATCACCACACGTTGCAGTTCATTGTTATCACTGACGCGCCACTTCATCCCAAACGTCTTAGCGAGATGTCCAAAATCAGCCCGAAACGCCTCAAGACTAACCGCCAATGATGCAGCACCAATGACATTGCGCATGTAGAACCAACCCTGCTCAACATCCGTGTGGTGGTTTGACTCCAATAGAGAACCCTCTCGCTCGGCAACGAAGTTAGAAACTGCGGCCACGATACCAATCGCGTCCGGACAGGACACGACAAGGGTATAACTACCGTTTTGGTTGGTGTCATTCATAATTCATGAGTCTATCTGGAGTGTACGCCGCTTCATAGTTTAGTTTAACGTAAATCGAGCAGACGCAAATAGAGCATGCCCAGTGCCACTGCATAGCCTCCGACGGCGGGGCCGAAAGGTATTCTGCGATGAGGTGCCTGAGAAAATATGTCCATGCGTCCAAATGTACCGGCCACCGCATCTGCCATGACCTCACCACACGCATGGCTCAGGCTGACGCCATGACCACTATAACACTGCGCGTAAAATATGTTTTCACCGATGCGACCCAATAACGGTGTACGGTTCACCACAACACCCACTTTTCCGCCCCAGGCATAATCAATCCGCTTGTGACCCAGTTGTGGATAAATCCTTCGCAAGCGCGGCGCCATGACCTTTTCGATGCTGCGGGGCTCTCGACCGGAGTAGTTACACCCCCCGCCAAATAACAGCCGACGATCCGCAGACAACCGGAAATAATCCAGCACTTGGTTCTGGTCACAGACGGCAAGATCCAGTGGATTGATTTGCGCCACCTCCACTTCGGTCAGTGGCTCAGTCGCTAGAATATAGGTGCCTGAGGGAAACACCAAGCCCGACGGCCTATCGGGCTAGAGATGATGATAGGCATTACCGGCCAGCACTACGAAATCTGCGCTCACTCTTCCTTGCCTAGTGGCGACGACGGGCCTTGAACCGTGTTCAATACCCTTCACTTCAGTGCCCTCGTGTATGGAGACACCTAGACCCGCAGCAGCGCACGCCTCTCCTAAGCACAGGTTGAGGGGATGCAGATGGCCATTGCGGTTATTGATTAGGCCGCCTAGGTATTTATCAGTGCCCAGCACATCAGGCAACTTGTCGGCCGCCACTAGGCGCATGTGGTCCTCCATACCCCGGCCACATAGCTCCTCGTGCCAGCGCTTTTGTTATTCCAAGTGCAGAGGCCTGAGCGCCACATCGATATAACCGTATTTCAGATCACAATCGATTCCATCCCGCTGCACGCGCTGGGCAATAATAGCGTGCCCGCGATAGCCCAACTCGAATACCGTGTCGGCGTGGGTATCACCCCAGCGTTTTTTCAGGCTGGCATCGCCGGGCAGACCGCCGATCATTTGCCCTCCACTGCGACCGGAGGCACCCCAGCCGACCTTATTTTGCTCCAGCACCGTAACACTGTAACCGCGCTCCGCGAGGGTCAAAGCGGTAGCGATTCCAGTAAACCCCGCGCCAATCACACAGACATCAGTGCGAACATCAGTGCGTAAGGGAGGATACTCAAGGGTTTCGTTAGATGTCGCCGCATAATACGACGAACAATGTGAGTCCGGGTAATTCATTAGAATATCGGCGGGCACCCTTCCCGTGCTTTAGTCCATAGATTCTGATGAATACATCATGCCAGCTAAGCCAAACCGCGCCAAGCTATACCGTCAACAAGAACTCCCAAACCTCCCCATCGGAATTTACAATCCCAGATATAGACGGCTAGCCAGGCAGGTCATCGGCTTCTGTAGCGCAGAGTCATTCAAATCTCCACCCAGATGCCGTCGAACCATTGTGGCTCCACTCGCCTCCCCGTGGACGATACCGGGCGCTGGGACCGCTGCAGACGCCGCCCCACTGCCGGATGAACGACGTGATTGTGTTACGCCACTTCCCTTGCTATTAATAACACACTTTCAATAATTGGGAGAGACAGCATGACTGCAGCAACATCCTATGGCAGTGCGACCAGACAAGTATTGCTACTGTGTTTCAGCCTGCTGTTATATACCGCTTCTGTCCACGCACAGAATGCGCAGTCCTATCTTGTCGGGCGCGGTATCGCCGATGTCACAGGCCCAGCTGTGGGGGTCATGCTATGGGGTTTTGGGCACCCGGATCAAGTCGGCGAAGGCATTCATATCCGTCAGCGTTCTCGCGCATTTGTTATTGTGCAGGCTAACGACCCCAACAGGCGACTGGTGCTGGTCAGCGCGGACCTGGGCAGTATTGATCACCACATCCTACTGACGGTCGTTGATCGTCTGCAGAAGCGCTTTGGTGCGCGCTACAATCTAGACAACGTCATTATCACCGCGACGCACACTCATTCAGGGCCAGGTGGCTATTGGCAGTCACGCAGCACAACCGGACTTGATGGGGGTCTCTACCCAGAACATTTTGAAGCCATCGTAGCAGGGATCACCACCTCCATTGTGAAGGCCGACGAGGACCTGCAGCTGGGCACTGTTTTCATTAACAGTGGAGCCGTGATCAACGCCGGCGCCAATCGCTCGGTAATCGCGTATCTGCAAAACCCACCGCAAGAACGCGCACGCTATGAGGAAGACACAAACACCGAAATGATACTACTGAAGTTTGTTGACGATTCAGGTGAAATCGGCGTATTCAACTGGTATGCGCTGCATCCTACTGCTATGAACTTCTACAATCATCTTATCTCTGGCGATCACAAGGGCTATGCCTCACTGCAAATGGAGCGCCAACACGGTACCACCTATGACTCTGCCGATGATTTCGTGGCCGCCTTCGCAAATTCAGATCCCGGTGACGTCTCACCCAATACAAATCTGAATAATACGGGTCCGGGGGCCACTGATGTCGAGACTACCCGCATTATGGGAGATCGTCAGTTGGAAGTAGCGCAACAGCTGTTTACACAGGCGATGGAAACGCTTGAGGGCCCTATCGATTCGCGGCGTATCTACGTCGACCTCAGCAACTATCCGGTACAACATGATTTCACTGGAAAAGGTCTTCAGCACACCTGCCCTTCTGCCTATGGTTACTCCTTCGCCGGCGGCTCAACGGAAGATGGTGGCGGACACTTCCTTTTTAAGGAAGGTATGACCGATCAAAGCCTATGGCGAGACAGACTGATCCGACTGGTCACTGGCGCACCAAAATGGACTGAAGCGGTGAAAACTTGCCAGCGACCGAAGCCGATTTTATTTGAAACCGGCACTGGCAATCCTGCCCTGCAATCACAGATACACTCGGTTACGGTCGCACGAATCGGTC
>CAJXTK010000031.1 GCA_913061115.1 uncultured Haliea sp.
AGATCATGCCTAGTCTCGTGGGCTCGGAGATGTGTATAAGAGACAGGTTATAGTAAGCTCCGTGGGCACCCGCCATGGCTCGCGCCTGTTCGTCTGCTGCCGGAAACTTAGCGATTAGCGTATCAGGTGCGCTGCCATGTTCAGTCTCTTGGTCACCCTCGTAGCGCAGAGTAAACCGTGCATTATCACCCATCTTGCCCGTACCAATGATTTTCTGCTGCACAGACACCACTCGCCCGTCACCCAGAGCACCACTGGCTTTAAGATACTTTGTTAACTGCTCTGCGCTCAGCGCATCGGGCGTTGTGGAGAATTCAGGCATTTTTTATCAGCTCGCAACGGGGTAAAAGTAACGTACAGAATCTACTGAGAGATACTTAATAGATCGTCTCTTTGGCCCATATACACCTCAGCGCAAAAGCCGAAATCTACAGGCAGGTTATTACCACTGACAAAACTGGCCAACTTGCTATTCAGCAGAACCAATGGCTCTCCCATTTCAGCGCCGGTGGCATAGCGGCCATTTGAGGGCAAAAAAAGATCAACCAACTCATCCGGCATTTTCCCTTCGCCTTTTAGCTTATCCATAAATCCACTGGCCGTTGGGGAAGGCGCGATACAATTAATGCGGATACTCTTTTGTGCCAGCACTTTTGCTTGGATCATCGTGTACACAATGATCGACTGCTTAGAGAATCCGTACGCATCTGCACAGGCCTCAGGGTTTTTCTCAAACCAAGCATTGGCTGATTCAAAACTATTATCCAGCTGCAAAAATGTCTTCACATTCTCTAGATTGCCTTTCCAGGCCATACCTGCGGTAGAGGCAATCGAGGCAATTGCGCCACCCTCGACAATTCGCGGAAGCAGCGCTTCGGTCAGGTAGCGCAGCCCCACAAAATTAATGAGCAACGTGTCCCTATTCGAAAATGGGGGGCAAGGAACGCCTGCGCAATTGATCAGCGCATAAATTTCTTGGGGAATTGCTTGCACGGCTGCGTCTATCGAGGCGGGGTCTTTCATGTCGACCTTGATAGCACTCGCCACCGAAACCGTAACCGGTGCGATATCTAGCGCTATAACCTGTGCGCCTAAATCCACAAGCAGTTGAGCAGCAGCCTGCCCCATACCCGAGGCCGCGCCGGTAATGACCACTGTCTTGCCTGAATAACCCAATATATCGTCCAAAAAACCATCCTCTTTCTATTTATTTTGCACTGACCTCGCCGGAAAATGCGTTAATAAGCACTAAGCGTCTAAGAGTGTAACAGGTCGCAGACTAATAGCCGCAAATCGTGCTGGCCTCCGAAAATGCTCAAACCGGCGGTCTATTCTTATATCCGATTTAGCGCTTCAGAGCAAAGCCGTGGGGATTCTATTTGCAGGCAGACTGAACTATCAGCCTACTATAGAGAAGAGACCAGCTTGACACTGGATGATAGCCTCCCGCTATTTGATGCGTGGGTGTCAGCGTTCAAAGGAGCCAACAGAACAGCCGCTACAGAAGGCAGCCACTAAACAGCCACAGTTACCAGAAGGGTGGATTGATGAGCGTCCAGAGACGTTCTATCTAGCGTTCGCTCCCGCGCTCTATCACCTTGGCACAAGCCGCTATCGTCGCTACACTGCCGGACACAAACGAACTTCAAAAGCATCAAAAGGAGATAGTCCCATGTATATCAACGAGGCTGCACAGCAGTTTATAGACTCGCACAAGCCTGAAAAGATTGATGTTGATCGTATCAAGCAAAGCTATACGACAGTGGAGGGTTACTTAGCGTCATTAGCGCAGCGGACCGAAGACAAAGAGGGCTACTATGTCGAAATCAGTGGCGTGGACTCAATCACCGGCCAGCCGATCAGAGTACAGTGGAAGCCGATGAGCGATAAAATGAGGGCGTAATCACTTTTTTGCTGGAAATCAACCCAACTTCCGCAACCGTTAGGTCGCGGCTCTGTCCAGCGAGCAGCTGATCGTCCAGCTGCAACACCCCGACCGCAATGCGGTGAATACTCAACACCTTGTTATCGAAGCGACCAAACATGCGTTTGAGCTGATGGTAGCGGCCTTCCACTAACCCGACTTCCGCAGAGTAATCGCTGAGAATAGTGAGCTCAGCCGGGCGTGTGGTAATGTCCTCATAGGAAAAGTACATACCCCGCTGAAATTCGCTAACGTACTCTGGCGTGAGTGGATTTTCCACAGTGACCCGATAGCGCTTAAGTAGTTTGCTCCCTGGCTGGCTGATCTTCTGCGACCACCGACCGTCGTTAGTCAGCAACACCAGCCCGGTGGAATTAAAATCCAACCGACCGACGATATGCAGTTCTGCGCGGTAGTTCTGGGTTAACAAATCGATCACAGTAGTGTGCTGGGTATCCACGGTGGCACTCACCACACCCGCTGGCTTATTGAGCATGAGATAACGGCGGACCCTGTTCTGACTGATTTTTCCATCGACACTAACGTGCGAAAATGCAGTGATAATGTGTCCTACATCGCTGGCGCGTTCACCATCAATTTCAACGCGGCCCTGCGCCAACAGCAGGCGCACGTCTTTTCGTTTGATGCCGACACGTTTACTGAGATAGCGATCGAGGCGAGTGATGAGTTGCTCCCTGAGGAGTACGGCGCTTGACGCAAAGAAGGTATGTTAAAACGACTGCTGCACGTTATCACCTTCACCGCGCGCGTCCCTTTAACGGGAGGCTCGCCACGGGCTATATACGAGCAGGAGACGAGCCGGTAAACGCGGTACGGCTTAAGACGCTGTTGCGGCGTCTTTGGCGGTATAATTCTTTGCTGCTAGCGCGATCATGATTTGCGACCAGCCAGCAAACAATATTTCTATTGCAACAAAAAGGCCAATCACCCATAAGCCGGACTGCGGCCACTCGTTTATAATCATAACGCCTAAAACCACACTTAAGACGCCGCCCAACAGAGTCCACAGCCAGCCGTTAGCGCCGCGCATTTGTAATGCCATAAATAGACGCAGCACGCCGATTACAATGAGGGTCCAGGCGATGAGTAGGGCAAGGGTCATGCCTGCTATCACCGGTTCAGTGACCGCGATAATGCCACCTACAATATAAACCAATGCAATCAGCACATGCCACACGCGTCCTTTCCACGCCTCGGCACGAAAGGCCTGCATCAGCTGCACGCCGCTGCCAAATAACAGCAGAAAACCAAAGTACATTACGACAATTTCGTTGAACAAGACGGTCATGCCGAGACCAATGACGCCAAGAATCAACATCACGATGCCCAAGGACAACATCCAAGCCCAGTGTTTCTTCAGTTCGCCGAACACTTCATCATTAATATTGGCTGAGGCCATCGCTCTAGTCCTGTCAGGTAAAGTTCAAAAGACTATACCCTAATTGGCAGCAAAAAAATTGTCTTCGGTGCCATGCTTTTCTACAATGCATCCAACGGCACCGCAATCAACCACCGAGCTATTCAGCTGTTGAAGGGGCATCTGCCACCGATTGCCAGTTTTCGGTCGGCCCATTAACCATGGCGTCGACCCATTCGTACACCGTTACCCCCTCTACGCTAGTGGATAGATTGCCACCCAGAAATGTGTGATCGGAACCCGCACGCAGAAAACTACGCACCCTGTCCGGGTTTGCGGACTGCACATCAGCCACCGTGGGGCGCAGGATGCTCTCGAAAGCGGGACCACCGATGTCTAGAAATGCGGTTCCAATAACAAAGTCTTGTTGGTAGCTCAGCATGCCCAACCTAATATTGGGGTCTTGCTGCAGTTGCCAGTTCAGCAAAATAGTGGGTGAACCGTCCGGTATAGCGCCCTCCACACTGGCGGGGAAAAAGGCCCCACTATTCCAATACCTTACCTTATCGTCATTGAACTCGGCGTCGTTTGGCCTCGTGATCCCAATCCCGGAATCGTTGAGAACCTCAATCGGCACGTTCGGATATGCCTGACTCACGAGTGGCAGGGCAAACAGAGCGCCGTATCCGCCGCCGCTAACACCCGCTAAAATGACACGTCTCGGCGCAGGAAAGGTGACCATCGCAACATCAAGCGAGGCTGACAAATTCTGTAGACCTCTGTGATAAACATCGATATCACCGTCACCATTGGTGTCGTACTCCGCATCACTGGAATGCAAGCCGCCATCGCAGTAGGGCACATAAGCCACGCTCATCCCCGCCAGCGGACTCTTAGAGGAATCCTCAGAAAGAAGTCCCCCGCTTGGGAGTGGCAATTGATCTCCGGCGTATTCGTTGCAGGCGAAAAGTTCCGGCCAACACGCGCCCCCCCCCTGCAAAAAAATGAGCAGGTCTTCTGAACCGCTGTCTCTCGTCGCCATCGTGTAGGGAGTACCTCTCAAGCATAGAGGTCCGTCCCCAACACCGAAAGAGTGTTCAAGCGAATTGCCTACCTCGGTCGTAGTGCTCGGTGAATACTCGCCCATATACCGCGTGACGCCTTGGTCAATCAACTCTTGGAATGGCGCCGCAGCGGGCGGCGGGCCATCATTGTTATCATTATTGCTGCTGCTGGAGCAGGCTCCCAGTACCAATGCGAAGCAGACAGCAAAAACGCCTTGGGACACGCGGGAGAGCTTCTTTACTTTGACGACCGCAGAGGTCGTGGTGATATTAGGAATCTCCATTTTATAATCTCCGAACTGTTGAATTATTTTTACGTCTGTTACCGCGCAGCGGTTTTTTCTATAATCTACACGTGTTGATTTTTGTCCATTCTGACAGTATATTTTTTTTCACAGGCCAAGGCCAGTCTACTTGACACTCAGAGGGCAAAGGAGGCTGATAGTTCCATCACACTTGCGTCAAGGGGATGTGTTGAGTGACTCGATAGACGCCGAGACCTAGATGTCTGTATTCGCACAGCCACTCAAAAAGACGACTCACTCATGATCACAGGGCATCTTAGGCCACAAAAAACACATGATCCCGTCCACCAAAAGAGACTTCTGCTACAGTACATCTCTCATCAAAGGGCATGCACAAAATAATGTTGGAAGTACAAATGTTGGCGCGCCATTTTTCACAGTACTACGGGTCAATGCACTATTGGCAGTGGCTATTGCGAACACTGAGCATAGTCTTTTGTGCCAGCCTGATGCTTGCGTGCACAGCACAGCCAACACGCGAAGACTTAGCGTACTCAGTTCCCCAGACGGAGTCTTCCCAGCCCCACACGGTGGCACTGCTGGGCGCTACTGGCATGGTGGGCGGGTATCTACTGGAGGCCGCACTGCGCCGCGGTTACACCGTGCGGGCACTGGCGCGCAATCCGGCCAAACTCGCCCAGTTTAGTGGCCGCATCACCATCATCACAGGTGATGCTCGCGACCCCGCCGTGATCCGCAAACTGCTACACGGCAGTGACGCCGTTATCAGTGCATTGGGGCCGGTAAAAGCGGATGGTGATGCATCACGCTTTATCAATACAACGGTCACTCGCAACGTGCTGGAGGCGATGCCAGCGGAAGATATTTCCCTCTATATCGCAGTATCTGGCGCAGCGGTCGTGATGCCTGGTGATAACCGCAATCTACTGGGTTGGTGGATACGAACACTTGCACAAATTGGCCTGCGCGACGCACTGCAGGACAAGCAGGCAGAGTATGCCCTACTGGCAGACAGTGACGTTGACTGGATGTTGGTGCGCTGTCCGCTGATAGATCCCGAACCGTTCGATTCGCCACCGCTGGTATCGCTCAAAACACCGCCGGCTTTTCGCGTGCGCGCTGGTGAACTGGCGCAGTTTATGATGCAACAGTTAGACGCTCGCGACTTTGTTCGACAAGGTCCTTTTCTCGGAAGTCGCGAGCCGGACTTCTAACACCCAGTAGGAGCCAGCTCATTTACTTTGCCTGTTCGTGCACTGAAAGAAGCGTCTTGGAATTCTCTGGATATTTCCTTCGGTCTTGCAAGGTGTAACGGGTAATTAACATTGGCGCACAGCGACAACACGTTTAATATGATAGTTTAAACAGTGTGCTCTAAAGGCTAAAAAATCATGCGAATCATTATTGATACAGACCCCGCTATGGGGACACTTGGCGGCGATCCAGAGGATAGTTTTGCCATTATGTTGGCACTCAATTCTCCCGAGGTCACTGTTGAGGGCATTACCGTCGTACAGGGCAATGTTCCAGCGGAAAAGGGCTACTCCAACGCGCACCACCTTCTCAGCTTGTTGGGCCGCCAGGATGTGCCGCTGCGAAGAGGGTGTCTGAGGCCGATGAATGCGCAAAGAACCACACAAATCACGTTTCTCGAACAGCGCTATGCCACCGAGCAAATCACTCCCATGCTGGAACCGAAAGGTGCAGACGCCGATGCGGTTTCATTTCTGATCGATACCGTACTGTCCAGCCCCGGCGAAATTACTCTGGTGACCATCGGACCCCTCACCAATGTCGCAACAGCCATCCAGCAAGCCCCAGAGTTTGCCTCTGCGCTAAAGAATATTGTCATGATGGGCGGCACCGCCGAATGTGCAGGCAATATAGCGCCGGCGGCGGAGTTCAATTACTGGCAGGACCCAGACGCTGCAGACATTGTCTTTCGGTCAGGTGCTGACCTGACCATGGTAGGCCTCGATGTCTGTCATCAAACCCATCTGTACCCCTCACAGGTTGAGGAATGTGCCCGCCATGGCACGCCACTAGGGCAGTTTGTACAGGCGTCCTCGGCGCCCTGGTTTCAGATCATGGGGGGGGCTTCTGGATCGGGCTCTTTGCACCTGTATGACAGCCTTGCGATGGCGGTGGCTATGGATACGAGCCTAGTCACGTTGGAGGACTCGTACGTAGAAATGGAGGTGGGGGCTGGCCCAGCACAGGGAATGAGTGTTTCCTACCACAAACCCTTTCAACGCATGATCTTTAATCGTCCAGACATTAACGCCAAGGTTGCCTTAGAGGTTGAAGTGGACAGGTTTACTCAATTATTCCGTGACAGAGTGCTGGGACTGATGTCGGGAGAGTAGTGCGCGGAGCAAGGTGCTTGCATCGTGCCCGTTAGCTCACTGCAGCAGTTCTCATTTTTTTGGTAGAGGGTCCGCAATCCATCCTTCCAGCGCATCAGACCCCTCTGGCGCGCCGTAGTTGCTGGCCCGCTGCGTCCATGACCATGCGGCCTGCACCGCGCACAGAAGCGCATCAAGACTATCTCCGGAAGGGTCTTCAGCCAGGTGCAATGGTGCAGCCACCTCAAGGCCATAAGCCGCTTTCAGTGCGCCGCCTGATAGTCCCTGCAAAATTTGCAGTCTGGCATTACGCAGCGCTGCAGTTTGCTTCTTCTTGGTATCATTCTTATAACTTTTCCTGCCAATAATATCGCGCGCCAAGACACCAGGATACGCCTCCACGGCAATGCGTTGCGGGTCTCCCTGCTGTAACCCGGGAACGGTCACCTCGGCCGCTATCAGCCGAGGGGCTCCCTCAAAAAACATTTTGGCCACGGGAACACCGTACAGTTTTTGTGGACTGATTGAGCCGGCACGTTTGTCTGTTTCACGACGATGCTCCTTGTCGCCAACCGCTCTGCCCACTCGATAGTCATTCAGCGCGTCCACGAAGCCGACCCGACCGAGACTCGCAGCATGGGATACATAACCATGCCAACTCTCAGGCCAGCCCGCGGTGTCAATAAATCGCCGCGCCTGCCCAAAGGGAAAATCCATACCGGCAATCCATGGCCCTGGCTGACGCAGCATCGCCTCATAGCCCTCAAAGTTCGGCCAGCGCAGCAGCGTGCCAACCGACAGGGAGGAACCCACAAGCGTACATTCAAGACAGGTGATCGGCTTCCTTGATGATGGACTACTGGTAAAGTCAATGCCGTATACCTTCATAACGCTGCGCTTGAATTCCTGCTAAAAAGTAAAACGTTGCCTGAGACAGGCAATCTGCGTGATCCCACCCCAGCCAATCTGCGTATGTTGTGATAACCCTTTATCATTATCATGCAGCAGATAGTTATACCGGGCAAGCGTGCTGTTCCACCGTAGACACGTCGTGCCTCAATGACATCGGATATAAAAGATAACGTGCTACCGCCTGCTAAAGAGACTGCATTGCAGCCACAGCGCAGCCCCCACCAACGTGTGACGATACAACGCCAACAGGAAAATACACTATGCCCGAGGGACCAGAAATTCGCCGTGCTGCCGACGAGATCGCCGCCGTACTAGAGGGCAGCACAGTAGACACAGTGAAGTTTGGCGTCCCACGCCTGCGTCGCTACTCAGCGCAACTGCGCGGCCATCAAGTTATTAACATCGAAACCCGTGGCAAAGCGCTGCTGACACACTTCGAGCACGGCTACAGTATCTACTCTCACAATCAGCTTTATGGCGTTTGGCGAGTGATCCGCGGACATAAGCTGCCTAAGTCGAGCCGGTCTATGCGGTTGCTGCTCCAAACGTCAACGCACAGCGCAATTCTCTACAGCGCATCAGACATCAGCGTGTGGCCCACTGCCGAACTGATGGCTCACCCATTCCTCGCAAAAATTGGTCCCGACATTATGGACCGCTCGCTAACCTGGCGTGATATCGCACAGCGCTTACGCGAGCCGGATTTTGTCCGCAAGGAGCTTGCTGCGCTGTACCTGGACCAAAAGTTTCTCGCCGGCAATGGTAACTACCTGCGCTCTGAGATATTGCACGATGCGCGCCTGCATCCAAGAGCTCGCCCCGGCGAGCTGTCGCGCGGCGACATTGGCCGGCTGGCACGCAGCACCCTGACATTGAGTCGGCGTAGTTATGAAACCGGCGGCATCACACTCGCGCCGCGCCTTTCCAATGCACTGAAAGCCCAAGGGCTGAGCCGCAACTGGCGTCGGTTTTATGTGTTCGGTCGCGCAGATTACCCGTGTTATCACTGCGGGCACAGTATCGAGCGCCATGAAATTGGCAGCCGACGCTTGTATCATTGCCCCGATTGCCAGCCACCGGGACACACGCGATAGCGCAGGGTGCGCTCAGATATCATCCAATTTACGGTGACGCCCGTAATCATTAAGGCTGTCTACCGAAATAATGGAATCGTGCCCAATGGCTGTCGATCACAAAAAAATACGGCACCTTCTGGGTGAAAAGGAGGAGTCCACCGACCATGGCCTCGGGGCCAAGTCACTGCGACGAGCACTCTCTGGTGATGTTCCCAAAACGCTTACGCCTTATGAATGGGAACAGTGGTACGCAGACCACGGTATTCCAGAAGGCCATCTCGCGCCAGAAGGAAAACAACAGACCCCATCAATACTGGATAAGACACCGATATATGCCACTTGGCTAGGCCGGGCAGGCTTGCTACCTTTTGTTGGCTTGCTGCTAGCGCTGTATATCGACGCTCAAAACCAATCCCTATGGGCAAACGCCTTGGCAACCTATACGTTGGTAATTATCTGCTTTCTGGTGGGTGCGTGGTGGGGCACGGCCCTGATTCAGCGCAACCCAACAACGCTGCTTCTCAGTAACGGCATCGCCTTGGTCGCATTTTTTGGTCAGGTGCTGCTATCAACAGCCGGCTTCTTCCTGCTCGGTGCCTTTGTGTTCACTGCAACGCTTGTTATCGAGAGACGCCAGGCTCTGATTCAAACGCAACCGCTTTACTACGCGCGCTTAAGGCTGCAACTGACACTGGTAGCAAGCACCTCGCTGGTGCTAGCCGCCATGCTAATGTAATGCAGCATATTACGTTTCAATAAGCCGCTTAAAAGGTTGCCACGTACGCAGAAATATTTTCCATGTCACCGTCGCTCAATTGCGCCGCTTGGCTCCACATAAGCGCGCTCTGCGGGCCCAATGTCTCGCCATTCCCGTAGCGCTGCAGCTTATCTAAAATAACATCGGCACTCTGACCGGCCAACTGAGGACCAACACCGCCTCCGCCATTGGGTCCATGGCAGGCAACACATCCGGCGTAAATACCCTTGCCCAGCTCCGCGGGCGAAGCCTCTGCCTTCGCCGCTGCCTGCGCCTGTGCGATCGCCACGACGCCGCCGTTCGACTCCTCATACTCCTTATAGCACTCACCATAACAAGAACTAACGGACGCTGCGTCCCGGCCGTTGTGCTGCATAGCCCAGACCGACAGACTGAATGCGAACACGGTAAATAAGACAATGTTGATGGTGGGGATATTCACTTTACACACTCCAAGCTATTGAGATGGTTATACGTCTACTGATACTGAGCGGTTCTGTCCGCATTGAATAAAAAAGCATTCTTAATAGCCGCTATCATAACAACGGCACGGGAAACCTAACGCGAGATCCGCAAAGCCAGAGCTCAATACCGCTGCAGCCCCTCTCCCCGCACGACGAGTTGAACGACGAACACTAATGCCCCCGCCCCGGGAGCCGAATATTTTCTCGAGTCCTTGCTGTCATCAAGCGAACGCATGTTGCCCAATCGCACAACGGCTGTCAATTCGTCCCAGCACTCGTTCGCTTTCCAGCACTGCCGTGCTAAGCAGCATCGGCTGCGTTGCAGATAGAAGGTCGAACTCGCAGAGCCATATCGATACGATGCGATAATTGACGACTGTCACGCAATAACCCAAACTGTGTCTTCACAAAACACGATAGGAGTTATGCTGTCGCATAAGAAAAATCTAATGGAAGAGCCTTCATTGACTGCAGACCACACTCCAGCGCAAGCGCCATTGATATTCCAGTGGGGGATATTTCCGATTGTCATGGGACTGTCGGTATTGTGCTCATGGTGGTTGATGGCCGGCGGCATGGCTCCTCCATTGGCGATCCTTGGCCCCCAGTTCGCAGCTTTCGCCATTGTCGCCACATTTGAGCATGTGTATCCCTACCATGTGAGCTGGAACAAAAGCCGTTCAGACGTTAGTGTGGATGCACGCCACGCAGTTGGTATTGGCATTTTGATCGTTGTCATTACACCTCCGATGATTGCCATTGGAGTGGCTATGGGCGGGTGGCTCTCGGATCGATTTGGCGTAGGACTGTGGCCGACCGAATGGCCACTGCTGGCGCAAATTGCGCTGGTGCTCATTGTCGGCGAGCTGCCGGGCTACTGGGTACACCGATGGGAGCACGAGAAGCAAGCACTGTGGCGCTTCCACGCCGTACACCACAGCGCACCGCGGCTCTACTGGCTTAACGCCGGACGCTTTCATCCCATCGATTCCTTGTTGACGTTCGCACCCGCCTACCTTTTACTGGTGATTCTGGGCTGCGGTGAAGTAATGCTGGCTTACTTTGGAATGATAGCGGCCGTTCACGGGATTTTTCAACACGCCAATGTGCAACTGCGTCTGGGACCTCTAAACTGGATTTTCAGCATGGCAGAGTTGCACCGCTGGCATCATTCCAAAACCATCGTTGAAGCGAATCACAACTATGGACAAACCATCAGTATTTGGGATTGGGTCTTCGGCACGCGGTTTTTACCCTCAGATCGCAGCCCTCCGGAGGAGATCGGAATTGCCGACCTTCCAGCGTTTCCTATGACGTGGTGGGGACAGATTCTCTCGCCCTTTCGGTGGCGACAGATCAAGGAAGCGAGCATGACTCAAAGTGCAGTCCCCGAAAGCGCTGACCCTGTCAGCGACTGAAAATCGCAGGCCCCAGTGAAGGACAAGCGGGAGGTTAAGACTATGCTGTCCGGTTCTCGAATCACCACGGTTCGCCGCCTAACGCTTGTCATCGTTTTACTGGCAATCAGCGCCTGCACCGATCCTGTGGCCGAAAATACGCTGCAGCGTTCACGCGATATACCCAAGTGGTATGACGACGCAAAGCTGGGCATCTTCATACATTGGGGTCCGGCATCGGTTCCAGCGTTTGCTTTTGGCCCACCGCTGCGCCCCGGCGAGCTAGAAGACATTCTATTTTACGATTCCCCGCGCGAGGAAATGCCCTACGCTGAGTGGTATCTCAATGCCATGAACTATCCGGGCAGCGAGACAGCACGCCACCATGCCGCCACCTATGGTGATGCGCCCTACTCTGACTTTCAACCAACATTTGAACGGCGTGTGAATCAGGGTTGGGACCCGGACACCTGGGCTGATTTGTTTTCCAGGGCGGGCGCAAAATATGTCGTACTCGTCACCAAACATCATGACGGTTACACCCTGTGGCCCAGTGGAGCAACCCACCCCCATCGCCAAAACTGGGGATCATCGCGAGACCTGGTTGGCGAACTGGCAACTGCCGTTCGCGCCCGCGGTATGCGCTTTGGCACCTACTATTCCACGGGGCTAGATTGGTCTTTTCAAATGGTGACAGACGGCGACATGATCCGCGATATTCTGCTGAGCGCACCGGCTAGTCAGGCCTACGCCGATTATACGCATGAGCACATGGTGGAGTTGATTGACCGCTATCATCCAGACCTTCTTTGGGCAGACATTGGGTATCCGTCAAAAGGGCGTCAGGGCGAACTCTTCGACTATTACTTCACGCAGGTACCGGAAGGTACCGTCAACGATCGCTGGGGTGCCGTAGACGACCTTGGGCAGATTGCCCGCATTCCCGGTGCCACTTGGGTGTTAAAAGCACTGGGGCGACTGCTGCTGACCTCAGAGTCCGACCCACTAGCGGATGATCCGGCACGATTCGGTTACAAGACTGCCGAGTACGACAGCCTCCCCGGGACACCTGCGTTCAAATGGGAGTCCACGCGCGGACTGGGTGGTTCGTTTGCGTTTAACGCTGCTGAGACTGCAGCAGACATGCTCTCGCCTGCCGAACTGATAGATTATCTGGTCGACACCGTCGCCAAAAATGGCAACGTATTGATCAATGTTGGCCCCGATAGTTATGGCCACATTCCTGACATCCAACAGGCTCCCCTACTCGGTCTGGGTGAGTGGCTGAGCATCAACGGTGAGGCTATCTATGCAACGCGACCTTGGAGTCGATTTAAGAACTTACGCGGCCGAGAATTACGCTATACCCAAAGCGACACGGTCTTGTATGCGATTGTGATTGGCGCGGTGGAACAGAGTTTCACTATCGAGCAACCGGGCATCGCCTCGAGCAGCATTGAGGTCTTAGGCGCAGAGGTTGTCCGCACGCAAGACCACGACGGACTGCTGACCCTAACCCTCAACAAACCGCTGAACAGTCCTGCCGTGGTGGTGCGCTTTAACGTGCCGTAAGCGACAGACCCTAGCACGGTCTAGGTTTTTGTCGGGATGGCTCAGGGCTGTGCTCGTGTATATTCACTGAAGTTGACAATCACAAGCGCATCAAAGCTCTTGAGAAAGCCCATCTTGCCCACGGTATGGGATTCCAGTTTCTGCAGCAAATTTTCGCCCTGTTCTTCGTCAAAAGACAACCCTAATCGGAAGGTTTCCAGCGTAACCGAGAATGCGGGAGACAGATCATCGGTATTGATAATTTCAATCTCATCAATGTGTTGCGTTGTCGAATCGAGCAGTAAGGTGCCGCGCAATTGGTCGCGAGAATCTTCTAGCATTTTCACTCTGGGCGAGAATGAAAACATTGCATACCCATCGCTGGCCTCAATCAGTTCTAGCGTTTGCGTATCAACCATATACCCATAGCCGCGTGCATCGGGATCAATGTCAGTGATACGTTTTACTTCTTTGTCGTGGAATTCATTCAGACGCTGACTATTCGGTGCTATGCCGTCCACCGTGAGCAACTGTCTTTTCTCGTAGGTACCCCGCCGCGGGTCACTGCGAATAATCTGCAGTTCGCCTTTCTCGGCCACTGTCATGGTGAAATACCAGTCCTCATCCAGGTTTGTTGCATCTAGATTCTTCAGCGCAGCTTTCACAATAGGCGCCCAGTATGGTGTTTGGGCGACTGAATTTCCCTGCCATAACAGGCAACAGCAAACGGTTATCACAGCGACACATCGGGGTAGCATCCGTGCGTAATACATCACCCTAATGCACCTGCCAACTCACTGCAGCGCCGGACTCGGCCCACTATGGCGTAAGCGAAAATTGTACTTGAGCAATTGAAATCCCAGATGCAGTTTTTTCCAGAATGAAGGGTTCTCAATGGACTCCAATAAATCTGAAGGGAACACACTTTGGTAAGTAGGGATCGCGTACTTCGATCGTATGACTTCCAGTGAATTATCCCACTCTTGCTCCCACTCAATGTCCATCATCACAGGAGTTTCGCGGCCATGCTGCCAAGCCTCTGTGATAATTTGCATCAAAATAGTAAAGCCTCTGGGCTCCTTGGTGGTACTCATTGCCACTCCTGCGGCGAGAAACATAGCAGAGTAATTGTGTCCAAATTGCGCCAACTGAAACGCTGATATCGCGATTTCATTCGAGGAATGCGTCGTATATCCAGCCACAAGATGCCACACATCATGCATCTGCAATATGCGCGCGTTGAGATAATGCAAAGAATGGGGCTTTTCGCTGAGCTTAATCGATTCACGGTCTAGCACTTCAGGATCGTAGCCATTTTCTACAATCATTGTGTGCAGACGCAAGCCCAGACTTTTTTCCGGACAGCGGGCAAGCGCATCCATGTCGGTATGTCCCGGAATAGGACTGGTCAGCGCGATCGCAGCACCCGGGTGATTGCGCGCACTGTTTTCCGCAATTTGTTCGAAATCAGCGTGTACCGTAGCACCCAAAGCAGCCACGGCCACGGTGATAGTCAGTGCGTCGTAGCCTTCCGGCGGGCCTTGAACGACGTCCCAAAAGCCCTCCCAAAAACTGTCCTCCAGCGGGGCTTCAGCCAGGCCTAGGGGAATGTCAGGCGTAGGGCCAGACCCCAGCCATGCTGAGGCGATATTGTCATAAACTGCGTCAGTGGCATCAGGGCAGGAATAACCAACCCAAGCCATGATAGCGGTAAGTTCAACACGCCCACTGCGCTCTCCACGTTTGACCGCGGCAACCGCACGAGCGATCGATGCTGCATCTGTTCTTTGAGTGGACTGTTGGATACTTTCGCGTAATGACATCAACAAATCCCCTTGCTGGCGCACTCGGATGCTGCATAAACCCAAGGGCCACTATTATCATTAGTGCTGAACCGTAAGAATCTTTAGTATAGACCATCAATAATAGATCGCCAACGGTTCAGGCCCAGGGAATAGGCCATCTTAGACCGTCTACTTTTGGTGATCTGTTTGTCGCCGGAGCCGCCACCCAAGTGCTATTGACACCGAGGTGGCGGTGGGACGACGGGGCTTTAAAACGACGGAGGGGAGATATCGCCCAAATGATTCCCTAGTGGGTCACCCAGCACCACCATACTCTGGAAATATTCCAGCACACGGGCTTGCGATACCTCGAGCGCCGGCCACTGCGGCCAGTCCCAGGTGTCATTCATGAACGGCTGCATCTGATCATGGCTCAAAACCGTGAGATGGTTCAGGTCATGCGCAATAGCCACGCCTTCAATCGACAACCAACCATGCGCACGATCGTGCATCCACCCGCCGTAATGCGGCTCCATCTTCAGAGTATTGATAAACGCCTCGGCATGGCCGTTCTCAGTGAGATACTCAGCAAACCCTTCGTGGCCGTAAGCGACCACCATGGCCATCACGTCCTCAGCGGCTCCCAATCGTGCCGTCCGTTCGATATCCGCGATAACCTGAGGATCAAACCCATCATCGGCCATCCATCCCACCTTGGCACCCTGCATCGCATACCAAAGGCCGACGCCCATCTGATCAGTGCCCCAGGCCTGTGTGTTGTTCGTCAGATTATTGGCAAAAGCCCACACTCCAACCTCATCGAGCGTTGCCGGCGCAAGTCCAGCGAATGCCCGTAAATGATTATAAGCAAGCAGCGCTTCTGTCGTAATCGCAGTCCTTCCACCGACAAGACCCGTATGATCCGTATGATCACTGCCATAGGTAAGACCAAAGGTCGCCAAATCGATGAACTCGCTTGCTGTATCCGTATGCGAATCCCCCATGTGCATATCTGCATCGGGGTCTTCCATGGGCATACCCGCAGGCGTATCGTCTACGGCCAGCTCCAGATCAACCGCAGCCGGCATCTCTGGCGCCTGTGTCCGGTCGAGACAGAAACCGAAGGTCGTTGAAGCGTTAGGCTCCAGCATTCGATTCCACCCCTCACCCACCACACGCCAGGCGTGTGACATCGCACTGCCATCGCCAGACGAATGCGTCGGATCACTTATCTTTGAATTCCAATAACTGGTGACAGATCCGGGCAGGGCAACACTGACCTCCCACGCACTACTGACGGAACCATTATTTGTTACGACGCCCTGTCCGCAGGCTCCCGAGCCCCAGTCGTCCACGAGATCAACGGCGACAGAGAATGTCGCTGCAGAGCCTGGGGGCTCAATAGCGGCCGCAGAGGGCCCAGCCCAGACGGTAATTGTCAGTGCTGCGACAACACTCGCCTGAATGAAGTCGGGCCGGCCTCCTCGTCTTGCAGCCCATTTCGTACCCTTGTAAGTCTTCTCATGTTCAGATCGCATCGCGTTCTCCTCGATATTAAACCGAAAACGACTTTGCAGCGGTTCGATTCAATTCCTGTTATGCCCGTGGATTGGGCTGGTCGGCGCTATTGCAACATCAGGGTGATTACGCCTTCTCACTTACCAAAGTCCAACAGTCCCTATTGCCTAGACAACGTTCTCGGTCATTGGTTCAAAAAAGTATTGCTTGCACTTAATGACATCCGAAATCTGATTAATCGGCCTGAAATTTTGTCGCCAATCGATCGGCAAGGGACAACATGATGGCGTATTACAGCGTTGTTCTTCATACTATGTCCATACGACTAGGCCTTGAGTGACGTCACTATGCAAAGCATTATTATTGTCCCACTAGCATTAGGGTTTACCTTCATCGCCTTTGGAGCGGGCGCAGTTGACAAACAGCTGCTATGGGGTGACACCCACCTCCACACTGCATATTCTTCAGACGCCTATACCAACAACAATCTTACTGCAGGCCCTGAGACCGCCTATCGCTATGCTCGCGGCATGCCAGTTATACACCCGTACCATAAAGCGCGGGTGCAGATCGGCACGCCACTGGACTTTCTTGTCGTCACAGACCACGCTGAATTCCTCGGTGAGATTCGCAACATCCACATGAATGGCGTAGACACCTCCGGTCTGGGCCCTATTGATAAGATCAAATCGTGGGTTGCTGCTTTCATTTTGAATCGCGCTATCGATAGTGGCGACGGAAGAGAATTGTTTGTCCGCGTGTTGCCCGATCCAGACCTGACGCCTCTGCAGGATGCTGAGCAAAGTGGTCTAGAAAACAGTGATCTGAGTTTTCTGCCCATGCCAAAGCAGGTTGAAGTTGACACCTGGCGCACCATTACCGACACCGCTGACGAATACAACGAGCCCGGCGAGTTCAGCGCTTTAATCGGCTGGGAGTGGAGCTCAATACCCGGCGGTGCCAATCTGCACCGTGTGGTCATTACGGACAGCGATGCACCCACGGCGCAGTTGTATGATCCTTTCGGCCTCGACGACAGTCCCTATCCGGAAGACCTATGGAGCTGGCTGGAAAAGACCAGTGCAGAAACTAATGCACGGTTCACCGCCATTCCACACAACTCGAATATCTCAAAAGGCTACATGTTTTCAGGCAACAGCTTGCGCGGTAAACCTTTTAGCAGGGACTATGTCGCGCTGCGCAGCAAATGGGAACGCATTGCAGAAATCACACAAATAAAAGGCGATTCGGAGACTCACTCTAAGTTTTCTCCGGAAGATGCGTTCGCTGATTTTGAAATTTATCCTTACTACATTCAACGTCGATGGACTGAGTACAATCCTCAGCGTGGAGATTTCGTCAGAGAAGCGTTAAAGCAGGGACTTGAGCTGGAAGCTAATCTAGGACAGAACCCTTACAGGTTGGGAGTGATTGGCTCCACAGATTCGCACACCGCACTGTCTTCTGCAGAGGAGGACAATTTCCACGGCAAGTTGGCCACTGACTCCATCCCAGCAAACAAAACCTCGAACTTTAACGATGACGGCCCCGGATCTTCAGGCTGGGCAATGTCGGCGTCCGGTATGGCCGCAGTCTGGGCAGAGAGCAACACACGTTCTGATATTATGGACGCGCTGGAACGCAGAGAGGTCTATGCCACGACGGGGCCGCGTATCGCCGTGCAATTTTACGGTGGTCCCGACTTTACCGAGGCAGACCTTGAAAATGCAGACCTGCACACGCTCGCAACTGCACGCGGCGTGCCCATGGGCGGCGAACTGCATCAAACTGAGACGCCAACTTTTCTTGTGCTGGCCACAAAAGACCCTAAAGGAGCGAATCTTGACCGCATTCAAATGGTGAAAGGCTGGCTGGATGCCGATGGGCAATCTCAGGAAAAAATATTTAACCTCGCCTGGTCAGATGAACGGCCATTAAAATCTAACGGTAGTCTGCCCGATGTGGGCAATACGGTGAACCTGAAAACCGGCAAAGTGGACAATCGTATTGGCGCAGCGCAACTCGCGGCAGCCTGGGCAGACCCTCAATTTGATCCAGACCAATCTGCGTTTTACTACGTCAGGGTGCTACAGATTCCTACTGCTCGTCATTCCCTGCTGGATGCAATTGCTCTGGGCATGGATCATGCGACAGATCAACCGGACACCATTCAGGAGCGCGCGTATACATCCTCAATCTGGTATCAGCCATTGAACACTGTCAGTAAAAATTGATTACGCGACTGGCGTAGGACTCCGTCGCAGTAAAAACCCGTCATACTTATAAACGAATCTGGCGGATCGCTTTGCATCGGGATGAAGCGTCAATATGTACCATAGGACTGATGGCCTTCGGCTTCTCTTAGAAGATAAATGCTGGTGCCTTAGATAAAAGGGCAAGATATGGAAGTATAAAAAAGGTGCCCCCGGGGCTTAAAGAGCGCCCCAAGAAGCATTTTGATCAAAATAGAAGTACCGGAGACGATCTCGCTCTTCGATGTTATCGACGTCTCCAGCGGTTCCCAGCTTGCTCAGACACGTTCTCAACCGCCTGATCAAAATTTACAGAACCGTTTGATTGGTAATCTCCCCGAAAAATAACTGAGGTTGAAGGTGGCATTTTCTCGCAACCTATACGCAGGAGATCCACATGAAAAAATCACGATATTCAGACAGTCAAATCATGATCATACTCAAGCAGGGCACGGCTGGAACCCCAAACGGGTGTATCGGATTTATCGAGAGCTGGAGCTTAATTTACGGATAAAACCCAAGAAGCGATTGGTGCGGGAAAAGCCTGAACCTCTCGAAGTGCCGACTCAAATGAATGACTGTTGGTCCATGGATTTTATGCATGATCAGCTTTCAGATGATCGTTGTTATCGGCTGTTCAATGTGATCGACGACTTCAATCGTGAGGGATTAACCATTGATGTCAACTTTCCTTTGCCTGCCCAAAGGGTGAAGCGAGCACTGAATCAAACCATCTTTAACTTCAGTTAAAAATGGGGGCTTACCCAGGCACCCTGGTGGCTGACGCCACACATAACTAGCAGAAAAGTGTCTCTTAGAAAACGGACTGATTGGCCCCAAATGGTCTGACGACGTGCACCGGGACAATTCCACACTACATGTGTTGACATCACTGTTAGTGGCGACATAGCATATTGTGGGCCAGAAGCCAGGAGAAACGATATATGATTCCAACCACTTTAAATATCTTTCACGGCGAAAGATTACTAATTGCCAGTTTTTTCATGGCAGTTTTATTACTAGTTGGTGGCTGCAGCAGCAGTGACTCTTCTTCTGCAAAACCAGACCCCAGTTACGGGCCAGACTCCCCGGTGACGAACCCAAAGGTGATTGCTGAGTTGGCTGAGGCAGCCTATATTTGGAGTTTGCCCTTGGAGTTTACTTATCGCTTTGGTAAGTATAATGAACTGATGACGGGAGATATCAATACACTGGCTTATGTCCCAGCACCGGCAGCCTGGAACAATGCCGCAACCAATGCTGGCAATGCCTCGGCGCTTTACATTAACGGTATTTTGGACCTTACTGGTGACACAACACTTGTCTACACAGTGCCCAACCCATCTTCCACCTATACCGTCACGCAATTCCTTGATGCATTTATCAATACATTTGCTAATCCTGGTTCTCGGACAACGACTAACGCCCCTGACCCAACACATTACTTATTGGTGGGCCCTGATTCGCAGTATGCAGAAAGTCAAACTGCGACAATTGACGGTCAAACGTTCCCTGTCATTGCATCTGATACTAGTCGGGCACAGCTTCTTGTGCGAGTTTTGGCCTCTACACTAGCGCCTGCAGCGGATGCAGACTCTGCCTACAGCGCCTTGAATAACGTTGCGTATAAAATTCGACTAAATACACTCGAAGAGTTTCTCGAATATGGTCCGATTCCCCCTAAGAATGGATTTGATATAAAGATCCCAACGGATCAAGAGCGCACTCAAGCGATAGAGTTTCAGAACACGCCGGATAACGCTCTGGATTTCTTTTCTCAAGTAGGGACTTGGTTACAGATAAACACTTTACCAGAACGCTCGACCGGTCTTGGCGGCACTCCGATTGCCTCACTGCCTTCCTACATAGTGCCGCAGCCTGATGCACAAAGTACGTATTACCCTCCCTCAGCAGGGCAGCGGATTGCTTTAGCCTCATTTGGACCGCTCGGCTTGAGTCAGTCAGGCTTCAAAATCCCGGGTAACTGGGGAAGTGAGCAGCTGAGTGCGTTGCAGGAGGGGTGGACCAATGGGATTGAGTTGATCCAGGCTAGATTAGGTAGGTCAGCCACTATTGATACAAACTGGTGGATTTACATTAACTCGGGCTGGGGGACATACCCAAATGATGCCACTGGTTACATCACCCGCGCTGTTGGCGTCATCTCGGGTGGCTTTCCCAGTCTAGTCAATGATGGGCTCTATGCGGCTCAGTTTTTAGAGGGCGGCACCGATGTGCCATTGAATGGGGACAATGTCTACACGCTAACTTTTAGCCCAACGAATGCGAATACGCTTCCCCCGGCTGGCCTGGAGATTGGTAATCAACCGCCATTGATGCTCAAGGCAGATCAATCTCAGGTCGGTTTTTGGTCTGTCACGATATACCAGCCCGGTCAGGGAGAGGCGGTCTGCCCCTGCATTCCCCAGGTGGGCGTTCTCAATACCCATTATTCCGAAGCAACGACCAGTGTTATTCGCGTTGATCCAGCTACCTCAACCATCACAGCTGGGGTGCCTGTCGGCGCATCATTCTCTGCTAGTAGTCCGGTGCTCTTTGACAGTGGCGCACGCGAGTATGGTCTAGAGTCAAATGTCGCATACTATATGGCCAACGATCCAGTTATGAATAGTGATGGGACGGTCTCTTTCCAGTTGTCGGACAAATGGTTTCAAAGTTTGTCGACTGCAGAGGGCGACCCTGGAACTCCAGTCCAATTTACGGGCCAAGCAGGCTCTATTGTTACTCTGAAGGCAGGCGTATCCCCTCTGAAATATGGTTTTATAAACCCTGTTGTTCAGTTAGGTTCATCTGAGATTAATAAGGATATGCTCACAAAAAATCCTGATGGTACCTATACGATTTGGTTTGCACCAACTTTACCCGAAGATGCATACCCATCGAACTGGATTCCTACACCATCGAAAGATTATTATACTAAGCTTTATCCCGATGCCCCTGTCTTGAACACTAACTTTTGGCCGGTCTTTCGAATGTATGCGCCGACGGAAGGCAATGACACTCCATCAATTTTGCCATGTACAAACTGCGCTTGGTACGAAACGGTCGGAGGGGAGCAGTCCGGTATCCAGACTGATGACGGCTTGTTGGCAACGTATCGCTTCCCTGTTATTGTTAAAAAAGATAGGCAGTAGGTCAGCATGCTTAATTCTATGGTTGTTATAACGAGTGGCTCAGTAACTTTTTGCTTGCGTAGCGATTATAACAAAGTAGGAAATGCACTATGAAATGGTTTTATTTTCTTGGCTTGTCTCTTGTTCTTGGCACTCAGATCGCTTGTTCTAACAGCAGCGATAATGACGATGAGCCAGCCATCGAGAATAAACCCAATATCATCTTCGTAATACTGGATGACTGGGGAATGGATCAGTCAGCACACTTCGGCTACGGCGGCGTCACTCCCCCAGAAGTACCCAACCTGAACGCGCTCGCCGAGAGTGGTGTTAGCTTCCGCAACGCTTGGGCTGCGCCAGAGTGTTCAGCGGCCCGTGTGTCTATGTTCACTGGGCGCTACCCGCTGCGAACCAGCGTTTATGCTGCGATTTTGGACGAAGATCTTGCGAATAGCCTGTTGTCAGCTTTTGAGACAACCACGCCAATGGTGATGCGCGCAGCAGGTTATACGAGCGGTCTGTTCGGCAAGTATCATCTCGGAGGTCCCGCAAATAATCCCTTTGGAAGCCTAGCACCAGGATTCGCCGGCTGGGACTACTATGATGGCAACATTTATGCAGCTCCGCCTGGTATCGATGAGACGGGGGGTGGCTTGGCAGTGGGAAGAGAGAAATTCTCTTGCGGTTTTGATCCTGCATATGAAGCGGGTGCATGTTATACCATGGATACTGCGCCACAAGCGGAGAGTCTCTGTTCATTACTGGTGCCTGATTCAAAGTACCCGGCACCTGGTAGGAAGTGTATGGAGGATGGGGGCCTATTTCTGCGGGGTGCAAATTGTCAGACCGAGCCGCCGACTGACCTCGATTTCGAGATCGACAACGGTTACTACAACTGGCCGCATACCGTCATCGACAGCACCGAGTACCACGCTGGGACTGCAGACGCTCCGACCTTGGTTGTGTCAGATATTAATAGGACCTATGCCACAACCCAGACAACTGACGCCGCAATCGGCTGGATTAAAGAACAGCAGCAGGGGTCGAAGCCCTGGATGGCTACCGTTAGCTACAACGCTATTCACACCCCGTATCAGCAGGCACCCGATGAACTGCTACCTATGGCGGACCCGATAGCCAACAGTGCGCTGAACTGCACCGACGGCAGCAGCTTGTTAGATTTCCGTATTCT
>CAJXTK010000032.1 GCA_913061115.1 uncultured Haliea sp.
GGGCTCGGAGATGTGTATAAGAGACAGCTGCCCGTTAGAATGGATAGTTGCTGTCGGATATTTTTCATAGCATTATCTCTGTGTATTTTTTTCTGCGGAATTGGACGAACATTTAAACCCAAAAGGCTGAGTTCTGTCTAGCGGCAGTCGGGCAGACTCTATGATCGCAGAGCTGCGGCCTATCCTGACGCTCCTCCGTTCACTTCTGTCTGGGTTGAGGAGAACACCTCACTCCTATGATACTTCCTGACACACGGTGGGCGGCGTCTCAGCTTGCACAGTTTCATTCGATCAAGGTATAGACACACACCTAGGCGCTCTCAGCGCCATATCCACAGCACCCATCCCGTGGTACACTTTTTGGTACACTTTCATCCCCAACTGGGTACTACATAACGCTGCAAACCCTTATAAACAAAGGGTTCTACAAAGGGTCTGCCGAAGGCGGGACTTGAACCCGCACGAGCATAGCTCACCACCCCCTCAAGATGGCGTGTCTACCAATTCCACCACTTCGGCAAATATTTATCAGTCTAAGCTTGGTAAGTCATCCCCTTTAGATCCCGTGACGGCGGGGGAGGCTGTGTCCAGAACAGGCAGCTCTGCGTCAACTGCAGCAGGCTTTACCTCTACCGCCGCAGGAATAGCCAAGTCGAGGTCATCTACAAGGGCAGATTTTTGATTGATCAGCACAGCCAGGCCAAAACTGGTGGCAAAAAACAGAGCGACCAAGCAGGCCGTCACTTTGGTCAGGACACTTCCGCCGCCACCGCTGCCAAAGAGCGTCTGGGAGCCACCCGCACCGAATGACGCGCCCATTTCTGCCCCTTTACCCTGCTGCAACAGGATCAAGCCAATAATCGCTAATGCGACAAGTAGGTGCGCACCCAAAATTATCTGTTCCATAATATTCAAGTCCCTCCAGGGGACAACTTACAATTTTTTGTCACGCAGCCGCTGCGTTAATAATCGCCAAGAAGTCTGCTGCAACTAGAGCAGCACCTCCCACCAGTGCGCCATCTATATCAGGCTGCGCAAACAGCTGCGCCGCGTTGTCAGGCTTCACACTACCGCCATACAAAATCCTTGTGGCAGCTGAATCCACATTGGCAATATCGGCCAGACATACGCGCATAAAGGCATGCATTTGCTGCGCCTGTTCCGGCGTAGCCGTCAGTCCGGTCCCAATCGCCCATACGGGTTCATAGGCTACCACTAACTGAGCTAAGTTCGCCTGACCCTTCAAGGCCTCTTCCAGCTGAGTACTAACCACCGCTTGCGCGGCTCCCGCTTCGCGTTGCTCGCGTGTTTCCCCAACACAAACAATAGGCCTCAAGCCTGCCTCTGCCGCAGACATCAACTTAGCGGCAATCAGAACGTCGGATTCACCCTGATACTGTCTTCGTTCCGAGTGTCCAAGGATCACCCAGCGGCACCCTATCTCGGCCAACATTGCCGGAGACACTTCACCGGTATAGGCTCCCGATTGGACATGACTACAGTCCTGGGCGCCTAGCGTTAAAGACGAAAACCGGCACAAACTCACCGCTTGCGCCAGATGCACGTAAGTAGGACACACCGCCACCTCAACCCCAGCAGCTGGCGTCGCACTCACAAGATCCCCAAGCAATGCCTCGACACTGGCTAGAGAACCCTGCATCTTCCAGTTACCTACAACCAGAGGCTGACGCATCTGGATCCCCCAGTCAAAAAAGCGGCCGCAATCTTAACCAAGATAGCCCCCCGTGACAAGGACCCTACCCAATACTGTCAAGCCAGAATCAAACATCGGCTGCAATTCAAGCAAGAATCCGCTCTACCTCTGCTGCCAGCTCGGCGCACAAAAGTGCCACCTCTTCATGATCTCTTCCTTCAATCATTACCCGCACCTTAGGCTCAGTGCCGGAGGGGCGCAGCAGGACTCTGCCCTGCTTGCCTAGGCGCCGCTCAGCAGACGCCACAGCAGCGCTTATTTCAGGGTGGTCTTCCAGATTGGGTCTTTCGCTCACGGTGATGTTAATCATGGTCTGGGGATACAAGGTAATGCCTGCCCGCAGTGCCTGCACCCCCCCTTTCGTCCCCTGCAGTGCCATCAGGACCTGCAATGAAGCGATAATACCGTCACCAGTGGTCGTCACATCAGAACAAATGATATGCCCAGAGGATTCTCCCCCCAAAAGCCAGCCGTTCGCTTCCATCATTGCTTTGACGTGACGATCACCCACCTGCGCCCGCACAAACTCTAACCCCGCCTCTTCAAGTGCCAATTCGAGCCCCAGATTTGACATTTGGGTACCTACCACACCGCCGTCACTTATTCCCATGGCCAAGCGGTGCATAGCGATAATGTAGACCAATTCGTCGCCATCGATAATCTCGCCCATGCTATCTGTCATTAATACACGATCACCGTCACCGTCGTAAGCGATGCCAATATCCGCCCCCTTATCTCTGACCAGTGCGGATAGCGCGGCCATGTCGGTGGAACCGACACCTTCGTTAATATTGAAGCCGTCGGGCTGTGCCCCCATAATAATCACTTCTGCACCCAACTCACTAAGAACACTGGGAGCAATGTGGTAGGTGGCTCCGTGCGCGCAATCTACGGCGATGCTTAGGCCTCGCAAACTGAATCCCTCGGGAACAGTCGCCTTGCAAAATTCGACATAACGCCCAGCAGCATCCTCAACTCGCAGTACCTTGCCAATATTGCGCGATTCAACGACAGAAATCTCCTGCTCCAACTCTGCCTCAATGGCACGCTCCACCTCATCGGACAGCTTGGCACCATCGGCGCCAAAAAACTTAATGCCATTGTCGTAAAAAGGGTTGTGTGACGCACTTATGACGATGCCGGCATCCGCATTCTGCTTACGCGTCATGAGCGCAATCGCCGGCGTAGGCATGGGCCCCAGTAGCTTCACATTCACTCCAGCCGCGACCAGGCCAGCCTCCAGAGCAGACTCGAACATATAGCCAGAAATACGGGTGTCTTTGCCGATTATCACCGTGCACTGCTGCCCCCGATTAGACGCTCTCGAGAATACGCGTCCGCTGGCCCAGCCTAGTTTGAGCATAAAGTCCGGCGTAATCGGGAACTCACCGACTTTGCCACGAATACCATCAGTACCAAAATAGCGCTTGCTCATAAGTCCACACACTCCTCCAAGGCCATTAACATCGACACAGCATCAACAGTGGCGGCCACATCGTGCGTCCTTATGACCGCAGCACCGCGCTGGGCAGCAAGCACCGCCAGCGCGAGACTCGCCGGAAGGCGCTGCCCCACCTCCCTGCCCAACAGTTTGCCAATCAGCGATTTACGCGACAGACTCACAACAAGCGGGAGACCGATTGCCGCTAGACGGGGCAACTCACGCAGCAACTTCAGATTGTGAGTGACGGACTTACCAAACCCAAACCCAGGATCCAATAACAAGCGGTTTCGGGCGATACCTTGTCGTTCGCAGGACGCGATTCTGGACTGCAAATATTCACAGACGTCCTCCACAACATCATCATAGTGTGGAGCAACCTGCATGCTGCCGGGCTCGCCCTGCATATGCATCAAACAAATAGGCACGTTCGCTGCAGCGGCGGCCTCTAGGGCCCCTTCTCGCGTGAGCGCACGGACGTCGTTCAATAAACCTGCGCCCGCATTCGCCGCCTCACGCATCAATACCGGAGTACTCGTGTCGACGGAGATGACGGTTTCCAATTCCGCCGCTATACGCGCCACCAATGGCAATACTCTGTCCATTTCTTCGTTCACAGAGACCGGGCTGGCGCCGGGCCGAGTAGATTCCCCTCCGATATCCAGAATCGCCGCACCCGATGCCACCATCTCTCGAGCACGTGTCATCGCCCTCTCGATATCAAGATTTGAACCACGATACAGCGTAGCGCCGTCAGAAAACGAATCTGGAGTCACGTTAATAATGCCCATAACAACCGGGCGGGACAAATCCAGCCGGCGCCCGGCACATTCCAACACCGGACCGGCTGAATATTGCGTAACAACCACTATGTTAACGGCGTCAGATCAGTGCTCGCCAGCAGGACCGCCAATCGGACTAGCGGGGGAATCGTCCTGTGCGGCATCCGCGTTGGACTGCGGCGTGTCATCACTGTCAGTCTTGCCCCAGTCCTTGGGCTCGCGGGGCTCCCGCCCGGACATGATGTCGTCGATCTGCCCGGCATCAATCGTTTCATACACCATCAGGGCCTCTGCCATCACATGCAATTTATCAAAATTTTCTTCCAGCACTCGCTGCGCGGTGGCATAGCACTCGTCGATAATACGCCGAACCTCATGATCGATCTGCTTTGCTGTCTCCCCGGAATGGCTGATATGCGGCTGACCCGCACTGCGACCCAGAAACACTTCCTCAGTGGCCTCGTCATACATCAGAGGGCCCATTTTCTCTGACAAACCCCACTTGGTAACCATATTTCGGGCAATATCGGTTGCGCGCTGAATATCGTTCGATGCCCCTGTCGTAACGCCATCCTTCCCAAGAGTCATTTCCTCGGCGATACGACCCCCAAAGAGGCTGCAAATCTGGCTGATGATAAACCGGCGGCTATGGCTGTACCGATCTTCCTCTGGCAGAAACATGGTGACACCCAGCGCGCGTCCTCGAGGAATAATACTCACCTTGTAGACTGGATCATGCTCCGGCATCAAACGACCAACAATTGCATGCCCCGCTTCATGATAAGCGGTATTGCGCTTTTCCTTTTCGGACATGACCATAGATTTGCGCTCTGCACCCATCATGATCTTATCCTTGGCCAATTCAAAGTGGATCATACCCACGGTACGCACATTGCTGCGTGCAGCAAACAGCGCCGCTTCGTTGACCAGATTCGCCAGGTCAGCACCAGAGAAGCCCGGTGTACCGCGCGCAATTTTAGACGCCTCCACATCTTCCGCCAAAGGCACCTTGCGCATATGCACTTTGAGAATATGCTCACGACCACGGATATCAGGGAGACTCACCACCACCTGCCGGTCAAAGCGGCCCGGCCTCAACAGGGCTGGATCGAGAACATCAGGGCGGTTAGTGGCGGCGATAACGATCACTCCGTCGTTCACCTCAAAACCATCCATCTCTACCAGTAATTGGTTGAGCGTTTGCTCACGCTCGTCATGGCCACCACCGAGGCCCGCGCCCCGGTGACGTCCCACTGCATCAATTTCGTCAATAAAAATAATGCAAGGCGCCTGCTTCTTGGCTTGCTCAAACATATCTCGCACACGAGAAGCACCTACACCCACGAACATTTCCACAAAATCTGAGCCCGATATCGAGAAGAATGGCACTTTCGCCTCGCCGGCAATGGCCTTGGCCAGCAAGGTCTTGCCGGTACCGGGCTGCCCTACCATCAGTACGCCGCGCGGAATACGCCCGCCCAATTTCTGAAAACGACTGGGATCGCGCAGAAACTCCACCAACTCCTGAACGTCTTGCTTCGCTTCATCCACCCCCGCAACATCCGCGAACGTGGTGGTGATCTGATCCTCTCCCAACAACTTGGCCTTGCTCTTGCCAAAACTCATAGGCCCGCCGCGACCGCCACCGCCGCCCTGCATCTGGCGCATGAAGAACATAAATACGGCAATAATAATAAGAATAGGGAAACTGGCGACCAATAGCTGGGTCCAGACGCTTTGCTGCTCAGGCTTGCGCCCCTCTACCTCGACGTTATGCTGCAGCAAATCGTCGATCAGCTTGGGGTCTTCCATCATCGGGCGAATGGTTTCAAATTTAGAGCCGTCATAGCGCTCACTCGAAATTGTTAGCCCATCCACGACCACTTTCTTCACTTTGTCCTGCTGAACCTCCTCAATAAGCTGAGAATAGCCGACCTGCTCGGTGGCACCCTTCATATTGAAGTTGTTGAATACGGACAACAGCACCGCTGCTATCACCAGCCAAAGCAATAAATTCTTAACCATAGTGTTCAATACCAATACCTCTTTAAAGATTGTCAACAGATGCGCCGCTCGCACTGCACTGCAGCAGTAACGGGGGCGAATACGGTGCCCTTGACGCGTCACATTACTGCCGAATGCCGTCGCGTCTGATAAAGAAAGGTGACAAATAGCGCCCAGCGGCGCATTGGCAGGCTCGATTCACCCAGTAATTCAATTACAATTTACTATACTTGGGGCAATGTCTCCATGTTTCAAGGTGTCCGATAATACAATTATCAGGGGCCACGGAACTCCTTTGCCACCATATACACCTCCCTTGAGCGGGGTCTGGAAGCCTTCGGTTTGCGCGTCAACACCTTGACAAAATAGCCTTTCGTGGCTTGAAACACCTGATCAAAACCCTCTCCATGAAACACTTTGGTGACAAACGTGCCCCCCGGGGCCAATACCTGTTGCGCCATATCCAGGGCAAGTTCCACCAGATAGATCGCGCGAGGCTGATCTACGGCGCTCACACCGCTCATATTGGGTGCCATATCGGAAATGACCACATCCACCCGTTTGCCATCAAGCGCCGCAATAATACTGTCAAAGACCTGCACTTCGGTGAAATCTCCCTCAATGAAGGTCACACCGGCTAATCCGTCCATGGGCAGGATATCCGAGGCAATCACCTTGCCGTGATCCCCCACCCGGGCAATCGCCACCTGCGACCAACCGCCCGGCGCACTACCCAGGTCCAATATTGTCATGCCGGGGCGGATAAATTTATCCTTTTCTTGCAGCTCCAGCAGCTTATAGCAAGCCCGCGAGCGATAACCCTCTCGCTGGGCCTGCTGCACATAGGGGTCATCGCGGTGTTCTTTTAGCCATGCTTTACTGGAGGGTCGTTTCTTCGCCATAGGAGACCACTGTAATTTCGGTTTCTTGCTCGGGGCGCCTTGTGTAGACTAGTGCGCCCCCGCAGTGATGGGCATTGTACATTGGAAAGGCTATGAGCAAGAAAACAAAACCCGACATCAAGCAGCTGCGCGCGATAGGTCATAAGCTCAATCCAGTGGTCACCATCGCTGGCAAAGGTCTTAGCGAGACTGTCAGCGCGGAGCTTGATCGAGCCCTAACCGACCATGAGTTGATCAAAGTCAAAATCGCCGTGGGCTCGCGTGAGGCTCGCGCCGAACTGACCGAGAAGATTTGCAAGCAAACCGGCGCCGAGATGGTACAGAGCATTGGCAGCGTCATTGTCCTGTTGCGCCGCTCTGCCACGCCTGACCCACGATTATCCAATCTAATCAAGCCGCTCTAACCGAGCGCTTAAGCGCTGCTGCCGCTGCTGATATCGACGTAGATCAGGCTATTTCAATACGAAAGAATGGATTGGCAGCCATCGGCGTCAGGTCAAAAAATTGGTCAATTGATACGCTATAATCGCTGCAACATAAGCAAACAGAAAGTACCCGACGAACAGTTTTATCCCCAACGAATTCGATTGGCTTTCCTTCGCAAGGATCGCCAGTGTCGAAACACATTGCAGTGCGATGGCGAAAAAAACCAGTAGTGCAATGCCCGACCCCAAGGCAAGGTCACTATTTTGAATATGCTGTACCAATGGAGCCATGTGCTCATCCGCAGATTCAATCCCAAAAATAGTCCCCAGTGTGCCGACGAATACTTCCCGCGCCAGAAAGGAACTTAAAATGGCAACGCCATAGCGCCAGTCAAGACCCAGCGGGGCGAACAATGGCTCGATGATATGGCCCATATATCCCAACCAAGAAGCACCCAGATCAGTACCGTAGTTCGGGAAATAGCCCAGTATCCAAATAACAACGGTCACCGCAAATATGATCTTGCCGGCCTTGGTTACAAAGTGCTTTGAGCGGTTCCAGGAATTACGTAATAGAGGCCGCATGCTAGGGAGCCTGTAGGGTGGCAGCTCCAGCACAAAAGGCAGGTCGTTATAATGATCCTTACTGGTGCGTGACACCAATGCCGTTACCAGCAGCCCGCAAAACATACCAAAAAAATAAATAGCAAACATGGCCATGCCCTGCCATCCAAGTAGTCCGCCCAGTGCCGTTCCCGCCGGAATAAAGGCGGCAATCAACAACGTGTAAACCGGCAATCGAGCAGAACAGGGCATCAACGGGATTGCCATATAGGTCAGCAGCCGCTTGCGTGGTGAGTCGATCGCGCGCGCCGCGTAGATCGCGGGAATGGCACAAGCCACACCCGACAGCATGGGAATGAAGCTTTTCCCTGTGAGGCCGAACAGGCGCAGCGGTTTATGGCAGATCAGAGCAGCTCGCGCCATGTAGCCCGAGTCTTCCAGCAACCCAATGATAAAAGTCAGCACAAAAATTTGCGGCACGAAGACCAGAAAAGCGCCGATTCCGCCAAACAGTGCGTCAGAGGTAAAGTCCCTCGCCACCTGATTACCGATCAAAGGCACAATCCAGTCCGCCATTGTGCTGAGCACATACTCAACCGCATCCATCAACGGTGCGGACCAGGTGAATATAGACTGAAACAACAGGTACATAATAAAGAAAAAGGCAACACCGCCGGTCACCGAATGGAGAAAAATACTATCCAATCGGGTCTGGTTCCTGATCAACACATCGCCTTTGGGGCCAAAGCGATGTGCGAGTTCATGTGCTTTAGCACGCAACTGCTCGTCGGGCAGCTCCACATACTCGCTACTCATGCCAGCATGGTCTGCTTTAAGTTCACTGATAACCGCTTCCAAGCCCTTTCCAGAGCGTGCAGAGGTCGGCATTACTGGTGTCTGCAGTGCAGCAGACAACCCCTGAGTATCCAAACTTAATTTATGGGTGTCGAGTACATCTATCATATTGGCCAATACAGAGACCGGCTTGCCGTGCCGCACGCACTCGCGAATAACCTGCAGGGTAAAGTAAAGGCTTTTTTCCAGCCGCGTAGCGTCAATAACACACAGTACCTGAACAACATTGGGGTCTACTAACGCCCGTTCGAAGTTCTCCACCGCGACCTTCTCGTCCGCCGAAATAGCCTGTAGTGAGTATGTCCCCGGGAAGTCCACCAGCTCAAGCTCTGGCATCGCCTGCATTCGACCAACACTGACATCCACGGTGATACCCGGGAAATTGGCCACCTTATGATGCAGCCCCGTCAGGCGATTAAACAACATACTTTTGCCCGAATTAGGGCTACCCATCAGGAGAACTTTAGGCATGACTAGGGATAATTTTGACCATAATGTGGGTAGCGACCTCATCGTCCAGCGAATAGACCGTATTGCTGACGCGGTAGACTTTGGGCGCCCCAAAACCGAGCGAATGCAGACAAGACACTGATTCGCCGTGATGAAAACCGAATTCCATTAAACGAATACGATACTTTTCATCGAGAGCGTCGTCGTAACCCAGAATTTCGCAGTGGTCACCCGTTTTTAAGGCCCAAAGGGAGAGGCTCATAGTGGTATTCCGACTAGAACACAAAACCGATGATAATCTAAATGAGAATTATTTGCATTATTGATTTGACTGAAAAATTGCCCCTTTAAAGCGAGACACTTTTCCAAAACATGATAGCGCCCGCATCAATCGATAGCAGCAACCCTTAACGCCAGCGCCGCAGAAGTCTGGGGCGACCAATCACGCTGAATTAGAGGTGGTGTACCTGATCAATTTCGTACTCGATATCACCACTGGGGGCCTTGACGATGACCACATCGCCCTCTTCTTTCCCTATCAGAGCACGTGCAATGGGCGAGCCCACCGAAATCATATTACTCTTCACGTCGGCTTCATCTTCACCCACGATGCGGTATCTCACAGTCTCGTCTGTGCCCAAGTTGATGATGTCAACGGTGGCACCAAAGATCACCCTGCCTGTTTTGGGAATAGCGGTAATATCAATGACTTGGACGTTGCCCAGCTTCCCCTCAATCTCCAGGATACGACCCTCGGCAAAGCTCTGCTGATCACGCGCCGCATGATACTCGGCATTCTCCTTGAGGTCACCGTGTGCTCGCGCCTCTGCGATAGCTTGCACAATGCGCGGCCGATCCACCTTTTTTAATCGATCCAGTTCCTGTCTGAGCGCCGTTTCCCCAGCCAGTGTCATCGGAAACCTAGTCATGAGCCAATTCTCCTGTGCAGGTCCTGAAGGCGCCGCACTGTCTTTTCACCCTTGAACTTCAATGCCATACAGATTGCCTCTGCGGCCGTCAGGGTGGTTGTGTAAAATACACCGTGCGATTCAGCACTGGCGCGGATAGAAGCCGAGTCCTCAATAGCACGCCTGCCCTCGGTAGTGTTGACGATAAAATCTGCCTCATCGTTCTTAATCATATCCACGATGTGAGGCCTGCCTTCGGTCACCTTATTCACACGGCGTACCGTGAGGCCCGCCTGCTCCAGTACCTGAGCGGTACCGCCCGTTGCCACCAGAGAGAACCCCAAATCTGAGAGGTCCTGAGCCACCGCTACAATACCAGGCTTGTCCACATCGCGGACACTGAGCAGAGCGGCACCGCCGGTAGGCGTTCCAGTACCAACGCCCAACTGCGCCTTGGCGAATGCCTCGGCGAAGGTGTCGCCCGTGCCCATAACTTCGCCAGTGGATTTCATTTCCGGCCCCAGAATCGGATCCACGCCCGGAAATTTGTTAAACGGCAATACCGCCTCTTTGACACTGAAGTAAGGCGGTACAATTTCGCGGGTAAACTTCTGCTCGGCCAGCGTTTGTCCCACCATACAGCGGGCGGCAATCTTGGCGAGGGAGACGCCTATACACTTGGACACAAACGGCACGGTGCGCGAGGCACGCGGATTGACCTCAATCACGTAGATCTCATCGTCCTGCCAAGCCAGCTGCACATTCATCAGTCCTTTGACGCCTAGCTCCAATGCCATTTTTTTCACCTGCGCGCGCATTTCATCCTGCACCTCAGCATCTAGGCTGTAGGGCGGAAGGGAACAGGCGGAGTCACCTGAATGCACGCCAGCCTGCTCAATGTGCTGCATGATCGCGCCGATTACGACTTCTTCACCGTCACTAACGGCGTCGATATCCACCTCAACCGCTGCACTGAGAAAACTGTCCAACAACACCGGAGCTTCATCGGAAGCCTGCACTGCGTCGCGCATATAGCGCAGCAGGTCTTCCTCACGATAGACGATCTCCATGGCACGACCACCGAGCACATAGGAAGGCCGCACTACCAGAGGATAACCAATGGCCTTGGCCGCCTCTACTGCTGCTTCAGTGCTGCGCACCGTCGTATTGTTGGGCTGCTTCAACTCCAGCTTCTGTATCATTTTCTGGAAACGCTCACGATCCTCCGCTCGGTCGATCGCATCCGGCGTCGTGCCTATAATGGGCACGCCATGGGCCTCCAGTGCCCGTGCGAGCTTGAGCGGGGTCTGGCCACCAAACTGCACAATCACACCCTTGGGCTTCTCTAAATCGACGATTTCAAGAACATCCTCCAGCGTCACTGGCTCAAAATAAAGGCGGTCGGAGGTGTCATAATCTGTGGAGACTGTTTCTGGATTGCAGTTGACCATAATGGTTTCATAACCATCCTCGCTCAATGCCAACGCCGCATGCACGCAGCAATAATCGAATTCAATACCCTGACCAATACGGTTGGGGCCACCGCCCAATATCAGAATTTTATCTCGCTCTGTGGGCGCCGCTTCGCACTCTTCCTCGTACGTTGAATACATATAGGCTGTGGTAGAGGCAAACTCTGCCGCACAGGTATCCACCCGTTTGAACACCGGACGCACACCCAAGTTGTGGCGGTGCTCCCGCACTTTCGTCTCCGACGCAGCCAGCAATACCGAAAGGCGTTCGTCTGAGAAGCCCTTGCGCTTGAGTTCAAACATTTTCGCATGATCAATCTTTTCCAGACTGATCGTTTTTAGGCTGTCCTCCGTAGACACAATATCCTGGATCTGCACAAGGAACCAAGGGTCCACACCAGAGTAGCGAGACACCTCGTCCAAACTCATCCCCGCGCGGAAGGCATCTCCGAGATACCAGATACGGTTTGGCCCCGGGTTGGTAAGCTCTGATACGAGTTCAGTGCGCAGCTCAGGGTCGTCCACGTCGATCATATGTTCAAATCCGGCGGAATCCACCTCGAGGCCTCGCAGTGCTTTTTGCAGAGACTCCTGGAATGTACGGCCTATGGCCATCACTTCACCCACGGACTTCATTTGGGTAGTGAGACGATCGTCTGCACCGCTAAACTTTTCAAACGCAAAGCGGGGAATCTTTGTAACAACATAATCAATGGAGGGTTCGAAGGACGCGGGCGTTACGCCGCCGGTAATGTCATTGAGTAACTCATCTAGCGTATAACCAATTGCCAACTTGGCCGCCACCTTGGCGATGGGAAAACCCGTGGCCTTGGATGCCAATGCCGAGGAGCGGGACACTCTGGGGTTCATTTCAATGATCACCATACGACCGGTTTTCGGATCCTGCCCGAACTGCACATTGGAACCGCCAGTTTCCACTCCAATCTCACGCAGCACCGCCACAGAGGCATTGCGCATGATCTGATATTCTTTATCGGTTAGTGTCTGTGCGGGCGCCACAGTGATTGAATCACCCGTGTGCACGCCCATTGCATCAAAGTTCTCAATCGCACAGACAATGATGCAGTTGTCGTTTTTATCACGAACCACTTCCATCTCGAACTCTTTCCAGCCGATGAGGGATTCGTCTATCAACAACTCATTGGTCGGCGATAAATCCAGTCCGCGCCGACAAATTTCCTCGAATTCACTGCGGTTATAGGCGATGCCACCACCAGACCCCCCCATGGTAAAAGAGGGGCGAATAATGCACGGAAAACCGATGGAATCCTGTACCTGAAAAGCTTCCTCGAGGCTGTGGGCGATAACAGAACGCGGCGTATCCAAACCTATGCTCTTCATCGCTTTATCAAACAACTGGCGATCTTCTGCCTTGTCGATCGCCTCTTTGCTGGCCCCTATCATCTCCACGCCATGCGCCTCCAACACACCTTCACGGGCCAGGTCCAGAGCACAGTTGAGTGCCGTCTGGCCGCCCATGGTGGGCAACAGAGCATCGGGGCGCTCTATTTCAATAATACGGGCCACCGTCTGCCATTCGATGGGCTCGATATAGGTAGCATCGGCCATTGCAGGGTCGGTCATAATAGTGGCGGGGTTGGAGTTCACCAAAATGACCCGGTAGCCTTCCTCGCGCAGCGCCTTGCAGGCCTGCGCACCAGAGTAATCAAACTCGCAGGCTTGACCAATAATAATAGGGCCTGCACCGAGGATCAGAATGCTTTTTATGTCAGTACGCTTCGGCATAGTGGCTTACTTCTTTTGGGCCCGTGCAGTGATCAATTCAATAAAGTGTTTGAACAGCGGCGCAGCATCATGCGGTCCCGGGCTAGCTTCTGGGTGACCTTGGAAGCTGAAGGCGTCCTTATCGGTGCGATGCATTCCCTGCAGACTACCGTCGAAAAGAGACGTGTGGGTAATGCGTAGGTTGTCTGGCAGACTATGCTCATCAACGGCGAACCCGTGGTTCTGGCTGGTGATCAGCACCGTCCCGTCGTCCAGGTTTTTTACTGGGTGGTTGGCACCGTGATGGCCAAACTTCATTTTTACAGTTGCCGCGCCACTCGCCAGGCCCAACAACTGGTGGCCCAGACAAATACCAAACACGGGGACATCTGTTGCAAGAATAGATTGAATAGCCTCAATCGCATAGCGACATGGCTCTGGGTCACCCGGGCCGTTGGACAGGAAGATGCCATCTGGATTCATAGCGAGGACTTCGGCTGCCGGGGTCTGAGCAGGAACCACTGTCAGGCGGCAACCATGATCGACCAACAGCCTCAAAATATTGCGTTTGACGCCAAAGTCGTAGGCCACAACATGCCAGGGCAAATCAGATTCAGCACGCTCACTGTAGCCCATCCCTATGGCCCAGCTACCTTCGCGCCAGGTGTAGCTTTGGGTCGCGGTGACTTCTTTGGCCAGGTCCATACCCTGAAGGCCGGCAAAATCTCGCGCCTGCGCCAGACCATGCGCTTCGTCAACCCCCTCACCCGCCATCAAACAACCACTTAAAGCACCTTTCTCGCGCAGAATACGGGTAAGCCGACGCGTATCAATTTCAGCAATCGCAACAATATTATGGCGGCATAAGTACTCGGAGAGCCCTTGCTGGTTACGATAATTGCTGGCGAGCAACGGTAAGTTCCTGATCACAAGACCCGTCGCCCAAATCGCATTGGACTCCTCGTCTTCGTCGTTCGTACCGGTATTACCAATATGGGGGTAAGTCAGAGTGACAATCTGGCGCGCATAGGAAGGGTCCGTGAGGATTTCCTGATAGCCACTCATGGCGGTATTGAATACCACCTCGCCCACTGAGGTCCCAGTGGCGCCTATTGCCAACCCTCTAAAAATACTGCCATCTTCAAGGGCTAATATGGCCGGAATGGACAAACATACCTCCATCGTTCAGTGGCGTAACGCCAGCTGCGCGCGCTCGCAAAAAGGCGAGATACGGTGAACCGCATCTCGCCTTTTCACATCTATACAGCTCTAGTTAATCGCAGGTGCACACTGCTCCCGATGCGCTAGTCGGGGGTGCGTAATCTGGCGTGGGATTGTAGGGGATGCGCTCCATAGTGTCCAGACCGCTGTCTCGTGATTCACAGAGGATTTCGATTTTAGTTCAATCGCCCTGATCCCAACAAGCCCATGGGTCTTACACATCGGCCGAAGACAAAAATTCTCTAAAGCAGTTGCTTTAATGAGAAAAATCCCTATCATCATGTCCATCTAACAGGACAAGAAAGGCCTATTTATGACCTATGCGGATGGCAAAATTGCGGCGCTCACTGGCGCCGGCTCAGGTATCGGTCGCGCGCTGGCACTGCAACTAAACCGCGAGGGCTGCGAGCTTTTCCTGAGCGACATCAGTGCCGCTAGCCTGAATGAAACCCTTGCATTACTGCCGCGTCAAGATGTCCCTGCCGATGGGCAAGTTCTGGATGTCGCTGACAAAACGAGCGTCTATGCTTGGGCTGAAAAGATCGCCGAGGTCAAAGGGCACGTTGACATCGTTATCAACAATGCCGGCGTCGCTCTCATATCAAACGTCGAGAACAACCGCTACGAAGACTTCGAATGGCTGATGGGCGTCAACTTTTGGGGTGTTGTTTATGGCACACAGGCCTTTTTGCCGCTTTTGCGCCAATCCCAACAAGGACACTTAGTGAATATTTCTTCGGTATTTGGCCTGTTTTCCGCTCCCACTCAATCGGCTTACAATGCGGCAAAATTTGCTGTGCGTGGTTACACTGAAGCCCTGCGCCAAGAGATGGACGGCAGCAACGTCCACGTCTGTTGCGTGCACCCCGGTGGCATTAAGACCAACATTGCTCGCGCTGCACGCAGCGAAGATTCTGACGTCAATGCCGACGAGCGTGACACGGAGTTTCAGAAATTGGCGCACACGAGCCCGGAAAAAGCCGCCGGGCAAATCATTGCTGCCATCGAGAAACACAAGAAACGCCTCCTAATCGGCATGGATGCCAGAGTCTTTTCCCTTGTGTGCCGCCTATTTCCTGTGCGCTACCCCCAGATCCTGGGACTACTGACCAGGAATGCCTCCACTAAGTTAGTGACATGACCACACTCGCCCATGCAACATCGGAGAAAAATGCAGACACCCGCGAGCGTCTGCTGCTAATGGCATTGCGACTCTATGCCCGTGAAGGCCTGCATGCGGTTTCATTGCGTCGCATCAGTATCGAGGCAGGCTCAAAAAACTCCGCGGCGATGCATTATCACTTTCATAACAAAACGGGCGTAATCCAAGCGCTAATAGACATGATTGCCAATGAATTAGGACATATTGCTACCGCCCTGCGGCCAGAGCATCTATCGAAGCGGTCACTGCGCAGTGCTTGTCGTGATACGCTGCGCCCGCTAGTAAAGTTGCCCGCAAGACAACGCTGGGGCGCAGACGGCGTAAAGTTCCTGTCCCGACTGGTAAGTGAGAGTGATGCCGAAATCTCCAGTATGGTTAATGCAATGTGTGCGCCCTTCTCGCAGCGGCTGGACCGAGCTTTAGCAGAAGAATTGCCCGCACTGCCCACGCCGGTCCGACGGTTGCGACTGATGTTCATGAGCACCAATGTGTTTCACGGCGTTGCAGAAGTTTTCTGGCTCACACACACACCACTGGGAGACCTTAGCCATTTTGATGAGGACACCCTGCTAGACCATCTGGTTGACTACCTCATCGGCGGCCTGCAGGCTCCCAGCCTGACCACGCCATAACCCCATGAAACAAGAGAGCACGCAATGACCGACGAAACTCAAGACCTGATATTCGATCTGACCCTGACGGACGATCAGCGTATGAATCGCGAAACCATGCAGCGCTTCGCTACCGTAGAGATAAGACCACTGGCCAAAATCGTAGACGCCGGTGACAGTCCAGCGCAGGACTTTTACCCTAAAACTGTCGAGCTCGGAATCTCGCTGCTACCTATTCCAGAAGCCCTGGGCGGCGCGGGTGTCGACCGCTCACCCTCCTCCAACGCGTTGATCTTGGAAGATCTCGCACACGGTGATTTATCTCTGGCCTTAGGGTCCATAAGCCCCGCAGCTTTTATCAACACCTTGATAGATCAAGGCTCGGACGCACAGCGCGAAAAATACCTGCCGCTCTTTTGCTCAGAGAAATTCAAAGCAGCCACCACGGCGTTGCTAGAGCCGCGAGCGACCTTTGAGCCCACCGAACCCGCAACGAGTGCCACGGCCAATAGCGAAGGATTTAGCCTGTCGGGGACCAAATCCATGGTGCCACTGGGCATGGATGCGGAACTGGTGCTGATCATTGCGCACATGGAAAATGGCGACCCTGCGGCCTTTATTGTCGAGGGTACTCCCGCAGGCATGACGCGCACTGTAGAAGAGAATATGGGACTGCACGGCGCGCAGTTAGCGACGCTAACGTTGGACAATGTGCAACTGCCATCCAGCGCCCTTTTGGGCGAAGGTCCCTTTGATCTACAGCGCTTTATTGACCTAAGCCGTATCGGCATATGCGCCCTCGCGGTAGGCACCTGCCAGGCGGTACTGGATTACGTTAAAACCTACTGCAATGAGAGAATTGCCTTTGGCGAGCCTATCACCAACCGTCAATCTGTGGCGTTCATGATTGCTGACATCGCCATTGAATTAGAGGCCATGCGCTTGATGACTTGGCGTGCGGCCTCGCGGGCAGAGCAGGGTCTGGATTTTCATGAACACGCCTACCTCGCCAAAGTATTCTGCGCTGAACACGCGATGAAAATCGGCACCGACGGCGTACAACTTCTGGGCGGCCATGGTTTCTGCACCGAGCATCCAGTGGAGCTGTGGTATCGAGATCTTCGCGCCATCGCCATGCTGGAAGGCATGGCCAGCGTCTGACCCTATGACTTTCGAATTCAGGAGCAAAAGCAATGATTAATCTCGAACTCAGCAAGAAGCATGAAGAAACTTTCGGACAGGTCATGATGTTGGCCGAACACATGATGCGCCCCTACTCGCGCAAGTATGATAAGGAAGAACACACCTACCCCAAGGAAATGGAAGAGGTCGCCAAATTGATCGGCGGTGCGCGTTCTAATCCTTCAGGCCCCAAGACATCTATCCCAGCAGGCACTGTGGTGAATGGCGGCAACATGGGGGCCGTAGTGGGTTTGTTTGGCCTCTGCTGGGGTGATGTCGGTCTATTTTTAGCCATGCCCGGCAGCGGCTTGGGCAACGCCGCGATTACCGCCGTAGGTACACCCGAGCAAGTAAAAAAATACGGCGGCAGCTACGCCGCCATGTGTATTACCGAACCCGGCACCGGCTCGGACTCCGCCAGCATCAGCACCACGGCCGTGGCGGATGGTGACGAATGGGTGCTTAACGGCGAGAAAATTTATGTCACCGATGGCGAGCGCAGCGACACGCTGGTCGTCTGGGCCACGCTGGACAAGTCACTCGGCAAAGCCGCTATCAAATCGTTCATTGTCGAAAAGGGCACGCCCGGGTGCGAAGTCACCCGACTGGAACACAAGCTTGGCATACGAGCGTCTGATACAGCGGCGATCAGCTTTAACGACTGCAGAATTCCCAAAACCAATATCCTTGGCAGCGCGGAACTGGCAACAGATGCAGAGGGCCGCAAGAAAGCGTTTGGTGGTGTCATGCAAACCTTTGACAATACGCGCCCCCCGGTCGCGGCTATGGCTATCGGCGCGTCGCGCGCTGCGCTGGACATGTCTCGCGAGCTACTGAAAGAGGAAGGCGTGGAACTAAAGTTCGACAAAAAGCCGGCCAACCTCACTGCAGTGGAAGCAGAACTGTGTCAAATGGAAGCCGAGTGGCACGGCGCTAGGTTGCTGGTATTGAAGGCCGCCTGGATGGCGGACAACAAAATGCCCAACTCGATGGAAGCGTCCATGTGCAAAGCTAAAGCCGGCCGCGTGGGCAATAACATCACTCTGCGCTGCGTGGCTCTGTGTCAGAGTCTGGGATATAGCGAAAATATTCTGCTGGAGAAATTCGCGCGTGACTCCAAGATTCTGGATATCTTTGAAGGTACACAGCAGATACAACAATTGATCGTGGCGCGCCGGGTACTAGAGAAATCTTCCTCTGAACTCAAGTAGCCCTGCGCGGCAGGCCTTCCCTTGTCAGGAAGACTGACTCGCCAACAGCTGACTGTCCTCATCCTGGCGCTTATGTCCACCGGGATGGGACAGTCGCTGGTGTTTGCCATCCTCGCGCCGTTAGGTCGAGAAGTGCATCTAGGCGAATTGCAAATCACGTCTATTATCGCGCTATCCGCATTAATTTTCGGGCTTGCCGCTCCGCATTGGGGCCGGCTTAGCGATCGCATTGGGCGTAAACCGATTATGATCACCGGATTGATCGGATATACGGTGGGTACCGTGCTGTTTACCAGTGTATTCTATGCGGGGATGACCGGTCTGCTCAGCGGCACGTTACTCTATGTGATACTGCTGATAACGCGCTGCTGCCAATCGATTGTCATGTCAGCCACTGGCCCCGCAAGCGCGGCCTACGCCGCCGACCATACCAGTCGAGATGAACGCACAAAAACCATGGCTCGACTGGGCACCGCTAACAGCATGGGCACCATTCTTGGCCCTGCCGTGAGTGGCGCTCTGGCCACTTTTGGCCTGCTGGCACCCCTGTATTTTGCTGCCGCCTTGGCCGCTGCCGCTGCCATGGTGGTATGGCGAAAATTACCGGTTACACCTGATGCGCAACACACAAATCGCAAGTCCTCACGAAAGCTGCGCTATACGGATAAACGCATTACATTGCTACTGATCACCGCCGTTGGTTTGTTCATTGGGTTTTCTAGCATACAACAGACTCTAGGATTCCAGCTGCAGGATAAACTTCACCTCAGTGGCATTGAGACGGCGCAAATGACCGGCGCAGCTTTGCTGGTCTGCGCTACTTTTACGTTCCTAACTCAGATCACCGTGATGCAACGGCTGCAATTGCGGCCCACGCAGTTCGTTCGCATTGGCTTACTGTTCATGCTGATAGGCGCGGCGGTGATTTCGGGCTTTGAAACCTTTATGGTCCTGTCTGTTGGCATGGCCTTTCTCGGCATCGGTATGGCGCTTTGCATGCCTTCGATTGCCGCGGGTGCTTCGCTGGCCGTATCGACAGAGGAACAAGGCGCAGCTGCGGGGCTGGTAAGCTCATGTCCCGCAATAGGGTTTGCGATCGGCCCCATCTGCGCCGGCGGGTTGTATCAGTATCACACCGCTCTGGCACCGCTGTTCAGCACTGGGGTGCTCTTTATTGTACTGGTGGTGTTAATCATCAATGACCGCTGATCAACAACGCATCTGTGCTTAAAGGCGCTCCAGTGCCACGCGCAGGTTTTTCGGAATCGGTACAGAACGATTTTCCGCTCGCTCAACAAAAACGTGTACGAAATAACCATGTGCAGCCGCGACCTGCTCACCCTCCCTAAAAATGGCAATACCGTATTGCACTGAACTATTGCCGAGCCGGTCTACACGCAAACCGGCCTCTACGGACTCGGGGTACGCAATAGGAGCATGATATTCGCAACCCGAACTCACCACATAGCCAACGATAGTAGCGTCACTAATATCCAGCCCGCCCTCTTCAATGAGGTAACGGTTAGCCACGGTATCGAAATAAGCGTAGTAGGCCACGTTGTTCACATGGCCGTAAATATCATTGTCAGACCAGCGCGTAGAGATCGGGTAGAACACTTTGTAGTCGGCCCGCGTGGGTAGTGCCTCCTGACTCATGCGCCACCTCCGTAGGCGGCTTTGTAAATGGATAGCGCGTCTTCATAAGACACTTCCCGCGGATTATTCATCAGCAGGCGCTGCTGCAGCATGGCATCACTGGCCAACATTTCCAGATCGCTTTCTTTCACTCCGGCCTGTTGCAATGTAGCAGGCAATTTTACATCGTCGACAAGTTGACGCAGTGCAGCCGTCAATGCCGCGCTTTTGGCACTGGCGCTGCCCGCAACCGGGGCTCCAATCACCACCTCAGCCAGCTCTGCGTAGAGTTCATCCGCATGCGACGCATTAAACTCCAACACACAAGGCAACACGAGCGAGTTACTCAAGCCGTGGGGAATATGGTAGTGGCCGCCCAACGGATACGCCAATGCATGTACCGCGCCGACGGGGGCATTCGCAAATGCCTGACCTGCCAGACAGGCGCCCAAAAGCATATTTTCTCGCGCCTCACGATTACCACCCTCATGCACAGCGGTGCGAATATTGCGCGACAACAACGCTAAGGCCTTAACGGCCAGATTATCGGACAAGGGGTTTTTTTTATGCCGGGACGTGTAAGCTTCGATGGCGTGAACCATGGCATCAACACCGGTCATGGCGGTAATAGAGGCCGGTAAGCCCAAGGTTAGCGAGGCATCCAATACTGCCACATCCGGCAACAATACCGGCGACGAGACCCCGGCCTTGGTCGTCTCCCCAGTGGTGATAACCGCCACCGGTGTGACCTCGGAACCTGTTCCTGCGGTTGTAGGCACCAGTATCAATGGCAATCTGCCGCCGGTTACCTGATCCACTCCATACAGCTCAGATAGTGTTTGCTGAGAACCAAGCAGTACTGCCACCACCTTGGCCACGTCCATTGAGCTGCCACCGCCAACCGCGATGACGCCATCGATATTGCCACGGCGCGCCAGTTCGGCGGCAGCCAGTACCGTAGCTTCGGGTGGATCTTCGCGCACTTGGTCAAACACCAACGGTGAGAGCCCTTCTTTTTCCAGCGCGGCAAGCACTGGCTGTATCAAGCCGATAGACATCAAGCCAGGATCGGTAACCAGCAGAGGACGCTCTACACCCAAGCGCCTACACTGGGCTGCAAGGTCCAGTGCACTGCCAACCCCATTGATAATTCTAGCGACCGCAGTGAATTCAAAGCTCTGCATCCCAGACTCCCTACATGGTAATAATGACCTTGCCGCGTGCGCGACGCTCTATCATACAGTTGAAGGCTTCTTCATACCGCTCGACAGGAAAGCTGTCGGTTACCACAGGACTAATTTCGCCACTGGCGAACAGCTCCCACAGCTCCTCAATATTCTTTAAATTCACCTCGGGCTCCTCGCCTGTAAACCGTCCCCAGAATACACCGACGATAGAACAGCCTTTGAGCAAAGCCAGGTTGAGTGCGATCTTGGGAATTGGACCGCTGGCGAAACCAATCACCAGATAACGACCGTTCCAAGCCATACCGCGAAGCGCCGGCTCTGCATAATCACCACCCACCGGGTCGTAAACTACATCCACACCTTTTCCGCCCGTCAATTCCTTGATGGCATCCTTCAAGTTCACTTCACTGTAGTTGATGAGTTCATCGGCACCCAACTTCTTGCATAGCTTAAGCTTCTCATCGCTACTTGCTGCAGCAATTACCTTGGCCCCCATTTGTTTGCCCAGTTCAATAGCACTGGTCCCGACACCTCCGGCCGCTCCCAGCACCAGCAAGGTTTCGCCCGGCTGGATATTGGCCCGCTGTTTGAGGGCGTAGTAGGAGGTAAAGTAGGTAATGCTAACGCCTGCGGCCTGCTCAAAGCTCAGCCCATCGGGCATGGGAAACGCGCTAAGTTCACTGACCGCAATTTTTTGACAAAATGCGCCGGAGCCACCGGCGGATAGCACCTTGTCTCCTACCTTGAAACGACTGACGTTGGCTCCGACTGCTGCCACTACTCCGGCACACTCGCCACCTGGGATAAACGGCATCTCAGGCTGGTACTGATACTTGCCCTGTATCATCAGCACGTCGGGGAAATTCAGACCCGCAGCTTTAACGTCAATCAATACATCGTGCTCACCCACTTCGGGTTCCGGCCAGTCCAACACCAACTCCAATTTATCCGGCAGACCGTGTTCTTTGCATGTCACTGCTTTCATAGTTATTCCTCAGGTCATCGAAGTCGATATTGCAGACAAAAACAAAAACGGCGCCCGCAAGCGCCGTTTTACTCAGGGCAGTATCACGCGACTTCGAATAAGCCTGCTGCACCCATGCCGCCACCGACGCACATTGTAATCACGACGTATTTAACACCACGGCGCTTACCTTCGATTAACGCGTGACCGATCATGCGAGAACCACTCATGCCATAGGGGTGCCCGACAGAAATAGCGCCGCCGTTCACATTGAGCTTATCGTTGTCGATGCCCAACTGGTCGCGACAATAAATCACCTGCACGGCAAAGGCTTCATTGAGCTCCCATAGGCCAATGTCGCCCACCTTCAGCCCGTGCTGCTTTAGCAGCTTGGGCACAGCAAAGACCGGGCCGATTCCCATCTCATCGGGAGCACAACCGGCAACCGCCATGCCACGGTATATACCCAAGGGCTGCAAACCTTCCCTTTCAGCCACTTTTGAATCCATAATCTGTCTCTTATACACATCTCCGAGCCCACGAGACTAGGCATGATCTC
>CAJXTK010000033.1 GCA_913061115.1 uncultured Haliea sp.
GAAATTTATCACTTTACTCTGCACTTTCAACCACAATGCCGGTTAAGCTTGGCAGCCAGGGTCGTGGATCATAATCACGTAACCGCTCAAATTGCAGCAAGATATCGTCCGTCCAATTTTTCAGGCCCACTTCGAAGCTATCGGTCATGAACGCGTTCAGGCCACGCTTTCCAATCAACTTCGGACCCAAAATAGCCTCATAAGATTGCAGATAGCTATCCAAATATTGCTGGACATGGCGACGATTGAGCTTATCAACCTCCAAGCCAGTACCTTCTCTGGATGCTGCGTGGTTCATGCTTCCGGTCAGCGAGTACCCCATTCGTAGTACAACCCAATTACCGGGTGGTGCATCACACTCCAAATATCCGTCGTCCTGCATAAGTTCGGTCAGATCAATAACATCGCATGCTGCTACACTCAGGTTTTTAGCGACAGGTGACGTATCAATCGCAAAGCCAGCTTTTTTCTCAAAGTGATTTACGTGAGGCGCTTGACGCCAGACATGTCCCCCATAGATGGGGTGGTCGCTTATAAACGAACGAATAGACCCCACAAAAAGCGTTGTTGTCGCTCTACTTTAGGGTCACTAAAAAGCCCTTTGCAGCGATCATTTTTGCAACAGGTTAAAAGTAGGCTACACTTGGCGCAGCAAAATACCTTAAATAGGATGACAACATGATCAAGAAAATCGTAGCAGCGGCAGCCATGGTAGCAGCACTGTCAGCAACACAGGTAGGCGCTCAGGCGTATGGCGCTCCTGAGCAATCGGCAGAAGAAGTCAGTAGCGGTGAAGAACGTCTCCAGCGGAACGAAGACGAAGCCGAGCAGCAAGCCCGACAGTCTCAGCAGCAACGCGAAGAGCAAGAGCGTCAGCTGAAGCTGCAGGCGGACGCACAACAGCAACAGCTCGAGAAAGATCAGCAGCAAACTAACGCCATTATGAGCGACAATGACGACTAAATCAGTTAGTGCATAGACGCCCTTCGGCGCTCGGTTTTGCTTATAGCACTATCTAGGCTCAGATTTTCGGGGATTGTAAAACCCCTTAATGTTGTGTTGTGAGTCTTTTGCGCCTAGCCGGTTGGCTGTGAAGCCATTGTCAACCGTATTGCTCAGCTTTTTATGCGATACCGGTTCAGTGCAGATGCGGTTCTCTTTTCTGGCGAGATTTATGTTCGGCCTGATGTAAGTTTCCACACTATTGAGCGGCTTGAGGGATGGGTTCGATATCAGCCTTTGGGATATCTAAGGTCATCGTGGTGAAGGCAATTTCAGCGTCATGGCGATAAATAATTCGCCCTATATCCATCATGATTTTGTCCTGAATGGCTTGAAATTTTAACCAGTTGGTCACTTTCGTAAAGGTATAGACTGAAAAGTTTAGAGAAGACCCTCCGAAAAACCCTTCTGTCGTAGAACCCATATCGGTACTGCCATTCACCACGTTGACGAGGGTTAAGCAATTTTGGTCAATGTCTGGGTGCTCACCAAGATAGGTATAAATGTCTTTTTGGATAGCTTCAAACTTGTCAAAATCGTCATATCTCAGGCCGATGTATTGCAATATTCTACGATTTGACATCCTTGAGGCATTGACGACTGCTTGTGTAATTAAGATATTATTCGGCGTAAAAATCAATCTTTTATCAAACGTCCGAATATGCGTTAGACGCCAACTGATTTTTTCAACGGTGCCTTGAATTGTACCGTCTATCGTGTAAATCCAATCGCCCACCGCATAAGGACTATCCAAATAAATAATGAGACCACCAAAAACGCTCGAAAGGGTGTCTTTAAAGACCAGTGCGAGAATTGCCATTCCCCCGCCTAAGTAAGCGATACCCTGCGAAACTTTAAGTCCAAGAATTGAAGCAAGGATAAAAACCATAATGGCAACCGTCAGCACTTGGCCTAGTTTATGTATTTGCTCAATTTTTGCGAAGTTGTCATATCCGCCATCTGTTCGCGTTGTTTTGGTTATCGAATAGCCTTTCAATCGTGATAGAAATGTATTCATCAGCATAAAAAAACAAAGCGCCAACGCGATATTAACCCCGGGTGTCACAACTTGATCGAAAAAACTGGTGAATCTAAACCAGGTCAAAACATGCATGGCTATAAAGTAGAAACCAATAACAATGGTCGCCAGTTGTAATGGTTTATCAAAGGATAGATAAAATAAAATCTTAACCGTTTGAGAGTGGTGTATTGATTTTTCATAGCGTTGAAAAAAAAAGCGAACTCCTAGGTATACCGCTATGGTCACAAAAAAAATTAGTGCGACAATGAGTAGCTGTGATAATGAAATATCATAGGCCTTAAAAAAATCGAATAGCTTGTCCATAATTCAGTAGCTTGCCTCGATAGAATATTCTTAGGGTTTTTATACGTTCCAGCTGTAATAAATGCAACTCAAACCTAAATGGCTCACGACAACATAAATAGCGCAGGGTCGTAATTCTCGGATGCGCATGCGGCGGTTAGTAATCGTGTCGATTGAGATAGGCGCCCCATTACACCTCTAAGTATTTGTCGGTGACAGCGCCTTCACTGGCTGAGCTGACGAGTTTGGCATACTTGGCCAGTGTGCCGCGTGTTGCATAGGGCGCAGGTGCGGTCCATGCAGCGCGGCGAGTTGCCAATTCCGTATCGTCGACATGCAGAGTAATCTCGGCACTCTCTGCGTCAACTGTTATTTTGTCGCCGTCCTGCACCAGTGCGATAGGGCCACCCAGATGAGCCTCTGGCGTGACATGCCCGATCACAAATCCTCTTGACCCCCCGGAAAATCGTCCATCAGTGAGCAGCGCCACCTCCTGAGAGAGACCACGGCCATTGATGGCACTGGTGGGGCTCAGCATTTCGCGCATGCCCGGCCCGCCCTTGGGGCCTTCGTAACGAACGATCACCACGTCACCCGCCACAATATGGCCAGCCATAATTGCGGCCATTGCCGCCTCCTCTCCCTGGAAACAGCGCGCAGTCCCGGTGAAGGTTAGACCTTCATGCCCGGTGATTTTAGCGACCGCGCCTTCCGGTGCCAGATTGCCGCGCAGTATGACTAGGTGGCTGTCTTTTTTAATGGGGTCTGACAGTGGGCGAATAATTTTTTGGCCGGCGGGATAATCCTCGACAACCGCGAGGTTATCCGCCAGCGTTTTCCCGGTCACAGTCATGCAGTCACCGTGTAATAGACCCTCTTGAAGTAACATTTTCATCAGCGGCAGAATGCCGCCTATCGCGATCAATTCACTCATTGCATACTGTCCGGCAGGGCGCATATCAGCCAACACGGGAACACGTTTGCCGACGCGACTAAAATCGTCCAGAGACAGCGGAATATTGGCGGCGTGGGCGATGGCGATTAGATGCAGCACCGCGTTGGTAGACCCCTCGAGTGCGATGGTAATCGTGATGGCATTTTCAAAGGCCTCGCGGCTCAGCATGTCACTGGGTTTGAGGCCCAGTTTGATAAGATTTCGAACCGCGGCTCCGGCGTTGTAGCTGTCCTGTTTTTTATCTTCACTGATGGCGTTTTGAGCCGAACTGCCCGGCAGCGATAGACCGAGTGCTTCCATCGCAGAGGCCATCGTGTTGGCGGTATACATTCCACCGCAGGAGCCAGGTCCAGGGATGGCAGTGGTTTCAATCTCGGTCAATTCAATGTCCGATACCCTGCCAGCGGCGTGCCCGCCTACCGCTTCAAACACGGAAACTATATCGCGTCGCTCGGCACCCGGTAGAATCGTGCCTCCATATACAAAAACACTGGGGCGATCCATTCGTGCCATAGCAATTCCACAGGCCGGCATATTCTTATCGCAGCCACCGATGGTCACAAATCCGTCAAATCCCTGCGCGCCGACCACGGTCTCGATCGAATCTGCAATCACCTCACGTGATACCAATGAATAACGCATGCCCGGTGTGCCCATGGAAATGCCATCTGACACGGTAATGGTGTTAAACAATACCGATTTGGCGCCCGCCTCATCGGCCCCCGCAGCCGCGGCGTCAGCCAGTTCGTTGATGTGCATATTGCAGGGGGTCACCATGCTCCAAGTGGAGGCGATACCGATCTGTGGCTTATTGAAATCTTCGCGCTTGAATCCGGTAGGGTAAAGCATCGCGCGACTCGGTGCCTGCTCAACACCGTCGACAATGATAGAGCTGTAGGGCCGTTCGTTGGTCATGGAGATTCCTTACGTTTAGTCTGGGGTTTCTAACGGGTGCAGAATAAAACGCTGGGACCTTGAGAGTCAAATGTCGAAGCGCTCTTGCGACCGTGCCGCAGACTTTGCCAGCAATGCTACTTTTTCGTTTTATGGCGTTTCAGGTGAGCCTGTGTGGTGCACTCACAAGGCCGTTCAGGCGTGCCCTTAACCCTACGCAATGGGCGAGGGAGTGGGGCAATCCATCACCGCGGCCACGCTGACGAGAATATCTCGTTCCGTTGGGTTGAGTGCGCCATCGCTGCTGGCGGCGAGGGTCATGGCTTTTAATAAGCGTGGCTTCTGCAGGGGGTAACAGTCTGCTAATTTATGCACCGCTAGCCCGAAGGCCTCAACGCTGGCGTGTTCCCGAGTCATAATGGTCATATCGGTGAAACCGAGGGTATTGGCACTCAGGCGGAATAGCGCATGTGATTCACCGTCGCCTTCATGGGCGATCATTGACAACACGGTTCGTATCGAGTTGGCTACCGTTTGCAGCCTGCGATAGCGTGCTCGGCTGGGTTTAACGCGGATGAATTCCGGTTCCAGGTAGTGCCGCACTAATTGGAATAAGCACCATTCGTGCAATTCTATTTGATGATCGGCTCGGATCAGCTTGACTAGGGTGTCCTTGAATGTCTGATATTGCTCGGCGGATATAGACTTCAGTGCAGGCACACACATCTCCAGTAGGGGCAGCCGATGTGAGGCATCCAGTGCACGGACGCCAGGGTGAAGTGTGTTGACTAGGGTGTTTAGCCCAGTTATTCCCGCAGCGGTGATGATGTTTAATTGGGCCTGTTGCAGCGGCTTCTGTTCACCTATCAGCAGAGAATAGACCAGCGCATGTGCACCTAAAGGCTCGTGGCTATGCTGTACAAAGACCAGCGGGATTGTCTGCTTCCTGGCAGCCTCCTGATCCAGCTGGTCGGGGCCAGCTTCAAAGTCTGCATCCTCTAACAGATGTTCATATATGGGTTCGTCAGCAAGCGCCCCGACGATAGCGGCTGCAACGAGGGCGGATCGCCCGACGCCCGCCTCTGCTGCTGTCGACTCAGAAGGTTGCTGCGCGTAGCGCACTGTCTCGCGCTCAATGTACCGCCCGTCCCATTGCGGATTCACCCGCTCAATGCGCTTATGCAGTGGTGGATGGGTGGCAAAGGCCTGCCACAAGCTGTGCTCGATCTGCCCGAAAAAAATATGTGACATCTCGCTGGCGCGAGCGGCGTGAACTAAGGTGCCGGGTCTGTAGCCGCCAATCACTTTCAGCGCATCGCCTATACCATCGGAACTGCGGGTAAATTGTACGGCGCTGGCGTCCGCCAGATATTCTTTTTGTCTTGAAATTGCTGCCTTAATAAAGTCCGCTGCAACGCCGCCCAGCCACCCTAAGAGCCACAGGGCAAGACCGGCGAGGGTTAAGCCTCCACTGAGTTTGCCGCTGCGAGCGCTCGCCCCCGTGCGCACCCGGCTGGTGCGCAGCAGAACATAGCCTACATCGCCGATGAAGGTGATGCCTTTTAAGAGGGCGGCGAGACGAATGTTGAGGCGCATATCGCCGTTGAGTATGTGACTGAATTCGTGGGCGATCACGCCCTGCAATTCATGGCGTTTAAGATGCTCGATGGTCCCCCGGGTGACTGTCACCACAGCATCGGCTGGGCTTATGCCTGCGGCGAAGGCATTAATACCTCGTTCGCCGTTCAACACATACAACGGCGGCACGGGCATATTCGCGGCTAGCGCCATCTCTTCAACAACATTGAGACAACGTCGCTCAGAGGCATCCCTCGATTGTGACAGAATTCGTGTGCCACCCATACTTTCGGCGACGGCCTTGCCACCGGTAGACAATGCTATCCACTTGATTAGTACAACCAGTGCGACGGTGGTGGTTATTAGCAAACCAATATTCCCGAAACGTGTCCAGCTAAAGTAGGACAGAAAGTCGGCCATTCCTTTCTGGTTGCCACTGTAAGCATTGTAGTTTTGGCTGAAAAACAGGAATGCCGCAACTGCGGCGTTGGTAAGAATGACCAGCAGCAGGATCGCAAGCAGGAAAAACAGCACCAACATTCGCGTATTACGCCGGGCGAGGTCCTGTTGCGCAAAGAAATCCATGGGATCTGCTGATCAGTAGGTTAGAACGTGACCTGCGGTGCGGCCTGTATTTGAGCGGAGTCGTCGAAGTTCAACAACGAGGCATCCTCCGGGTGGCCGAATTTCCCGGCGAGCACTACGGGCGGGAAGCTTTGACGGTAGCTGTTGTAAGCCATAACGGCATCATTAAAGCCCTGTCGCGCAAAGGCGACACGATTTTCCGTGGTGATGAGTTCCTCAGAAACCTGCATCATGTTTTCGTTCGCTTTCAGATCCGGGTAGGCTTCCATAGTGACATCGAGTTTGCCCAAGGCACCGCTCAGTGTGCCTTCGGCAGAGGCCAATTTTCCCAATTCAACTTTGCTCAGATTGCCATTGCCCATCGCCTTCAGAATCGCCGCCGCATCGTTGCGGGCGTTGATGACAGCCTCTAGTGTTTCACGTTCGTGCGCCATGTAGGCTTTAGCCGTTTCCACCAGATTGGGTATCAGGTCGTAACGCCGTTTGAGCTGTACCTCAATTTGCGCAAAGGCGTTGAGATAACGATTTTTGAGTGTCACCAGTGTGTTGTAGATGGCGATGGAATAGATCGCCAAGCACAGCAAGGTCAGCCAGAATACGATGGTGGATATTGCCATGTAATATTCTCCTAGTCGACGTGGTGTTATTGCAGTCTCAAGCGCGGTGCTAGTTTGGATAATGCGGCTCTAATTTACAAACACTAAATTTGTGATGGGAGAATGAATTCTATCGCAGAGAGTCTGTGCTTGCATAGGCTCATGATCAATACCTTTCGCTTAGCTTGTCATCGCGCGTCTTGGATACCTTGTTTTTACGGAAATGCTGTAAACGAGGTTAATCTCTATACTTAGAATAATCCTTTCAGTGCCGCACAATACACAATATACCCATCATTTCAAGAATACTTGCCCATGTAATTTGTAAGGATGAATCGTTATCTTATGGGTATCAAATAAAACACTAATAATGGAAACTACACTAGATCGTAAAAAATGTTTTGGCAGCAAGTGCGGCAGAGGTCATGTCGAAGAAATAGCGTTCTAGTATGTCCCACACTGTGGGCTGCGATTTTTTTGGTTGACGCTTGGACGACTTGCGGCGAAGACAAATAACAGAGTAAATGGCTGCGTGGTAATAAAACTATGACAATACAAACTGTTTATCTTTCGCCCGGATTCTTCATCACCATGGGGGAGAAGCGTCAGTCATACATCTTTTCACAACTGCCCGGGTTACTTAAACGCGTTAGTCCCGCTCGGCTTATGCTCATTGATGCTTTTAATCGAGGCTTCAACGGCGAGCTGGATGAACTTGTCAGCGACATAGTAGCCAAGAGCAACGGGCAGCGTGCTGGCCTTAATAGTTTTATTAATGAACTACGCTCTGCCGGCTGTCTTACCGATTCCCAGCCCCAAAATCGTTTTACAGGTGAAGACGACGGCGTTACAGGAACAGTCAACTTTAGCGAGGTGATCATTGCTACGCCCACTAGCCTGATTTGTCAGGGTGGCAAATATCTTTGGTACAACCATGAAGGTACATTGCTGCTGAAGCTCAGTTTGGCTGAGGTCACCGCGACGGCAATTTTTACAGAGGCTACGTCTGTCTCAGCTGCCAAAGAATTGTATATGATGCAAGAGGTTTACGAGAGCCTTAACTCCGAGGATTTTGATATGCTCGTTGCTCGCCTGGCTGGCGCTAATTTATTTTCCCAGCCTCCCGAAAAAAAGGAGCATGAAAAGCCTGTCTTGGCAGTGCGAGTGGATGCCGCCAAAGTGCAGGCGATGGTAGATGCCAGAGTTGTAAAACACGATGAAAAGGCAATTGACAGTGGCAAAAACCTTGTACAGGTGGTGCCGGTTAACACTCAGGCAGGCACTGCACCGGCATCGCTTGGCCTGCTAGTGGCCTACGCGAAGGAATATCAGGGCGGGCGGCTCAATGACCGTTACGATTTTGTTCCTATGTTTTTAATCGACGAATCTCGCATTGTAGAGCGTGGCATTACACCCGGTGTGTTTATTTTTTCTAACTACCTTTGGACCGTAGAAGATAGCCTGCGTCTTTCTGCCGCAGTGAAGGCGGTTAATCCAGCAAATATTACTATCCACGGTGGGCCCAGCACTCCCTCTTATGAAAAAGACTGCGAGCAATTTTTCCTCGACAACCCTCATGTAGATATTGCGGTTCGCGGCGAAGGTGAGCTAACTTTCTCGGATATTCTGGATAAGCTTGACATCGAAAACGCGGGAGGTCTCGACGTTCTCAAGGATGTCGAAGGGCTTACCTACCGCGGTGCTACTGGCGTTGTTCGCACGGGTAACCGAGATCGCATTGCTGACCTCAACACTATTCCGTCCCCCTATCTTACTGGACTATTTGACGAGTTTGGCTCTGTCAGCGCGGGTGCCGTAATCGAGACCAATCGCGGTTGCCCTTACGGGTGTACGTTTTGCGACTGGGGTTCCGCGACATTATCTAAGGTGCGAAGATTTGAACTTGACCGCGTGTATGCCGAACTAGAATGGTCTGCTAAAAATCAGATTCAAGACGCCTCCATAGCCGACGCAAACTTTGGCATGCTAGCGCGCGATGTGGCTATCACTGAGAAAATTGCTGAACTGAAGAGCAGCTATGGTTATCCCCGTTCAGTTGGTATCAATTACGCCAAAAACCAGGTGAAGTATTTGCGTGATATCATTCGGATAATGGCGGAAGCTGGGATTCTTACCGAAGGAAAAGTATCGCTGCAATCCATGGACGAAACCACACTGCAAGTTATCGACCGGGCTAATATTAAGCTCGATAAGTATAACGAACTTGCAACTGAGTTCCGCCGTGCAGATTTGCCGCTGGCTGTAGAAATAATGGTTGGGCTGCCCGGTGCAACATCAGCCGCCTTTCATAACGACCTGCAGCAGTGCACAAACCGTGACGTTCGTGCGATGCTGAACAACACAACGCTTTTACCCAATAGCCCAATGAATGATCCGGCTTATCGTAAAGAGCACGCCATTGTTGCGGCGCCGGGCGAAATGCTGAAAGAGACCGCTTCCTACACGCGTGAAGAGTGGGAAGGTATGAATCGACTTAAAATAGCGTATTACCTCTTCGATAGTTACGGCTTGCTGCGCTACGTGGCTCGCTTTATTCGCAGCGAAAAAGGCATTGGAGAAGTCGAGTTTTATGACAGCGTGCAGAAGGAGGCGCGTAAAAATCCTGGAAAATGGCCAGTCATATCTACCTTGCTCAGTACGCTGGAAGAATATATGGCACCGCCAGGTTCCTGGGGCCTCTACATTAACGAGGTGCAACGTTACATGGTCGATCATGTAGGCATGAATGATGACTCTGCGTTGCGCACTGTGCTGGCTGTGCAACATGCTCAATTGCCCGCCGCCGATCGCCAATTTCCAGATTTGCTGGAGTTAGGGCACGATTTTTCCGCATGGTGGGACACGATTCTTGTTGCCCGTGAAGAAGGCCACCGAGATGACTGGGAGCAGCATGCTCCAAAACTCTCTGAATTTGCTCCGGGGACGTTAAATGTCGAGGATCCCAATGGCGTTTGCCTCAGCGAATTAGGTAAGCCATTGAACTCGTTGTTGTATAGCCTGCGCTCTTGGGAGCTTGATTCGTCTGTGGCGCGTCCTCGGCTCGGACAATCTTTTGCGAACTGGGGTTGAAATGACAAATGGGGGCCCCGTTCTCTTACTTTAAAGATCACGCACACGAATATTACGATACCAGACAGGATCGCCATGATCCTGCAGTACGAGATAGCCCTCTTCGAATTTCCCATAGCCGGGCATGTCCGCGAATTTGCTGGCCGCAGCCAACGCGTTCCATTCATCGCTACCGCGCTCAATACTGACGACTTTAACCCCGTTTAGCCAGTGCTCGATGTGATTGTCCTTTACCCGAAGTAGTACATCATTCCATTCGCCTGGTGCTCGCACGGTCTCAGGATCAGCGGCTACCATACCGTAGACGCCGCCTGCTCTGTGGGTCTTGATCTTTCCATCGCGATGGCTTTCGTTGTCCAGTACCTGCATTTCAATGCCGGTGCGCCAAGAGACATTCTCCGTTTCATCTTTCACGAGATAGAAAATGCCGCTGTTACCCCCAGGGGAAATCTTCCATTGCAGACTGAGCTCGAAATTTTGAAATGTCTCACGATAATAAACGAGGTCGCCGCCAGGGCCGCCGAAGACGGCGCTTTTGATCATATCCCACATTGGGAAGGGCCCACTCTGCAACAGAGCCAGTGTGCCATCCTGCGCTTCCCATTTGCGCACAGCATTGGCATCGCCCCCATAGTTGCGCCACCCCGCGAGTGTTTCGCCATCAAAGATATCTCGCCAGCCGTCTTCGGCTATCGCGCTTACCGATGCGGCGGAGACGCTTTGAGGAATTACATTCAGTGTGTACCACGCTTCCGCGGTCCAAAGTGACGTGCTAGCGTCGGAGCGAAGCCGATCGTCGAGTCGCAGGTAAATAACATATCCCGCCTTCAGACCTGGAATCTTCAAGCGCAGACTGCGCCGATCAGTGGCGACTTCTAGAGTGGAGACCGTCAGCACGGTTTCATCGTACTTAGGGCCGCCATACTGCTCGTCGGGGTGATAGAACCACTGCTTTACGAGTACATCCGAGGGCAATACTTTCTGATCAGCTGCCAGCGGTTGCGTTAGTTCGATAAGAAAGCCATCGTCCTGGGCCTTCATCGCCACTATTTCGAAAGCGATATTGTCGATCCAAATCATACGCTCCAAGCCGTGCCAGAGTTTGTCGTGCTCGCCCCAGTTGGGCGGGTTACCCACCTCGCCCAGGTATATGGCGCCATCTGGGCCGCGCGCCAGCCGGTTAACACCGCCCTGAAATCCTCCGCTGAAGTGGAATGCAGCGCCCTGTTGCCGTCCATCGACGGTTTCCAAAAATAGCCGCTTGATGCCACCGTTATATACGTCGCCATGGATCATTTGTCCGGCATACGGTCCCTCCGTCAGCAGCAGCGGTTGTGTCGGTGAATTACCGACTTCATCCTGCGGCAACCAAACGGTAGGAGGGGTTTCTTCCCGTCTGATCAGGCCCGCATCCGGCACTGTTCTGGAGCCGTAAAACTCGCCCTCGCTGACCTGAATGACCTTGCTTGAGGGCAGCCAGTCACCCTGATTGTCGGTGACGTAAATGTCGTCATTCGGCCCCAGCGCAATGCCGTTGGGCGTGCGGAAGCCGGAAGCGTAAGTTTCCACTTTCCCAGCCTTGTCTACGCGCAGTAATTTACCCTGTGTTGGAAGTTGGTCGGGGCAACTGGCACCACCAGGCAGGATGCAGATCGACAACAGGAAGTAGAAGTAGTCGTCTATGTGCAGAAGGCCAAAGGCGAAGGAGTGGAAGTTAGTGCTGCTGGGCCAGTCATAGCTGACCGTCCGATAACGGTCGATCACGCCGTCGCTATTGTTGTCGATCAGTTCCGTCAATTCCTGCTTTTGCAACACGAATAGCCGATCGTCCACAATGGTTAAGCCTAGCGGCTCGTGCAGCCCCTCGGCAACACGCTGCACCTTCGACTTTCGGTCTGCCTTGGGGTCAATCAGGAATACCGCACCGTCTTTGTCCCAACTAGCCACTACTAGCTTGCCGTCATCGCGAAAGGCTAGCCCCCCGACTTTGGGCTCAAAACCTTCAGGTGCTAGATTCTCTAACCGGAAGGAAGGATGTTGCGATGCGAGCCGAGGCAGCACATCGTAATCCAGTGTGGCGATATAGGGGCGGCCAATCCCATCTTTAGGCAGATTCCGCTCGGCCCGCTGCTCAGGCACGCTCAGAATATAGACGACCGCGGCAGCAGCCTCATCGTGAGACAGTTGCGGATGGGCCGGCATAGGTACTTTTCCCCATTGGCCAACGCTGCCCTCGAGTACGCGTTGAGTTAACGATGCTCTGACCGTCCGCTGCGCCTTACCCCTGAATTTGTCGGCAATCTGTGTCCATGCAGGACCGGTCACTTTATGATTAAGCGCATGGCACCCCATACAGTCACTGCTGTCTATGACCACCTTGCCTTGCACCAGTTCAGTGTCTGTCGCACTGGGACTAAGGTCGAGCGATTTTTGTGCGGCAATGGATGTGGTGGCCTTGAGTGGTAGTTCTAATGTCGACTGTGCAAGATAACGCTCTCCGTTGCCGCTGCGAAATCCCGCTTTAACCTCTGCCTGACTATCGATTCGTCTAAAGTGTCGCGAGAGGTGGCGCACGCCATCACGTTCGGTAACTTCAGGTTGTTCTGTTAACTCCAGACGATAGTCTCCTGCCGAGAGTGCAAAACGCATGGCAGCAGTTTCTTGTCCTGCGCCATATTCGTGACCGAGATATTTCACGGTCGCGGGTATATCCTCTCCCTCGAATTCGATAAACCATTTGGCGCCCTCAGTGTCGCGAAAGTACCACGCGCCTTGGCTGATGGGTTGCGGTCCATGCTGGTAATCGTAGGCTGCACCCTCGAACAATACATCACCCTCCCAAGCCTGATAGAGCGATTGTTTTTGTGTGTCATAAGCCGCCCATAGTCTGGGCGCGAGAGCAAACTGCAGCATTCGAGGACGACCATCAAGATTGCCGCGGAGTACCCAGGGTGCATGGCCACGCCCTGCGATTTGTGTCCTGCCATAAGACGGGTCAGCGCCGGAAGCGGAATCCACCCCGTAAACCTGTCTTGTGATGACGTCGACGATCGCACCTGGCCCATGGCGCTTCCCAAGGTCGACCAGAAAGCGCAGATCAGATTTGGACATTTTATCCTGCTGTATGGCGACCCCGATGAGGGCTGCCAGCAGCAGCCCCAGGACGATGGGAAGTAACCCCAGCGTGATGAGCAGTTTTTTCATATTCTTCTTTTCCCGAAATCGCAGTAATGGTTTTCGAGTCCGTCACGAGTGTCCCATGTTATACCCGTTATCATGCGGCGCAAGAGGGCCTCATAAATAGTGGGGCGCTTCTGTCGCGGGTGAGCGCGGTGACGGGCAAGAAGAATAATATAGCCCTGGATCCGCGCTAGTCGTTAACGGGCGCATTTGTGCGCGATGGGTGAATTACTGAATCTGTTGAACGAAAAAAGTGATTTTCTAGCGTGCCTTGCGTCTCCCCATCTGGTATATACCAAGGGTTACGTTATGATCGCAGTTTATCGTCTATAAGGACTACCCGAATGACAGACACTATTCAGCCCTTTACCCCAAAGCAAGAAAAAATCGGCAGCTGGATCATTAACAAGGTTGGTCGCTGGCAGACAACCGTCTATGAACTCACTGGTGGGCGTCTATGGAACACCTTTTTAGGCGGCCCAGTTGCTATTTTGACCACCGTTGGGCGCAAAACCGGCGCCGTTCGGAAAGTCCCATTGCTGTTTTTGAAACACGGTGACAATGTCGTGATGACGGCTTCGAAGGGAGGGATGTCCAAATTGCCGATCTGGTACCACAACGTGGTGGCAGCCAGCACTGTCGACATTCAGGTACGTACGGAAAAGAAAACCTATCGCATGCGCGAGGCCAACGTCGAGGAAGAAGCGACGCTTTGGCCTCTGCTGGAAGCGATGTATCCGGACTATAAAGACTATCGCGCTCGCACAGAGGGCGTGCGGACCATTCCAGTACTGATTTTCGAACCAGTCTGAGTGGAGTCTGACGCGGACGATTCGGGGCGAGACGGCGCGGCGGTGCTGAGACCGGGAAAATATCGACACTTCAAAGGGGGTGAGTATCAGGTGCAGGGCATCGCCACACATTCCGAGACAGGCGAGCAGCTTGTGGTGTATACGCCACTCTACGGAGAGGGAGGGCTGTGGATTCGACCGCTGTCGATGTTTCTCGAAGCGGTTGATCGAGATGGAAAGCAGCAGCCGAGGTTTGTCTATATTGACTAGCGATTCTGCAGGTCGTCAGCTGACTTGATCATAATGTAACGGAGATGTCCCGCCACATGGTCCAAATAGTAGAGTCGTCCGTATGCAGTGATCAGGAGAATACAATGCAATTCCAATCATCAGATATCAAGGCAATGGATCCGCGCCACCGGGCGGCGTTTATGAATTCGGTATCGGGGTTTAAATCTGCAAATTTGGTAGGCACCGTGAACGCAAAGGGCCAGACCAATCTAGCGATTATGAGCTCAGCCGTGCATTTGGGATCAAGTCCTCCACTGCTGGCACTCATTATTAGGCCCAGTAGTGATGATCACCAGACACTTGCCAATATTTTAGACAGCGGTTGCTACAGCCTCAATCATGTTACGTCATCCATTGTGGAGCAGGGTCACCAGACGGCAGCACGGTACCCTGAGGATCTGTCTGAATTTGACGCCACGGGTCTTTCGCCAGTCTGGCATGCGGGTTTTGGCGCGCCGATGGTGGCCGAGGCCGGTATCAAATTAGGCCTATCGCTGCGAGAACATCATGAGCTGGCGATAAATGGCACCAATCTGGTCATAGGCGAGGTGGTGCTGGCGGATCTGCCGGCTGGGTGCATGGCCGAAGATGGCGCCCTCGATTTGGTGAGTGCGGGCACTGTTGCACTCAGCGGTTTGGACACTTATTGTCAAGCGGTCACCTTTAAGCGCATGGCTTATGCTAAAACTCATTTGCCTCCCGAGGTGTTATGGGATGCGAGCGCGCAGTAGGGGTTATTAGGCAGGCTTCTAAAACAGCGGATCCCGATTTGAATGAGCCGCTTTCCCCCATACAGGGGATGTGCCTTTATTCTTAAGGGGTAATCTAGGACACAGATTTAAATAATCGGAGAAGAACCATGAACATATCTGTAGATACTGAAGCGCTCCGCGTCGCTGACGAAGGGGCCGCTATGCTGCAAAGAGTGGAGTCTCTGCATCCGCTGCTGCGAGCCAACACCGGCAAGGCACTTGAGGATCGGCGTGTGCCCGTGGAAAATATTGATGCCCTCAAAAAAGCAGGGTTTTTCCTCGCGCTGCAGCCGGCGCGATGGGGGGGCTACGAGCTCAATCCTCAGGATTTCTTCCGTATGCAAATGTCTATTGGTGAAAGTTGCATGTCCACGGCCTGGGCTAGCGGCATCGTCGCTGTGCACGCCTTCCAAATTGCGCTCATGGATCCCCGGGCTCAAGAGGATGTATGGGGGAAAGACATTCATACTCGGGTCTCGTCCTCTTATGCGCCGATGGGCAAGGTTGAAAACGCGGACGGTGGTTTTCGATTCAGTGGCCGCTGGGGCTGGAGCAGCGGGTGTGATCACTGTACTTGGGTGCTGCTGGGCGGCATTTTACCGGACGGCACGTACCGTACATTCCTCCTTCCCAAGAGCGATTACCGTATTGAAGATACCTGGAATTCTATGGGCCTCACGGGTACTGGATCCAACGACATTGTGGTGGAAGATGTTTTTGTGCCTGATTACCGCACCCATAAACAAACCGATGGGTTTGAAGGGACTAACCCCGGAGTGACTCACGATAGCGCGCCTTTGTACCATCTGCCGTGGGCACAATTATTTATTCGAGTGGTTTCCACACCTGCTATAGGCGCTGCAAGGCACGCCCTGTCCCTTTACACGGAATTGGTCAAGGGGAAGGCCAGTGGTGATATTACGAAGCTGGCGCAGGATACTGGCACGCAGGTGCGAATTGCTGAGGCTAAAAACAGCATTGAAGAGATGACCACGATTCTACTGTCGAACTTCGATGCGATGATGGATACCATGCACCATGGTGGAGTCATTCCTCTGGACGATAGAATTCTCTACAGGTATCAAGCTTCGCTGGTGATAGAAAAGTCGATGGGTGTTGTAGATTCGCTGTTTTCTTCTGCCGGCGGCTCGTCTGTGTTTCACGGCAGCGCCATTCAGCAGTGTTTCTTGGATATTCATACGGCCAGGGCGCACGTGGCAAATAACCCTATTGGTTTTGCGCGTAATATGGGGGCTGTGGCACTGGGCGCGGCCAATCAAGACTTCTTCCTTTGATGCGGTAAAACCAATATCTGCTGGTGCTTTAATCTTCCAGTGTGATTTCTCTGTGCTTAACGCCGCTGGATCTGGCATCCGGCGGCGTTGTTGTGCATAGGGGGCTTATCTTCAGGCAACTCAATGTTCATTTGTGGCGCAAAGTAATCCAAAATTGCTGCTTAGGCGTATATTTAGCCAATTCAGATGGATCAATAGGCGGGGCCTGATCATGATTGAACGTAATCTAGGTAATATCGAGCGTTTAGTGCGACTTCTCATTGGCGTCGCTTTTGGTTTATGGGCATTCATGCAGCCGCAATTAAACGGGATCGAGTGGTTAGTCATAATGACTTCCCTCTTACTGATTCTTAACGGAATTTTCTCGCGGTGCTACGTCTGGTATCTGTTCGATGTGAACACCAATAAAAAAGCCGGTCCTAGCAGTACGTCTATTTGCTAAAGAGACGCAGTGGGAGCCAATATTTGTCTCCCCTGTGCTGATAGCCAAAATTTGATAAAGAGAGCAATGTCTATGATGCGCGCAATAGTGCTATCGACGGCCTTATGTTTTGGGGAAGCTGCGGTAGCAGGGTGCCCTGAATACCTAAATCATGATCTTCGTAAGTTACACTCACAAGAGTTGATCAATCTGTGTGAAATGAGTCCTGGCCAGCCACTGCTCATTGTCAACACTGCCAGTCACTGTGGCTATACAAAGCAATTTAAAGGCTTGCAAGAATTGAATGACCAGTACCGTGATCAAGGTCTCAGGGTTGTTGGATTTGCCAGTGATGATTTCCGTCAAGAAGCCAACAATGAGGAAGAGGTAGCGAATGTTTGCTATGTCAATTACGGTGTTACGTTCACGATGTTCGCACCGACCCATGTGCGCGGGGATGACGCTAATCCGGTGTTTCGCGAGCTTGATATTCAAACTGAAGCGCCGAGTTGGAACTTCAACAAGTATGTCGTCGATTCCACGGGCAAAGTTGTCATGCATTTCGACAGCAGCACGTCGCCTGATAGCCCAGCGCTGAAGAAAGCCATTGAGAGCGTTCTCTAGTGTTATGAAAGCCGCTTGCTTTAAGCCGGTCATGTTAAATGACCCGTCTTTCCAACAGAGATAGTGTGACCGTGCCGATGTCTACGCCGATCAAAAATCCAAATCCGCAGGGGAAAGGCGTTGTTCCGATCCTAAGGGATTGGTCGATGATGCAGCCCACAGTGTCTGGGCCCAAAGATGCCGGAGAATTCCTTCGAGACTATGCGATTTCTTCGCTGATTCTCACCGCAAGATTTGGTTTTAAGCCAGTGGTGGGGAACACCTACTACCTCTATACCGGAGAAAAAGGGTGGACATTGTCTCTTATATCACCCACTGAGTGGGGTCAAAGTAGCCCTGGAGAATTTTTGGCGAGTTGTCGGTTGCGCATTGATATGACATGGGAAATGAGTATTGACGAGCTCGCCGAAGACTCCGATGCCTTGGCTAGAGCCAGAGAGTTTATACACGGCTTTGTCGATGCCCTTGCAGAACAGGACTCAATCTCTACGCATCTTCCTTTTTACGAACGTCACTTGCCCTATTATCAGCGGATGCTCGGCACTGCCCTGGCATCATCCTTAAAAAAATCTCTGCCCGCTTCCGGGGATTGCATAAAAGCGCTCATGGCGGAGCAGTCTTCGCCCCGCACGGATTCGGGTTATCTGCTTTCTGCCGATGCTTCTGGTGCCAGCGTTCTCCAAGGACGCCCGTCGCAAATCGCATAATTTTTGCAATCGCTGCCGCAGCCGCGGCAGGGTAGACGCGGATGCACATTGTCTGGTGCGGCCTTAGACGGCTTGCCTGATTTTACATTGGGTTCACTGTCCATTGGTTTATGTCCTCTGTTTTTTTGTCTTTCGTGCCACTCTAAAGCTTGCCATGCAAGAAGCGCTGCCGTCTGGCGCAGGCGCTATACTGAACGTTGAGCCGCTCTTAGTCAGTTGAGGGGACCCAGTTGCCATGGAAACCAAACGGCACTCGTCTTGGCAGGTGGATAGTGGCGGCGGGGCCGGAAGCCATATCCTTTGCTTCGAGAATGACGACGTCACTGGATTCACGCTCGGCATCATAGACGAAGGACATTAGCCAGCCGTCATCCTCGGATGTCGAGTCTTGCCTTGGAACAAAAACAGGCTCCATAAAATGCCTTGCCATGCCCTCGTTGTAGGTCTCTTTTCGACTCTGCTGCAGGTCATGTTTGATGAGTCCACCTGCGGAAAACCCAGCATCAAGCGCAACAGTGTACCCATAGCGATAAAGTTTACCGGTAAGCCTTTCCGCGATACGGGGGAATTCTTGTCCCTGATCATCGAGCCGAGTTTCTTGCACCCGCGTCTTCAGCGGATCAATAACCCACCTATCCAGAGTCACAGTGCCTTCATTCGGTCCACGCATGTCTGTTGCAAACATCTTTGGATGGCGCAATACATCCAAGACGACTCGCCCCATGGCGTCCTCATAGCCATTCATTGGATGAAAGACATAGCATGGGTCGACCTCGTGCCAAGTGACTTCCTCTGCCGCTCCGTGCCGAGGAAGCAATCCTACCCTGGCGCCGTATTCAGCGCTCCAACGATAAGGCAGACTCGCACCCATCTCTGCAGCCTTCATGTCCAGTATTACTGGCAGGTCCAGAAGGATGAAGTAATTTTTGGTGATCATACAGTCATGCACCATGGGCTGTCCCGGAACAGGGACATTGACCGCGCGAATGACCTCGCCCTCTGCACTGATGACCACATGCTGTATATAATTCCACAGTGGAGAATAGACAGCGGCATGCAATTCGCCAGTGTCCGCATCAAGGTGGGGGTGTGCAGACAGCCCGCCTGGCAGGGTTCCACCGAGATTGGTGCGTGCTACTGTCTCAAGAGAAGAATTCAGCTGTACTGGGAGATTTCCGCCTTCGACCAGCGCCAGTCTTTTTCCAGCATGAAATATAATATTGGTATTGGCGACCCCACCGCCAAGCTGTAATGCATTTTCGGGGCCTTGCACCGGCGGCCAGCCTTTGACTGCAACAATCTCATCATCGCGCACGTAACGGCTTCGGAACCACTCGGCTTTTCCATCGCGCAACTGAAGGCCGTGTACCATACCGTTACCAAGGAACCAATGATGCGTCGCTGGGTCTGGATTCACAGGGTTGGGGCCTATGCGTAATAACTGGCCAGCCAATTCGGGCGGTATATGGCCGCTAACCTTAAGCATCTCGGCGGTGACTTCGGTATCCACTGGCGCAAAGTTTTCCGAAAGGTAAGGATTCTCTGTCATGTCAACGCTCGGATAGTTGTGCTTATCGCTGTGTGTAAAGTCACATAGTGAAGGTACTACGTACGCCGGTAAAGCGCCGATCACAAAAATCTGGGAAAGTCCTCCAAATCATCCGATACGGGCGCAAGAGCGTATAGGATATAGGATTTAGTGAACTGCCCTCGGAGATGCCAGAAAAATGGCCACTAGCAAGCGTATTGTCACCATAACCGGCGCTACCGGCTTTGTAGGCAGATGTTTTGTTGAGCGTCTTGTCAGCGAAAAAAAGTACCGCATTAGATGTCTCGTTCGCCACACCAGTGATGTCTCTCCATTGCGGGCCTTGGATCCCGACATCAGCTTCCATTACGGCGACATTACCCGAAAGTCAAGCTTATCTGCGGCCTTTAAGGGGGCCTGGGGAGTGGTGAATATCGCGGGCTATCGCGAATTTTGGAGCCGCAACAAAAGGCATTTCTATGCTCTCAATGAGCGCGGTGCAACGAATGTGTTTGAGTCCTGTCTTGAAGCAGGTGTAGAAAAAGTGGTTCAGGTGAGTACTCCGCTGGCCTATGGCGTGCCGGATACCCTACCCTTTAATGAGCAGACGCCTCCCGGTCGGCATCCCAGCAATTATGCGAGAAGTAAATATCTGGGCGATCAGGCGGGATGGGCAATGTATGAAAACAAGGGCTTGCCGCTCACTATCGTACATCTTGCGGCAGTCATAGGTGCGGGGGATGACAAAGAGACCATGGAAGTGAAGAGAGCGGTGGATGGGAAGCTACCCGCATTGATTGGTGCAGATACCACGTACACCTATGTCTATGTCAAAGACGCGGCTGATGCAATTGCACGAGCGTTGATCAAAAAAGATTCTGTTGGGCGCAGTTATCTTATCGGGAATCAGCGCGCTACCACGCGAGACTATTTCAAAATCATTGGCAGAATCGCTGATGTGCCGGTGCCAAACTGGAATATACCTGAGTCCTTTTTGTGGCCACTGGCCATGGGCATGGATATTGTCGCTCGTAAGACCGGCAGGCGCCCTATGATGCCGTTGGATGTATTGAAAACAACGGCGGCGGGCTCCCTGTTGTTTGATCCTTCTCGAGGGATCAATGAGTTGGGCATGTCGTATACGGCATTGGAGACAGCGCTGGCCGAATCCGTCGCAGAGATTCGAGAAACGGGTTGAAGATTTAATTGCTCCAGTAGCGCCCGCTGCTGTTGCAGATGTTCTATAAGTGCATTCATTAGACTATAAGGAGATAAATTCATGCCATACAAGGTCGTTACATGGGGTACAGGAAATGTTGGGAGCTATGCTGTGCGGGCAGTACTGGGCCACCCCGAGCTAGAGTTAGTTGCGCATATTGTCAGTTCCCCTGAAAAATCGGGTCGCGATGTTGGTGAGTTAATTGGCCTTGAGCAGCTGGCTGGCGTTCTGGCTACAGATAACGTCGATGAAGCCTTAGCGACTCGACCTGACTGCGTTATCTATACCGCCCACTCAGAGACGCGCATGATGGAGGCGGCGGAGGATCAGGCAAAATGTCTTCGCCAGGGTATCAATGTGGTGTCCAGCTCATTGTTTATGTTGCAGTACCCTCACAATCCAGGGATTACATTCCTTGCAGATCCTTTAAAGGCGGCCTGCGAAGAAGGCAAGTCTACCTGCTTTAATAATGGCATTGATCCGGGCTTCGCCAACGACACTATGCCGCTCGTTTTTACCGGATTGTCAGAGTACTGGAGCAGTATCCGCATGCGTGAGATTGTCAATTATGCGACGTATGAGCAGGAGCACACGATTCGCGAGGTGATGGGTTTTGGCTATCCGATAGATCATGACTGCATGTTGTTTAGAGAGGGCATGCTTTCTTTGGGATGGGGTGGCTCGGTTCACTCGGTAGCGGCCGGTTTAGGTATCACTCTGGATAAAGTCTATGAAGTACATGAGCGTCTCCCTCTAATAGAAGATATTCACAACGGTATGGGGACGTTTAAGGCTGGCACTACGGGCGCCATGCGTTTTGAGGTCAGAGGCGTTATGGATGGCAGGGAAGTCGTCGTGCTAGAACACGTGACGCGACTCACCGATGATATCGCGCCCGATTGGCCTAAAGGCAAGGGTTATCGGGTCATTATCGAGGGTGAGCCGCGCATGGAAATATCCATGGATATGGAAGATCGCAATGGCGATCATGCTGTAGCAGGTGTTATTCAAACGGCGACAGCTATCGTGAATGCAGTGCCGGCGGTGGTAGAACACCGGCCTGGCTTGGTTGCAGCAATGGAGCTTCCCAAAATAACCGGGAAAGGGCTCTACAGGCCGCACGACACGGACCAGAGCTAGCGCCGTGATACCTGCAAAGCGCAGCGCATGTCACCTTGCCTGCTTCTTCACTCTGGCCCTGTCGACAGTGGCGCAGCAGGCCTATGCAAAAGAGGTGAGCGTTCGAGTCATTGGCGAAGCTTTTGACCTGGACAGCTCAGTACCCCTATATACGGAAACGCATTGTGTTAGTGACAATGCGCTGACGCATGACGTGCTCTACAGAGATATGGCGCAAGAGTTGATCGCACATAAGGCGCTGAACTATTCAACTGGACCGTTGACGCCATCTTTCGTGCAACACAATTTTTACTCTCAAGAGGTAATAGCTGTCGAGCTGAGACAGGATCAGCTTATAATGACCGTGAAAGCTGCGGGTAACCCGGAGCCGCAAGAGTTTCTATTCCCGGTTTCACAAGCCAGCATGCCGATAGTCATTGATGCTGGCTTCGACAACTTTGTGACGCAGAACTGGAGTGCTATTGTCGGAGGTCAAAGTAAGCAGTTTCAATTTCCGTTTGCAGTCAGGGAGAGCCTGGTAGATTTACGCATCAAGGCGACGCGCTGCAGCTATAACAG
>CAJXTK010000034.1 GCA_913061115.1 uncultured Haliea sp.
GATGTGTATAAGAGACAGGTGTCGACAACTCGCTCTTGAATATGGTGCTCTGCCCGGAGCTGCTGCCTTGGAAGTGGCACAGTGGTTGCGGGGAGAATACAGCTTCGATCCCGCGTGTCTCACAACTTGAGTGACAGAACAGACGATCCATTCACGGCCCATTCCCTAATATGCCCATAGCTAGCGAAAACACTGGCGTTGTAGGCATGCAGGTGGTTGAACCAAGGGCGGCTTTGTGGCAGAATCTCTGCGTTCGTAGCTGTCCTCCCAATTAGTTTATTGCTGTTCGAAAAAAGCACTCAGAATCAATACGTTAAATAGTATTTACAGGGTGTTCTCTAGCTAGTTGACGGGTTTTTCTTAGCGGAAGTGGCGAAATTGGTATACGCGCTGGATTTAGGTTCCAGTGCCGCAAGGCGTGAGAGTTCGAGTCTCTCCTTCCGCACCAAATTAATGGCTGAACTCCCTGCACTGTTTGAATGTGGCGAGGTGGCCCCAATGTATGGGCACGACTAAGCCCCGATAACAATTGCTTTGTGAGGGATGATTATGCAGGTATCTATTGAAACCACTTCGAACCTGGAGCGGCGCTTGACCGTGGGGGTGCCTGCAGAACGTGTTGAGGTGGAAGTAAACAGTCGACTTCAGAAAGCGGCGCAAAAGGCAAAGCTTCCGGGTTTTCGTCCTGGAAAGGTTCCGCTGAAAGTTATGCATCAACGCTACGGCGCCGGCGTGCGGCAGGAAGTTCTGGGTGAAGTCGTGAGTCAGTCATTTCAAGAAGCTGTTATACAAGAGAAGCTTCGCCCTGCTGGGCAGCCCAGCATTGAGCCAAAGAGCCTAGAGCCAGGGAAAGATCTCCAGTATGTCGCCATTTTCGAGGTATTCCCCGACGTGGAATTGGTGGAGATGAAAGACTTCCCAGTGGCAAAGCCTGTGGCGCAGGTCAAGGAAGAGGACGTCGACAACATCATCGAGGTTTTCCGTAAACAGCAGGGAACCTGGGATGAGGTTAAGCGCCCAGCTATACTGACTGATAAAGTTAATTTAAATTATACCGGCTTGAAGGATGGTCAGGAATTTGAAGGCGGCAGTGCCCAAGATAGTGATCTAGAATTGGGATCCGGTCGTATGATCAGTGGATTTGAAGACGGTATCGTCGGTATGAAGCCTGAAGACGAAAAGACGCTTGATTTGAGTTTTCCAGACGACTATCACAATGAAGATCTCAAGGGCGCAGCGGTTGAATTTAAGGTTAAGCTCAATAAGATACTGGAACTGGTTCCGGCAGCTATTGACGAAGAGCTGTTTGCCAAGTACGGCGTTGAAGAGGGTGGGGAACAGCGCTTTCGCGAGGACGTTAGCGCGAACATGGCTCGGGAGCTCAAGAATGCAGTAGAGGCGAGTGTTAAGCAGCAAGTGATGGACGCCCTGCTTGAGGCGCATGAGTCGCTTGAGGTGCCCAAAGCCCTTGTCGGTCAGGAGATTACGGCCATGCGGCAGCAGATGTTTCAGCAATTCGGTGGGGCAGGAAATATGGACTTGGATTTAGAGTCTTTACTGCCGGATACGATGTTTTTAGAAAATGCAGAACGTAGGGTTAAGTTAGGGCTGGTGTTGGCGGAGTATATCTCAAGTTATGAATTGAGAGCCGATAACGAACAGGTGTCTAAAGCCATTGAGGAGATAGCATCGACCTATGAGTCTCCGCAAGAAGTCATAGACTATTATCAGTCTAATCCCCAGCAGCGTTCTTCGGTGGAATCGAAAGTATTGGAAGATCAGGTGGTTGAAAAGTTGCTTGCGGGAGCCAATATTACAGAGAATGAGAGCAGTTACCAGGATGTTATCGGCGCGGAAAAGGCTGAAGCCTGACAAACATTTCAGGGGCGACGGAGCGTAACGCCATCGTTCAATTTTCGACATAATTCAAATTAGGGGCAGGGCACATGCCAAGTAAATTCGACGGTCAAAGTGGAAGCGAGATCCGCAATCTAGGACTAGTTCCTATGGTGGTAGAGCAGACCGCCCGTGGAGAACGTTCCTATGATATTTACTCTCGACTTTTAAAGGAGCGCGTTATATTCGTCGTTGGTACTGTAGAAGACCATATGGCTAACTTAATTGTGGCCCAACTGCTGTTTTTGGAGTCGGAAAATCCTGACAAGGACATCCATTTGTACATCAACTCTCCTGGCGGCTCAGTCACTGCCGGGTTGTCGATCTACGACACCATGCAGTTTATCAAGCCAGATGTCAGTACTATGTGCATCGGGCAGGCCGCGTCGATGGGCGCATTCCTGCTTTCGGGTGGCGCCAAAGGAAAGCGCTTCTGCTTGCCGAATGCCCGTACCATGATCCACCAGCCCAGTGGGGGCGCACAGGGCCAGGCAACAGATATCGACATACAAGCCCGAGAAATTCTGATTATCCGTCAACGACTTAATGAACTGATGGCGGAGCATACGGGCCAGACCATTGAGGATATCGAGCGTGATACCGAACGTGATCGTTTTATGAATGCTCACCAAAGCAAGGAATACGGACTCGTGGACGAGGTTGTCGAAAGCCGTTCTAGCACTGCGTCTGTGCCTGCTGATGAGGGCAAATAACGTTATTTAGTTCCCTTGGGGACTTGCAAATACCAACAAAAAACATCATCTTGACTGTGGGTGATGGCTCAGTAGAAATTTTAAGGGAAGCGGACGGCTAGATGAGTGAAAATACCACAAAATCAGGTGATGATGGGAGCAAACTGCTGTACTGCTCGTTCTGTGGCAAAAGCCAGCATGAGGTTCGGAAATTAATCGCTGGACCATCGGTATTCATTTGCGATGAATGTGTTGACCTGTGTAACGATATTATTCGCGAAGAGGTGCAGGAAAACAGCTCAGATGAGAAGAAAGATCACTTACCCGTTCCCCATGAGATCAAAGCGATACTCGATGAGTATGTGATTGGTCAAAACAGAGCTAAGAAGGTTCTCGCGGTTGCGGTCTACAATCATTACAAACGCCTGCGCCACACCGCAAGCCGCGGTGAAGTTGAGCTGGGGAAAAGCAATATACTGCTGGTCGGTCCCACGGGGAGTGGTAAAACCCTGCTGGCAGAAACTTTAGCGCGTCTTCTCGATGTTCCTTTTACGATCGCGGATGCAACTACCCTTACTGAAGCCGGGTACGTTGGAGAGGATGTTGAGAATATCATCCAGAAGCTACTGCAGAAATGCGAATATGATGTGGAGAAGGCCCAGGTCGGCATTGTCTACATTGATGAAATCGACAAGATCTCACGCAAGTCCGATAACCCCTCTATCACTCGCGATGTTTCAGGTGAGGGTGTGCAGCAGGCATTGCTTAAATTGATTGAGGGCACTATCGCCTCGGTGCCACCTCAAGGCGGTCGTAAGCACCCGCAGCAGGAATTTCTGCAGGTTGATACATCCAATATCTTGTTCATATGCGGCGGTGCCTTTTCTGGCTTGGAGAAGGTTATCCGCAATCGCTCGGAGAAGGGTGGTATTGGATTTGGTGCTGAGGTCAAGAGCAAAGACGAAAAACGCAATGTGGGTGAATTGCTGTCGCAATTGGAGCCTGACGATTTAGTTCAGTATGGCCTGATTCCTGAGTTTGTTGGTCGACTGCCCGTTATTGCCACGTTGGAAGAATTGGATGTAGAGGCATTGGTGCAGATACTGACCGAGCCCAAGAACTCGCTTACCAAACAGTACAGTAAGATTTTTGAAATGGAGGGTGTCGAGGTGGATTTCCGCGAAGACGGTCTGCGCGCTATTGCTGAAAAAGGCATGGAACGTAAAACCGGCGCGCGCGGGTTACGCTCTATTTTAGAGGGCATCCTGTTGGACTCCATGTACAACATTCCGTCTCTTGATGACGTTATCAAAGTCGTTATTGATGAATCAGTGATCCGCGGTGATTCTGAACCACTGTTGGTTTATCAAAACAACGAACTTGCAGCTCGGGCAGTCTCAACTGACGACTAAGTATTCGTCCGAAAGTGCTGCGCGGGCGCCGCGAAGTTGCGCGGACGGGTAAATATAGGCCTGTGTAGACTTGATTTTTTGAATAGACACCCCCAACTATAACTTTCACAGCATACATTTTTGCTAAACCTGGAGGTTTATATGGGTTCTTCTTCTGTTATCGGATTACCTCTTCTACCATTGCGAGATGTGGTTGTATTTCCCCACATGGTGCTGCCGCTGTTCGTGGGGCGAGAAAGGTCAATTAAGGCCCTTGAAGACGCTATGGCCAGCGACAAGCAGGTTATGCTAGTTGCCCAGCGTGATGCGTCAGAAGACAACCCATCTGCCGATAGCCTTTACCAGGTTGGAACAGTCTCGAATATACTCCAATTACTTAAGCTTCCGGACGGCACTATCAAGGTCCTAGTGGAGGGAAGCTATCGGGCGGTGGTGGATAACGTTGATGACGAAGGACCGTTTGCTGTTGCTGGCATAAGGGAAATTATCAGTGAGGATATTCCCGAAAGCGAGGTCGAATCGCTATTACATTCCACGACCACCGAGTTCGAAAAATACGTCAATTTTAGCAAAAAAGTTCCTGCTGAGGTGCTCTCCTCACTTACGGGCATCGACGAACCGGGGCGTCTGGCTGACACCATAGCCGCACATATGGGTGTTACGCTCGAGGAGAAGCAGCACATCCTCGAGATTTCCGGCATCCCCGCTAGGCTTGAGCATCTGCTCGGATTAATGGACGCTGAAATTGATCTGTTTCAGGTAGAAAAGCGTGTTCGAGGACGCGTCAAAAAGCAGATGGAAAAAAGTCAGCGCGAGTACTATTTGAACGAGCAGATGAAGGCCATTCAAAAAGAGCTGGGGGATATGGATGAGGCGCCCAATGAGTTAGATGCACTCGAAACCCGAATTGATGAAGCTAAAATGCCGTCTGAAGCAAAGGAAAAGGCGCAGGCGGAGCTGGGCAAACTGAAAATGATGTCGCCAATGTCCGCAGAGGCATCTGTAGTGCGCAGCTATATTGACTGGATGGTTAGCGTCCCTTGGTCTAAGCGCAGCAAGGTGAAGCATGATTTAAAACGAGCATCGGCAATACTGAATGAAGACCACTATGGTCTCGAAGAGGTCAAGGATCGCATTTTAGAATACCTGGCAGTTCAAAAGCGAGTGCGCAAGGTTAAAGGTCCTGTGTTATGTCTGGTAGGTCCGCCAGGAGTGGGTAAGACTTCTTTAGGCGAGTCTATAGCGCGTGCGACGAACAGAAAATTTGTGCGCATGGCTCTCGGTGGTGTTCGCGACGAGGCCGAGATACGTGGCCACCGACGCACTTACATAGGATCGATGCCAGGTAAGTTGTTACAGAAAATGTCAAAAGCTGGGGTCAAAAACCCACTGTTTTTACTCGATGAAATAGACAAAATGGGGATGGATAATCGCGGTGATCCTGGCTCTGCGATGTTAGAAGTGCTCGATCCAGAACAAAATCACGCATTTAACGACCATTATCTGGAAGTGGACTACGATTTGTCTGACGTTATGTTCGTTTGCACGTCGAATACCATGAATATCCCTGCGCCACTCCTCGACCGTATGGAGGTCATACGAATTCCCGGCTATACCGAGGACGAGAAATTTAATATCGCTATGCGATATCTCATTCCAAAACAGATCAAACTTAACGGCTTGAAAAAAGATGAGTTGGTGATCGCTGAGGATCTAATTGTCGACATCATTCGCTACTACACTAGGGAGGCGGGAGTCCGGTCTCTGGAGAGAGAAATCGCTAAGGTTTGCCGTAAAATGGTCAAGGCATTTGCGTTGGGTGAGGCAGTTTCAGGCATTACTGTGACGGCAGAAATGCTGCCTGATTTGCTCGGTGTGCGCAAATGCAACTACGGCATAGCGGAAGAAACCAGCAAGATTGGCCAGGTAACGGGCTTGGCTTGGACCTCAGTAGGTGGCGAATTACTGACCATCGAAGCGGTCGCCATTAAGGGGAAAGGGCGTCACATACAGACCGGTTCTTTGGGCGATGTGATGCAGGAGTCTATCCAGGCGGCGACTACAGTGGTCCGCAGTCGCTCTCAAATGCTGGGAATTCCGGCAAATTACCACGAGAGTCACGATGTGCATATCCACGTCCCTGAAGGGGCTACACCTAAAGATGGCCCTAGTGCGGGCGTAGCCATGTGCACTGCACTGGTCTCAGTACTGACCAGTATCCCTGTCAGATCGGATGTAGCAATGACGGGTGAAATCACCCTGCGGGGGGAAGTGTTGCCCATTGGTGGCCTTAAGGAGAAGCTTTTAGCCGCTCGGCGCGGGGGCATTAAAACGGTCATTATTCCCAAGGAAAATGAACGAGACTTGAAGGAAGTGCCGGACAACATTAAAGAAGACCTCGATATCCGACCCGTGAAGTGGATCGATGAGGTGCTAACACTGGCATTGGAGACGATGCCTGACCCGCTAAGTGACGAAGAGTTTTTGGCAAATTCAGTCAGCGCATCCCCCAATAACGATAATGACGACAATAATCGCATTAATACGCACTAACGGGCTCGAAGATTATTGACCAGCATTCCTGCTCTGGTATAAAGTCTGGAGTGAGGTGTGCGATATTTTTTGGCCCTATTAGGGGGCCGAGCTGCTTACAGCTCTAATTGAGAAATGACAAGAACAGCTTTATTAAAGGCTGCACTCCGTGTTACTTAGAGGTAACATACAATTTCTAGGCTTTAACCTTCAAGGGGATAATTGTGAATAAAACTGAACTGATTGACGCAATCGCAACGGCAGCTGACCTACCAAAAGCTTCCGCTGGTCGTGCACTGGATGCAGTGTTGGATAGTATCACTAATGAGCTGAAAAATGGGGAGCAGGTTGCTCTCGTGGGTTTTGGCACTTTTATTGTAAAGCACCGTAATGCTCGCAGCGGCCGTAACCCGCAAACAGGCGCTACCATCCAAATTGCGGCGTCTAAAGTTGCCAGTTTCAAGGCCGGCAAGGCGTTGAAGGATGCAGTAAACGACAAATAAACAGGGAATGCGGTCGTAGGTCGTCTAGTGACTTACGATAACATCTAGTGTCGCCGAGTTGGCGGCATATGGCTTTAACGAAAGGCGCACGCTCACGTGCGCTTTTTTGTTTATTTTTTGCGAGTATTATTCATGCTTCAGGATATACGTCAGCATACACAGGGCACGGCCGCCAAGATTATCGTAGGCATGATCGTGATCTCGTTTGCATTTTTTGGTATTCAGTCCATTTTAGTGAGTGGCGGAGATAATGAAATTGCCGATGTTAACGGCGAACTGATATACCCTCAGCAATTACAGCAAGCTTTGGACACACAAAAGCGTCGTCTGATTTCCATGATGGGTGATCAGTTCGATCCTGCAATGCTTGATGATGAGCGTCTTGCACCCCAGGCCCTTGAGTCACTGGTTAGTCGTGTGTTGTTGATGCAATCAGCGCTGGCTTTGAAGCTTGTCATATCAGAAAACGACATCGGTGCTGTCGTTGCGGGTATGGAGCAGTTTCAGATTGATGGGGAATTCTCACCCGCGGTGTATAAGAGTGTACTCTCCAGTGCGGGCTATACCCCGAGTTATTTTAAACAGAGTCTGAGTGAGGATATGCTTCTCTCACAACTGCGCAGTGGAATTGCAGGTAGCGAATTTGTGACTTCTTCAGAGCTAGAGCTGAACTCTCATGTAATCTTGGAACAGCGTGATTTGCACTTTTTTACCGTGCCGCTAGAGAAATTTTCTTCGATTTCGCCGCCTACAGACAGCGAGATTGATTCTTATTATGCGGATCATCAAGAGGAGTTCCGTACTCAAGAGTCGCTAGATATTGATTACCTGGAGCTGACGCTCGACAATTATCGTCAACCTGTGAACGAGGCTGATATCCTGGGGGCTTATGAACAGGCTAAGCAAGAGCTTCAGTACCAAACACAAAATCGTGTGTCCCATATTCTCTTTGAGGCTGACGGTGATAGTGACGTGCAGCAACGTGTCGCAGTTGCGCAGGAGAAGCTCTCTGCCGGGATAGAGTTTTCTGATGTCGCTAAGGAGCTGTCCGACGACATTGGTTCCACAGATAAGGGAGGAGACTTGGGATATACCAGTGGTGATGCCTTCCCCGAGGAGATGGAGGCTGTGATCGCTCAGCTGGAGCCGGGGGTTGTCTCGACGCCTTTAGAAACGTCTGCAGGTACTCATTTGATTTTGGTGACAGAACGCAAGCAAGCCGAAGCGCCTAGCCTTGATGATATGCGCCTAGCGCTTGAAAATACCATTCAAGAAGACGACGCGCGGGTCACGTTACTGCTTACTGTTGAGACCCTCAGGGACTTGTCATTCAATGCAGAAAACCTCCGCAATCCTGCAAAAGAGCTCGATCTTGTGGTTAAGCAAGCCGATGCGGTTACGCGCTCTGAAGATGAAGGGTTGTTCTCCAACCCCTCTCTGTTAAGTGCGGCCTTTTCTGAGGACGTATTGTCAGCCGGGAATAACAGCGAAGTGATTGAGCTGGCCGGAGACAATTTTGTTGTGCTGAGTGTCCGCAAGCATAACGTGCCAGAGATAAAAGCGTTGTCAGTTGTGCGAGGGCAGGTTGTGGCTGCGCTGGTCGAAGAAAATGCTCGATTAGCAGTGTTGTCTGAAGCTAATCGTGCGCTGCAGGAGTTGCAAGGCGGCTGGGCCGCACAGCAGTTCACGGACGCTAACGATTATAACTTGAACGTTGAACTGGGAGTTCAGCGACGCAATACCGTGCTGTCCTCTGAAGTCCTAGGACGGACTTTCCAATTGCCGCTACCGACTGCCGACGCTACATCGATCGATTTTGTAGTGATGCCGAACGGCGATGCGGTCGTGATTGAATTGTTGAGCGTAACCGCTGGTGAGTTCAAGTCCTTGCCGAGCCAAGAGCAAGAACAGTTTCAGCAACTACTAGCTGCTGAAGCAGGACGTTTAATCAATAGCGAGTACCAGCGTGGATTGCGCGAACGCGCCAAAATATCGATTCTGTAAATCTTTTCTCTGAGGAAGGCATGCCAAAAAAGATACTGACGTTAAACCAGATGTCGCTCAAGGGCCTGGAGCGGCTTCCCCGCGACTGTTATGAGGTCGCAACCGAGTTCGCACACCCAGATGCGATACTATTGCGCAGTTACAAGCTTCAAGAGCCGGACATTGCAGCATCCGTTTTGGCTATAGCGCGCGCCGGTGCTGGTGTGAATAATATTCCAGTGGCAGCCTGTACCGCTCGAGGTATCCCCGTATTTAACTCTCCTGGAGCTAATGCTAATGCCGTTAAAGAATTGGTGGCTACAGGCTTATTGCTCGGCTCACGTGGTGTTATCGACGGCATTGATTATGTTCGCACACTGCATGGTATTCAGGACGAAGGCGAACTGAATAGAATGCTTGAGGATCATAAAAAGAAATTCAAAGGAAGTGAGTTGGTCGGTAAGACGCTCGGAGTCGTCGGGCTTGGCGCTATCGGATCCTTGGTTGCGGAGATGGGATTAACCTTGGGTATGAAGGTTATCGGCTTTGATCCAGCCCTGTCTGTGGAGGCTGCATGGCGATTGTCCAGCCAGGTTCTAAAGGCAGACACCTTGTCCGCATTGTTCGCACGATGTGATTACATTAGTCTACATTTGCCCGTCTTGGATTCAACTCGGGGGTTGGTCAATGCAGAATTGTTAGGTGTGATGCAACCTGGAGCCTGCCTGCTTAACTTTGCACGGCAAGAGATCGTAGATCACACGGCACTATTACAATCACTGGAAAACGGCCAATTGCGTAAATACATCGCTGATTTTCCGACGCCAGATCTGATTCCCCGTGATGATGTGATTCTAATGCCGCATATTGGGGCAAGTACGGATGAGGCCGAAGAAAACTGCGCCATCATGGCCGCTGAGCAGTTGCGAGACTTCCTTGAAAACGGCAACGTTCGTAACTCGGTTAATTTCCCGGCTTTGCAGCTGGAGCGCGTAAGCGGTTGCCGTTTATCGCTGACCAATGAGAATATCCCCAAGGTTCTCGGCAATGTCCTCTCTATTTTAGCCGACGAAAACATTAATGTTATCGACATGTTAAATAAGAGTCGCGATGAGCTCGCGTATAATTTGATTGATATTGGCACGCGACCTGAGACCGCTGTATTAGAAAAAATGCGTGCATTGGATGGCGTTATCAACGTCCGCCTGATCGGAGACGACTCTAGCCTCGCCGGTCATTAGACACCACAGGTCAAAATATGAAAGCGCCACTTGAATCTCTGGAGACCCAAGTCAAATCCGGTCGAGATTATGAGTCCCCACCACTGCATCTGTGGCACCCGCCCTTAAGTGGTGATATTTCGATTCGTATTGATGCGCAGGGCGACTGGTATCACGATGGCTCTAAAATCGAGCGTCAGTCGCTTGTCAACTTGTTCGCTAGCATTCTCAGACGTGAAGAGGACAGTCAATACTACCTTGTAACCCCTACTGAGAAGTGGCGTATCGAGGTTGCCCTGCACCCTTTGTTTATTATCGATTTCGATGTTCAGGTGGTGGAGGGTGTGCAATACCTGAAGGCGACGTTAAAGACTGGCAGGGTGGTTATGGTGGGTGAGGAGTTCCCACTGTTTCTTGATCCGACTGTTGGAGATATAGCGGCAATGACGCTCGCTCATGGACTCACGGCGCTGTGCGCACGCCCTGCCTGGTATAGGTTGGTGGGGCTGGCGACCACAGTCGATGGAACTGAGGTTATCGCGTCTGGCACCTATACCTTCAGGCTTGGAGCCGGCTAAAGGTCAATATCCATGTCGTCATGTAAGGCGGCTACATGTTGGGGTAATTAGGTCCTCCAAAGCCCTCTGGTGTTACCCAGACAATGTTTTGTGATGGATCCTTGATATCACAGGTCTTGCAGTGCACGCAGTTCTGGGCGTTGATTTGAAAGCGCTGACCTGCGGCGTCTTCGACGATCTCATAAACACCGGCTGGGCAATAGCGCTGTGCCGGCTCATCGTAGAGAGGCAAATTCTTCGCGATAGGTACATTGGGGTCAATGAGCGTGAGATGGCAAGGCTGGTCCTCCTCATGGTTAGTGTTGGACAAGAATACCGAGGACAGACGATCGAAGCTGATGGTGTTATCAGGTTTTGGGTATACAATTTTTTTACATTCCGCGGCAGGTTTCATCACCGCGTAATCTGGCCTAGCATCATTAAGTGTGAAAGGCAGTTTGCCGCCAAAGATGTTCTGGTCAATCCACACCATGCCTGCCCCGGCTAAAAGACCAAATTTGTGCATGAAACCAGAAAAATTGCGGGTAGTATAAAGTTCTTCGTGCAGCCAGGAAGCAGCTGTTTTCTGCGCATAGGACTGCAGGTCTGCGGGCGCGGAATCTCCCTGACTAAGCGCCTCAAACACGGCCTCTGCAGCGAGCATGCCACTCTTCATTGCGGTGTGGTTGCCTTTGATTTTAACGCTGTTCAATGTCCCCGCATCACACCCTATGAGCAGTCCCCCCGGGAAGTGCATTTTAGGTAAGGAGTTGAACCCACCTTTTGTAATCGCGCGGGCACCATAGATTAGACGGGTACCCCCCTCGAGATACTTGACGGTCTCAGAGTGATGTTTCCAGCGCTGGAACTCTTCGAAAGGGCTCATATGTGGATTGCTGTAGTTCAGGTCAGCGATCAGGCCTATGTACAATTGATTGTTCTCGGCGTGGTACATGAACGCCCCTCCGCTGGAATTACTTTCACTCAGCGGCCAGCCAAGGCCATGAATAACGAGGCCTTCTTCATGGTTCTCAGGGGGAATTTCCCATATTTCCTTAATGCCGATGCCATAGTGTTGAGGGTCCTTGCCATCATCTAGCGAAAACTTCTCAATCAGTTGCTTCCCGAGATGTCCGCGGCAACCTTCGGCAAATAAGGTATATTTTGCATGCAGCTCCATGCCTGGCATATAGCTGTCTTTATGCTCGCCGGCAGCACTTATACCCATGTCACCTGTAGCGATACCCTTGACCCGTCCGTCCTCATGATAGAGGATCTCGGCCGCAGCGAACCCGGGATAGACCTCTACCCCCAGTCCTTCAGCCTGCTCTGCCAGCCAGCGGCAGACGTTGCCCATGGAGACAATGTAATTGCCTTCATTGTGAGTCGGCTTGGGGATCATAAAATTTGGCAGCTTGATGGCACTTTTTTGGCTCAGGTAGAAGAAAAACTTGTCACCTTTTACCTTGGTTTTGATCGGCGCAGCCAACTCTTCCCAATTGGGGAAGAGTTCATTGAGTGCACGGGGTTCGAACACTGCACCGGACAGTATATGGGCTCCGACCTCTGAGCCTTTTTCGACGACGCAGACGGTTATTTCTTGGTCTTTTTCCTTTGCCAGCTGCATAATCCGACAGGCCGCAGACAAGCCTGATGGGCCAGCGCCTACGATTACAACATCGAACTCCATTGATTCACGTTCCACTGCGCTGTCCTCTCGTTGTCATTCTGGGGCCAGTGTCTTGGCCCGATCTCTGGAAGGGCCGTAAGTATATAATTTTTAACGATTAGAAACTATAAACGTGGTGAATAGAGGAAATACAGCGCAAGATTGACGCTAGGCCCTTTGACAGCTTTTATGGGTCTTGACCCCGCGCATATTTATGGGCAACATACCTCGCCAAGTTAGCTAGGGCTTAGTGTTACGTAACGCTGCAGCCACTTCAAACCACCTGAAAATCTATGGAGAATCCATGAAGGTTCTTGTTGCCGTTAAGCGCGTTGTTGATTACAACGTCAAAGTCCGCGCCAAAGCCGATGGTACTGATGTTGATCTCAATAACGTCAAAATGTCCATCAACCCATTTTGCGAAATTGCTGTCGAAGAGGCAGTGCGCCTGAAAGAGGCCGGTATTGCTACCGAAGTCATCGCCGTTTCAGTTGGCAGCAAAAGCTGTCAAGAGCAGATACGTACTGCGTTGGCGCTTGGTGCTGATCGAGGCATACAGGTCGAAACTGAGGGCAAAGTGGAGCCGTTAGTTGTCGCCAAATTGTTAAAAGCGGTTGTTGATAAAGAACAGCCGCAGTTAGTCATCCTGGGCAAGCAGTCCATTGATGGCGATAATAATCAGACAGGACAAATGCTGGGCGCGTTGGCGAATATGGGCCAGGGCACTTTTGCTTCCAAAATCGTCGTTGAGGGCGATAAGGTTAATGTCATCCGTGAAATTGATGGTGGTTTACAGACAGTTAGTCTTAATCTGCCCGCTATAGTGACGACCGACCTTCGCCTTAACGAGCCGCGTTATGCCTCGTTACCTAACATTATGAAGGCTAAGAAGAAGCCACTGGATGTCTATACGCCTGATGATTTGGGTGTTGCGGTGACGTCTCATATCACTCAGATAAAAGTGGAGGCGCCAGCAGAGCGTAAGGCTGGCATCAAGGTGAAGGATGTGGAAGAGTTGGTCGATAAACTGAAGAACGAGGCGAAGATAATATCATGAGTACTCTGGTAATTGCGGAACACGACAACAATAGCCTGAAGGTGTCCACCCTCAACGCTGTGGCTGCGGCTCAGGTTATGGGCGGCGAGATTGATATACTGGTAGCGGGTGCCAATTGTGGCGCGGTTGCCACAGCGGCTGCGGCTGTTCCAGGGATTGGTAAAGTGTTGGTCGCCGACAATGCAGTCTATGAGCATCAGCTCGCTGAGAACGTTAGCCTGTTGATCGCCGAGGTTGCGGCCGGCTACGACAATATACTGGCTCCCGCCACGCCAAACTGTAAGAATTTTTTACCGCGCGTAGCGGCTCTGCTGGATGTTGCACAGATCTCTGATATTACCTCAGTAGAATCCGCTGACACCTTTCAGCGGCCTATCTATGCCGGTAACGTCATAGCTACGGTGCAGAGTTCTGATGCCAAAAAGGTGATTACAGTGCGCACCACCGCGTTCGACGGTGTGGCTGCCGAGGGTGGGTCCGCTGTTATCGAAGCGCTGGATGCGGTGCATGACGCAGGTACATCTTCCTTCGTAGGAGAGGAGGTTGTGGTATCCGAACGTCCTGAACTGACAGCTGCCTCGATCGTTATTTCCGGTGGTAGAGGCATGCAAAACGGTGAAAACTTCAAGCTACTTGATGGCATTGCCGACAAGCTTGGTGCCGCGATTGGTGCCTCGCGAGCGGCGGTTGACGCAGGGTTTGTTCCCAATGATATGCAGGTTGGCCAGACCGGTAAAATCGTAGCCCCTGACTTATATATAGCGGTTGGCATTTCAGGCGCGATTCAGCATTTGGCGGGCATGAAGGACTCCAAAGTGATCGTGGCGATTAACAAGGACGAGGACGCGCCTATTTTTCAGGTAGCGGATTACGGCCTAGTAGCAGATCTGTTTGATGCATTGCCTGAGTTGGAAGCACAACTTTAGGCAACATACCATCTTTGCCAAAACCGGCCTTCGCGGCCGGTTTTTTTTCGTCTTTAATTAGTCCCGCCGCAGATGATCTGAGATCGCAATAGGGGTAGGGTAGTTCAGTACTACGATATAAGAGGACACTAGAAGCGTAATAATCGTAGTGGCCTGAATCAACAGAGAGGCCTGCTCGGATATGAGGGCCCCACCTATGGCCACGTAAGCGATAAGCAGGGAGAACTCGCTCGCCTGCCCCAGCCGGAAGCCTAGATCCCACCCCATGCTACGTTCTTCACTCACGCCTTTTAACAAGTAGCGGTACACCACCGGTTTCAGGCATAGCACCAACGCGGAAAGTAATATGGCGGGGACGAGTACCTGGTACAGCAGGGCAAGATTGAACCTAGCGCCTACAGAGAAAAAGAATAGAATTAGGAAAAAGTCACGCAATGGCTTCAAGTTGATTGCGATGTACTGGGAAATCGGACTCGTCGCAATTGTGACGCCTGCAATAAAGGCACCGATTTCAGCCGAAAGTCCCAGAGCGCTAGCAGCCTCTGCCATTCCAAGACACCAGCCTATCGCTAAAAGAAAAATATATTCGTGAAAGCTATCGAAGCGGGTGATCAGCGGTAGCAACACAAAACGCACGATTAATAATGCAGCTCCAGCCAGTAGAGGGAGGCTTAGTAGAGAAACCGTCAGCGTGGTGCCCATGCTGTCGCCTGAATTAGCACTCAGTAAAACCATAAGTACAATAATGGCCAGAAGATCCTGCAACAATAAGAGACCAATCATCAGTTCGCCGATGTGGCGATGGTGTAGAACGGTCGTGGGTAGGAGCTTGATACCTATGATGGTTGACGAGAACATCATTGCCGCACCAATAACAAGGCTATCGATGATGGAGTATCCGAAGAGGTACGCCACCGCGCACCCGCCCAATAGGAAAATACACGAGCTGAACACTGCAACCACTACGGACTTTCGCAGGGTCACCCACAAGGCTTGTGGCTGCATATCCAGGCCAAGCAGGAACAGAAGAAAAATAATACCTACATGGCCGATATCTGTGAGCAGGTCGAGGTCGGTGACCAAGGATAAGCCATAGGGTCCAATGCAGGCACCTAACGCGATGTACGCAATAATCAGGGGTTGACGAGTGTACAGGGCCAAGGAGGCGAATACGGCTGCCCCAGTGAATATCAGGAAAAATGAAAAGGTAATGCTACTGAAGTCCATTTGTCGTGCTTCCGCCTTAGCCTAATTGTCAGTGTAAACAAACCCGCGGCAGATAGAAACGTAGGAGATGTTTATGACCGGCGGCGAAAAAGTGGAAGCGGCTGGTCGATGGCGGCTTGGTAGTGTTCAGTAAAATCCCTCAGGCTTGTCAGGGCCGCATTTAGATCTGAATCATCTGCCATCTGAAAAGCATCGAAGCCACAACGCTGCAGGTAGGTTAGCTGATCGCGGATAAAGTGTCCGCTGGCACGCAGTTCACCCTGGTAGCCATGTTCGCGCGCGTCACGTGCGTACGAGAACCCTCGGCCATCGGTAAAAACAGGGAAATTAATCACTAATAAGTCAATTTTCTCGAGGGCGTCGAACAGAGGAGTAGGTTCCTGGCCAGGCTCCAATTGTACCGCACTGCCCTCTTTGTCGGCGAGATCTTGCCATTGTTCGAGGCTGCAAATCTGGCCATGTTCTGGCACCGAGCAGTCTGGATCTAAAGGCTGCCATGTGTCGTCGATGATGTTGCCATGCTTAATAAGCCTGCGCATATGCTCGCTCCTTGAACGGGTGGATCCCTACACGACGGTAGGTATCGAGAAAGCTCTCGTCTTCTTCACGCAATGTCACATAGGTGGAAAGGATCCTGTCGATGACCTCTGGGACGTCTTTTTGTTTGAACGATGGCCCTAAAATCTTGCCGATAGACGCATCTTTTGCCTGATTACCACCCAAACAAATTTGATAAAACTCTTGGCCCTTTTTGTCTACCCCCAAAATGCCAATCTGACCAACATGATGGTGACCACAGGCATTCATACAGCCACTGATATTGAGCTCCAGTGGCCCGAGGTCATAGACATAGTCCAGATCATCAAAGCGTGTCTGGATGGCCTCTGCGATCGGGAGTGACTTGGCGTTTGCCAGTGAGCAGTAGTCGCCGCCGGGACAACAAATAATGTCAGTGAGGTATCCAATATTTGGGGTGGCTAACCCTGCTACTTGCAGTCTTTGCCAGAGTGCGTAGAGGGCAGAAACCTGAACGTCTCCCAACACCATATTTTGTTGGTGTGTACTTCGAATCTCACCGAAGGAGTACAGGTCTGATAGCTCTGCGAGCAGTTCGAGTTGTTCGGCCGTGATGTCTCCTGGTGCGAAGCCTGTTGCTTTTAATGATAGCGTGACTATCCGATAACCCGGCAAACGGTGGTCTTGAGTATTTCGCGTGATCCAATTAGCGAAGATCGGATCTCGCGTGCAATCTTGTTCGAGATCAAACATGGCCAGAGTGCTGTCTAGTGCCAGGTAACTAGGGTCGCGGAAGAATGAGCGAGCCCTTATTATTTCTTCCTCAGTGAGGGTGGATGGGCCATCCTTTAGTGCAGTCCACTGTTGCTCCACCGCCTCCCGGAAGGCATCGATACCCATGGCCCTAACCAAAATCTTAATACGTGCTTTGTACTTGTTATCTCGACGCCCGTGTTGGTTATAGACTCGCAGGACCGCCTCTAGGTAGGTCAGCAAATGCTTTTTGTCCAGCCATTCACAGATGACAGAGCCAATTGCGGGTGTGCGTCCCAGACCGCCACCGACGAGAATTTTAAGACCGATTTCGCCGTCGTCATCGGCTACCAGCTCGATCCCGATATCGTGATAGTGGATGGCGGCACGGTCCTGAGTGGAGCCGCACACCGCGATTTTAAATTTTCGTGGCAGGAAGGCAAATTCGGGATGCAAAGTCGACCACTGTCGAATGATTTCACAATAGGGGCGGGGATCCTCCAGTTCATCAGAGGCGACCCCTGCGAACTGGTCAGTGGTGGTATTGCGAATACAGTTGCCGCTGGTTTGAATGGCATGCATCTGCACCGTCGACAGCTCGGCAAGGATGTCGGGAACTTCCTCCAGCAGAGGCCAGTTCAACTGCACATTTTGTCGCGTGCTGATGTGGACATAACCTTTATCATAGGTTCTGGAAATATCGGCTAATTTGCGCAACTGGCTACTGTTCATCAGGCCGTAGGGTACGGCGATCCGCAGCATCGGAGCCAAGCGCTGCAGGTACAGGCCGTTTTGTAGGCGTAGAGGTAAAAACTCCCCATCAGTAATCTCGCCAGCCAGAAAGCGGGTGGTTTGATCGCGAAACTGGGCTACGCGCTCATCAATAATCTTCTGGTCATGTTGGTCGTAAACGTACATCTACAGTTCCTGAATCTAGGCGGGAATACCATCGATCGGCAGTCTAAAGTGAGCTACTTTATCAGAAAAATGGGCCCAATAAATAGTCATAATATTCATAAGGTTAGATTCAATAATTACGAGTTTGTATGAATTGAACCGCGGCGCGCTAAGTGCTTGGGATTGCTGCGATTGCTGTTATAATGCTACCTCAATACACATATTTTGCTGGAGTAATGAATGTCTGACCCCTTAAATTCAGAGCGCGACGAAGATGGCGTTGTCGACGCTATTGCGGTGACCGCGGTCATTGCCATTGCGGTCTTCGCTATGTACCTGTGGCTGTCCGGCATGCCCTCCTAATGCGTTTAAAAAAGCGAACTGGGCGCTTTATTTAGCAGCGCCTGTCACCACCATCTGAACAACAGTCACTACGGAGCCAATAAATAGCAGGGTAAATACTACGCCGGCTGCAACAAATATACCTATATGGCCCTGTTTGAAGTCACGCTCCCTGTTCTTACTACTCTGCACCCCCAAGGCCGCAGCAAGTACGCTTCCGATAACCTGAAATGGATTCAGTTTTTGCTTATCATGCTGGGTATCGGAAGGGTCATGATCGTTATCACCCATACAATACTCCTATTAATAGTTTAGGTTCGGACGCAGCCAGCGCTCCGTAACGTCGATGGATTCATTTTTACGAAGGGCAAGGTCTTCCACTTGGTCCTTGCCAATTTTCCCCACCGCAAAGTAACGAGACTCTGGGTGAGAAAAGTAGAAGCCGCTGACCGACGATGCAGGTGTCATAGCGAAATTTTCCGACAGGCTCACATCACAAGCGTTCGTGGCATCCAGCAGCTTAAATAGTGCGGCTTTTTCAGTATGGTCTGGACACGCTGGATAGCCAGGTGCCGGGCGAATGCCCTTATAGCCTTCACTGATTAATTCCTGCGTGCTGAGTGACTCGTCGGAATCGTAACCCCATAGTTCGCGGCGCACCAGACGGTGCAAGTATTCAGTAAAAGACTCAGCCAAGCGGTCGGCCAGTGACTTTAATAGAATACTGTTGTAATCATCATGTTGTGCCTCGAATTCAGCGGCTAATGTGTCGACACCGTGGCCAGCCGTAACGCAAAAACCGCCTATGTAGTCTTTGGCCTGCCCGTCAACGGGTGCGACGAAGTCAGCAAGGGAGGCATTTGGCTTGCCGCCTTGTTTTTCTGTTTGTTGCCTTAAGTGGTGGAGAGTCGCAATGACGTCACTACGCGACTCGTCTGCATAGACAGAAAGCTCGTCAGGCCCCGTTCTGGCGCAAGGCCAAAACCCCACAACAGCCTTGGCAGTCAGCAGGTTTTCGTCAACAATACGCGTCAACATGACCTGTGCATCTTGATACAGCTCGCGCGCTTGCTCGCCGACAATTTTGTCGTCTAGTATTTTTGGGAACTTTCCTGCCAGTTCCCACGTTATAAAGAACGGCGTCCAGTCGATCGTATCCACGAGTTGCTCCAGTGGAAAATTGTCATACACTCGGGTGCCAATAAATGTGGGGCAGGGGGGCTGGTAGGTCTGCCAATCAAGTTGTAGCCCATTTGCCACTGCTGCTGGATAAGCGATTTCGCGCTCGCGGGGCTTGCGGTTAGCGACACGCTCGCGCACTACGATATATTCATCATGAAGATCGCTAACAAACTTAGTCTTAGCCAAGCCGAGCAGCTGCGTTGCAACGGCGACACTGCGCGAAGCATCGGGGACGTACACAATTACATCCCTGTCGTACTGGGGATCAATTTTGACCGCCGTGTGCGCCTTGGAAGTTGTCGCACCGCCAATCATAAGCGGCACATTGATTTCCAGACGTTGCATCTCACTAGCAACATGTACCATTTCGTCTAGGGAAGGTGTGATTAATCCACTGAGGCCTATGATGTCGACACTTTCATCCTTGGCGACCTGAAGAATCTTTTCACACGGCACCATAACCCCGAGATCGATGACTTCGAAATTATTGCACTGCAACACAATGCCGACGATATTTTTACCAATATCATGTACATCGCCTTTAACGGTCGCCATCAGTATCTTCCCATTGGTGGAATTACCGCCGTCTTTTTCCAGTTCAATGTAAGGTTGTAGATGCGCCACCGCCTGTTTCATTACACGAGCGCTTTTCACTACCTGAGGCAGGAACATCTTGCCGTCGCCGAATAAATCACCGACGATATTCATGCCATCCATCAGCGGGCCTTCAATCACTTGAATAGGACGATCAAACTTTTGCCGGGCTTCCTCTGCATCCTCAACGATCCAGGTTGTAATGCCCTTGACCAGTGCATGGGCTAATCGTTTTTCTACGCTCTGCTCACGCCAACTTAGATCTTCGACCCGGGCCTCACCGCCGCCTGTTGAGCGATAGCGGTCAGCAACGTCCAGCAAGCGCTCTGTGCCATCATCTCGTCGGTTGAGGATGACGTCTTCTACTGCCTCACGTAAATCTTTGGGCAACTCATCGTAAACTGCCAGTTGACCTGCATTGACGATGCCCATGTCCATGCCAGCCTTAATCGCGTGATACAGGAACACCGAGTGAATAGCCTCGCGAACAGCATCGTTACCGCGGAAGGAGAAAGAGACATTGGAGACTCCACCGGACACCAGGGCTCCGGGTAACTCCGCCTTAATGTAGCGTGTGGCTTCTATGAATTCGACTGCGTAGTTGTTGTGTTCTTCTATACCCGTAGCGACCGCAAATATATTGGGATCAAAGATGATGTCATTCGGATTGAAATTGAGCTCTCCAACGAGCAGGTCATAGCAGCGTTTGCAGATGTCCTTACGTCGCTGCAGATTGTCTGCTTGACCATTTTCATCGAAAGCCATTACCACCACGGCGGCACCATATTGCTGGCACAATCTGGCTTGAGTGAGAAATTCTTCTTCTCCGGCTTTAAGGCTGATTGAATTGACCACCGCCTTGCCCTGTATGCACTTCAGGCCAGCTTCAATGACATTCCATTTGGATGAGTCCACCATAATAGGCACTCGAGAAATGTCTGGCTCAGAGGCGACTAAATTAAGAAAGGTCACCATGGCCGCTTCAGAGTCAAGCATGCCCTCGTCCATGTTGATATCAATAATTTGTGCGCCATCTTCCACCTGTGCGCGGGCCACCGCGAGGGCGTCGTCATAGTAGCCATCAAGTATCAGGCGTTTGAATTTTGCAGAGCCAGTGACATTGCAGCGCTCACCGATATTAATAAAGAGGCTGTCTGCTTGAATATTAAAGGCTTCCAAGCCGCTCAGGCGGCAGGCTGGCTTAAGTTTGGGTATTGCGCGTGGCTTGACACCCTCGCACGCGTGGGCGATAGCGCGGATATGGGCAGGGGTGGTGCCGCAGCAGCCCCCGGCTAGATTGAGAAAACCACGTTCCGCGAATTCTCGGTAGTCCTTTTCCATGATCTCCGGCGTCTCGTCGAAGTCTCCAAACGCATTGGGCAGGCCAGCATTAAGATGTGCACTGAAATAGCAGTCGGATACATTGGATAAGTCTTCTATGAACGGGCGCACTTCCTGGTAGCGTCGACCACAGTTACTGCCGATGATTAAAGGCTGTGCGTGCGCCACTGCATTCCAGAATGCCTCTGGATTTTGCCCTGATAATATCCGCCCGCTAATGTCGGGGAAGGTCACTGAAATCATTAACGGCAATTCCTGCCCCACCTCTTCGAAGACTTCCTTAACAGCGAATATCGCTGCCTTGGCATTAAGCGCGTCAAAAATGGTCTCGATCAAAATGAGATCAGCACCGCCGGCAATAAGCGCACGGGTTGAGTTTGCGTAATCAGCGCGCAATGCATCAAAACTGATACTGCGAGCGCCCGGATCGTTCACATCGGGAGAAATAGAGGCTGTTTTTGGGGTTGGTCCAAGCACGCCAGCTACAAAGCGAGGCCTGTCGGGCGTTTTTGCCGTAATTTCGTCTGCCACTTTGCGGGCAATTTTGGCGGATTCGAGATTCTGTTCTGACGCGAGATGGCCATCTCTG
>CAJXTK010000035.1 GCA_913061115.1 uncultured Haliea sp.
TACGAGATCATGCCTAGTCTCGTGGGCTCGGAGATGTGTATAAGAGACAGCCACGATCAAGCCCTATGTAGCCGGACGCAATACCTCGCCCAGAGGCATCAAAGCCGACACTAGAGCATTTTCTCAAAGTATTGAATGGCTTTACACAAACCCTCTTCGAGCTGAATTTTTGGCTCCCAATTTAATTTAGACTTTGCCTCACCGATATTGGGTTGGCGCTGCAGGGGATCGTCACTGGGCAGTCGGTGCAAAACCAGACTGGAACTCGACTGAGTAAGTTCAATCACTTTCTCGGCGAGTTCTTTGATTGTAAATTCACAGGGGTTACCCAAATTTATCGGTCCGATGACTTCATCCCCCGTGTCCATCAGCATCACAATACCCTCGATGAGATCATCAACGTAGCAAAAAGAACGCGTTTGGGATCCATCGCCAAATAGTGTAATAGGCTCGTTGCGCAGTGCCTGCATAATAAAATTTGACACCACCCTGCCGTCATTGGGATGCATGTTAGGACCATAGGTATTAAAAATACGGGCCACTTTTATCCGCACCTGATGTTGCCTGTGATAATCAAAGAAGAGTGTTTCAGCGCAACGCTTACCTTCGTCATAGCAAGAGCGCTGGCCGATGGGATTCACATGTCCCCAATAACCTTCAGGCTGAGGGTGCACCTGTGGGTCACCATACACTTCACTGGTAGACGCTTGAAATATTTTAGCCCCCGTACGCTTGGCTAGACCCAGCATATTTATCGCACCATGCACGCTGGTTTTTGTCGTTTGTACCGGGTCGTGCTGGTAATGTATTGGCGAAGCGGGGCACGCGAGATTGTAAATTTCGTCCACCTCAACATACAGCGGGAATGTAACGTCATGCCGCATCAATTCAAAATTATTTTGATCCAACAGGTCAGCAATATTGTCCTTACTGCTGGTAAAGAAATTATCCACACAAATGACGTCATGCCCTTGAGCGACCAATCGCCCGCATAAATGCGAACCCAAAAAACCGGCGCCGCCTGTAACGAGTATTCGCTTTCTAGAATGCATGGCGTTTTTATTACTTTGACTAAATCCAATTATTGATAGTAGTGAAATTGCTGTAAGCGGGGAAGCTTTCTTGTATCAATTTACCGGTGTTTTTGACTTTTCAGTACTAACTCGCCTCCCTACGCGTCGACACTGTGACCAGAAAATTGGCCCTTAATTATCAACAGGCCATTTGAAAAGGGCCACTGGATACTGCCTGTGGCCTGGAACTGTGCCATGCAGGTGTATATCTACTACACTTTTACAGTTGTGGGTAACGCCTCACACCTCAAAGGGGTGCCGCAGGACAATGGTCTCCACTCGATCGGGGCCCGTGGAGATAATATCAATAGGGGCTCCCACGACCTGCTCGATTTTGCGGATATAACTGCGCGCAGCCTCGGGGAGCTCGTCTAAAGTTTTCGCTCCTAGGGTTGACTCGCTCCATCCAGGGACCTCTTCGTAAACGGGCACAAGACCCTCGTAATCATCTGAATCCATTGGATTTGAGACTGGATCGTCGTCCTTGCTGGCATAGCCGACACAGATACTGATCGTCTCAAGTCCGTCCAGTACATCCAGTTTGGTGAGACACAAGCCACTGATAGAGTTAATGTTGACAGCAGTGCGCAAAGCCACCGCATCAAACCAACCGCAACGGCGCGGACGGCCGGTAGTCGCACCAAACTCATGCCCTCTTTTGGCGAGATACTCGCCGGTGGCATCGAACAATTCAGTGGGAAATGGGCCTGACCCCACTCGTGTGGTATAGGCTTTGGTAATACCCAGCACGTAGTCGAGGTAAAGCGGGCCAAAACCGGAGCCCGTTGCAGTTCCACCTGCGGTCGTGTTGGAACTCGTCACAAAGGGGTAAGTGCCGTGGTCGATATCAAGCAGCGAACCCTGAGCGCCCTCAAACATTATATTGGTTCCAGCCTTGCGGTATGCATGGAGAAGGGACGTCACATCATCCATCATTGGCAGTAACTCCCTGCCCATCTCCAGCGATTCGGTCAGCACCTTGTCTACATTTAGTGGTTCGACGTGGTAATATTTTTCTAGGGAAAAATTATGGTATTCCATCACGTCCCGCAACTTTCGCGTGAAGCGCTGTTCATCCTGCAGGTCTCCCAGACGCAGCCCTCGTCGGCCGGCCTTATCTTCATAGGCCGGCCCAATACCGCGGCCGGTGGTGCCAATTTTTTCGTTGCCACGCTTGGACTCGCGAGCTTGATCGAGAGCGACATGGTAGGGCAGGATTAGCGGGCAGGCGGGTGATATTTTCAGGCGATCACGCACTGGCACACCCTTGGCCTCCAACTCGCCGATTTCTTTGAGAGCGGCCTCGGGCGACAAGACTACTCCATTGCCAATCAGGCATGCCACATTTTCCCGCAGAATACCTGAAGGGATGAGGTGCAATACCGTTTTCTCACCATCAATGACCAGCGTATGTCCGGCGTTATGCCCGCCCTGGAAGCGCACTACTACGCCAGCCTGATCGGTCAGCAAATCGACGATCTTGCCCTTGCCTTCATCACCCCACTGGGTGCCAAGGACTACTACATTTTTACTCATTGACTAGGCTCTTGTATTGAATTTGGTTGCGGTTTACGTACGCAGGGTACAGCCCTACTCGCTGTCTTTTAAGCTTAGAGGCTTTACCTGCCAATGGCCATCGCATTCAACAAGATGGCGGTCACATTGCGGATCCGGCGAACCTGACAGACAGTTGATAACCACCTCTCCTTCAGCTCGCAATTCTCGTACCCGTAAATTCAGCGCTGGATCATCTGCATTCGGCAGACTGATAGCCTGCTGTCTAGCAGACGTCGTTGGCAGCATTGCCATTAAGGACTTCAGGTCGGTGGCAAAACCGGTTGCCGGTCTGGCTCTGCCAAATACAGCACCCACATCGTTATACCGACCACCATTCGCAAGAGCCTGGCCACAACCAACAACATAAGCGGCAAACACCAAACCGGTATGGTAGTGGTAGCCACGCAATTCAGACAAATCAAAGTATATATCCAGCTCGGGCGACTGCTGACGAAGATTGCAGGCAACCTCCTGCAAGGCATTGATGCCCATCAGGGCGCCTGGAACTGCGTCAGCAAACAGAGAGCGCGCAGCTTCCAGCACGGTCTCGTCTCCGTGTAAATCCACCAGAGCGATAATGAGTGAAGCGATATCGGGCTCTACACCGACAAGGGCAAGATTTAAGTCAGGCACTGACTTGCGCTGCAGTGCGTCAAATACAGTTGCCTCTTGCTCACAACTGAGGCCGGCAGTTGCCAGCACAGCCTCGTAGATGCCCACATGTCCAAGATCCAGAGTGATGTCGAAAAGGCCAGCAGTTTCCAGCGTCGCCAACATAAGGCGCACAATTTCGACATCAGCCCCAAGGCTATCATCACCGTAGAGCTCAGCGCCCAATTGGATTGGCGACCGCGACGCCATCAGAGACTTGGGACGCGTGTGTAATGTAGACCCGGCGTAGCACAAACGGGTAACGCCATTCTCTGCCAAGCTGTGGGCGTCAATTCGCGCGACCTGAGTAGTTATGTCCGCACGAATCCCCAGAGTGCGACCACTAAATTGGTCTGTAAGCTTGAAGGTAAGCAGGTCGAGATCCTCACCCAAACCCACCAGCAGGGATTCGGTGAACTCCATGAGAGGTGGGATTACCAAGCGGTATCCCCAGCTGCGATACAAGTCCAGCAGAGCACGGCGCAGGTTTTCAAAAGCCTCAGCCTGGCCCGGAAGAACCTCTTCCATCCCATCAGGAAGCTGCCAGTGATCTACCCTTGTCATTTTATTTAACAAACCCTAATGCATCAAATACAATATGAGGACACCGAACATCATGCTGCCTAGGCCAACATTGCGGATCATCCGGTCATCCATCTGCTCCACCATTACAAGCATGGTGCGCCAGCGATTTGGGCTGATGAACGGCAACATCCCTTCGATAATAAATACCAAAGCAATCGCTACCGGAAGTACCTGCCAAAAGTCCACATACGCTCCTGGCTAAATCAGCTACTTCCCGCCTTTAGGGTCTTTCAGATACCGAAAAAACTCGCTATCGGGCTGCAGTAACATAATGTCGCCGTTGCCCCGAAAAGCATCCTGATAAGCTCTGAGGCTGCGCGTAAAGGAGTAAAACTCGGGATCTTGGGTAAATGCCTCCGCGTAAGTCGCTGTGGCAGTGGCATCACCCTCACCACGAATCAGCTCCGAATCGCGGTAAGCATTGGCCTCCAGCACGGTGACCTCCCGATCAGCCGCCGCACGAATACCCTCTCCCAGCTCCTGTCCTTGAGAGCGGTGTTCGCGCGCCTCTTTCTCTCGCTCAGCGTTCATGCGCCTATAGACAGACTCAGACACATCTGGCGGAAGATCAATCTGCTTCACACGCACATCAACAACTTCGACACCCAGCTCTTGTTGAGCAACAATCGTCATTTCCTCTGTCAGCGTTTGCATTAACTCATCACGCTCACCAGAGACCACTTCCTGAATCGTACGGATGGCAACCTGGTTGCGTAAGCCGTTATTAATCCGCTGTGCCAACAGCGCCATTGCCCTCGATTCTTCACCGTTGGTGGCCGTGTAAAACTTCTCCGTGTCAGACACCTTAAACTTCGCATAGGAGTCCACGATCAGCGCTTTCTTTTCCTGCGTAAAAAAGCGCTCAGGTGTTGAATCCACGGTCAAAACTCGACCATCGAATTTTCGCACGTTGTTTACAAAAGGAACTTTTACATGCAGGCCAGGCTCAATATTAGGATTAACCACCTCGCCAAACCGCAACAGAACACCGCGCTCTGTTTCTTTGATCACATACAGCGACTTGCTGACCACTAGCAACAGAGACAGCGCAATAAAAATAAATACCACATTACGTCCAGACATGTTTATCGCCCTCCCCTGCGGCCATCGGTCACCGCGGCATCATTGCGCAGCTGCTCGGTGACTGCGTTAGTCAATTCTCGAATGTTGGAGCTGTTCACATCGAACCCACCCCCGGAGTTGGTGCGCTGGCTGCGCTCGGCCAGTTTGTCCAATGGCAGGTACATCATGTTGCTGCCGCCATCGACATCGACCATCACCTTGCTGGTTTCAGAGTACACCTTCTGCACCGCATCGAGATACAGACGTTCGCGGGTCACCGCGGGTGACTTCTGATACTCCGTCAGCAGCTTAGTAAAACGCTCGGCTTCACCCTCTGCATTAGCGATAACTTGTTGTTTGTAGGCATTGGCTTCCTCGATCTGACGCTGAGCACCACCGCGAGCCTCAGGGACCACGCCATTGGCGTAGGCCTGCGCTTCGTTTTGTACACGCTCCTCATCTTCACGGGCCTTGATCACGTCATCAAACGCGGCTTGGACCTGGGTGGGCGGCTTAGATTCGTCAACCGTCACCTTACTGACTAGTATGCCTGTGTGATAAAGGTTGATGTACTCCTGAAGCCGTCGCTGCACATCGACTGCGATCTGCGCACGCCCTTCCGTGAGCACCATGTTCATACTAATCCCACCCACTACATGGCGCAGCGCACTCTGAGCGGCATGCTGCAGCGAACGTTCAGGGTCCCGTACCTTCAGAACAAAATCAACGGGATTGTCGATGACGTATTGCACTGACAGTTGCACTTCAACGATATTTTCATCTTGGGTAAGCATGATTTCGCGCAAACTGATGGAGCGAACCTTGGTGACATTCAACAAGGTTACATCATCGATAATGGGCGGATTCCACTGCAGTCCGGGCTGCACGGTATCGTAATACTTGCCAAAACGCAGTACGACACCGCGTTGCTGTTGGTCGACCTGATAGACTCCCATGACGGCCCACACCAACAACGCTAAGACCACCAACACCACCACCACCGCGCCGGAGAAGGCAGGGCTACTCGCCCCGCTGGATGAGCCACCCCCACTGGCACCGCCGCCGAACAAGCCTTGCAGCTTGGCTTGCAGGTTTTTTAGTACTTCATCCAGATCAGGCGGCCCTTGATTGCTGTTGTTGCCACCCCAAGGATCCTTGGGCTTATTGCTACCACCCGTCGGTTCATTCCAGGCCATAACTCACTCCTAATTTAAACAATAAAAATAGTCTACCAAATTTTTTGCTCAGGGTACGCAGTAGCGGCACTTTGCCGACAACTAAAATAGTGGCTCGGGCCCTTTCTTCATTAAGCGATTCCAGTCCGAGCGTGGAAGATGCACACGCAGACAAGCCACACCGGCATCGTCGTAGTCTTCGCGTTCCACGGCACCCATACTGTAAAATGCAGCACGCAGACCGCCCTGGCCCGGGTCGAGATACAGCTCTTCGGATACCATATCCTGGCCAACCAGCTCAGCGATAGCCTGCAGGAGCAGCTCAACGCCTGCGCCCGTTGCCGCACTCAGCCAGACGCGCTCGGGGCGCCCTTCTGCGTTGCGCTCCAAGCGTGGCGACTGTTCAAGCAAATCCAGTTTGTTGAAAACCTGCAGCTGGGGAATTCCCTCTGCGCCAATCTCGGTCAGCACATCCTGTACCTCTGCAATATTACTGTCCCGTTCGTCGCTGGCACCATCGACCACATGCAGCAACAAATCAGCATTCAGTGTTTCCTCGAGTGTTGCCTTAAACGCCTCCACCAACTTATGGGGTAAATGCGCGATAAAACCCACCGTATCTGCCAGCACAACAGAGCCTACGTTTTCAAGTTCCAAGCGCCGCAGCGTGGGGTCTAGCGTCGCAAACAACTGATCAGCCACATATACCTTAGATTCTGTCATACGGTTAAACAGGGTGGACTTGCCCGCATTGGTATACCCCACGAGCGAAACCGTGGGTATCTCCGCCCTCTTCCGAGAGCGACGACCCTGATCGCGCTGTTTGCGCACTTTTTCCAGCCTAGCAGTGATCGATTTAATGCGTGCACGCAACAGACGACGGTCTGTCTCTAGCTGAGTTTCACCCGGACCACGCAGTCCGATACCACCCTTTTGACGCTCTAGGTGCGTCCAACCCCGCACTAGGCGCGTCGCGATATGTTGCAATAGCGCCAGCTCGACCTGCAGCTTGCCTTCATGGGTTCGCGCTCGCTGGGCAAAAATATCCAAGATCAAGCCCGTGCGATCCAATACCCGGCACTCCAGTTCTTGCTCCAAATTCCGCTCTTGGCTTGGGCTAAGCGCATGATTGAACATCACAACCTCAGCACACTGGTCCTCCACTTGCTCCTTGATTTCCGCAAGCTTTCCGCTTCCCACAAAGGTGCGGGCATGAGGCACATCACGGGCACCCATTATGTAGGCAACAGGGTCGCCGCCTGCAGACAGAACAAGCTCCTCAAACTCGCGAGGGTCTTCGCGCTGCGACTCACTGCCAAGCTTCAGGTGGACAAGGACAGCGCGCTCTCCGGAATCGGGACGATCAAAAAACAAGGCTACCTCGTCAAGCCAGAATCAGCCAGCGACGGAGACCCTTTAAACATCTGACGAAAAAGCATTTAACTGGCTTCTTCGCCTTCTTCCTCGGGGTGCTGCAGGGGTATGCGGACCACACGGGATGGAACAACAGTGGAAATCGCATGCTTGTAGACCATCTGGCTGACGGTGTTTTTAAGCAGCACGACAAACTGATCAAAAGACTCAATCTGCCCCTGTAGCTTGATGCCATTAACCAGATAAATTGAAACTGGGACACGTTCCTTACGTAAAACATTCAAATAAGGGTCTTGTAGCGAATGCCCTTTCGACATAACTTACTCCTAATAAGGCCCAAATAGAGCCGCAATGTTATAAAAAAAACAACTTCTTACCACCATCAAAAACATAGGCCTACCGGCTTTGGGGGCAGATAACGGGTCTTAGACTAAACCGCCTACAGTATAATGCTTTCTTACCACAGTTACAGTGGGGTCTGAACAAGATAGTTCAAGGCCAAATCTAACGGTTTCTTTCCTGGCGATAATTGCAAATTTTCAGACAGGCTACTTTGAGCGAATTTACCGGCATGATCGGTGTAGATCCAACCAAGATCCGGCCACTTTCGCAACCAAGTCAGTTGCCGCTTAGCCAGCTGGCGGGTCGCAGCTAACGCATTCTTAACGGCCTCATCAAGCGTACACCCCCCGTCTAGGTACTGCCAAAGCTGCCGGTAACCCACCGCACGCGCGGCCGGAAACTCATCGTTCAAATCTTGGCGCTGCCAGAGACTGCGAACCTCATCCAGCAAACCCGCCGCCATCATCAGCTCAAACCGCAGCGCTATCCGCTGATGCAGCGTGTCTCGCTCAGCTGGACAAATCGCCAATTGCACCACCCGGTAGCGGTCAAAAGCGCCCGCATTAGCTTTGGCAAGCCCTGCGCCCGCGCCACTTTTATTATGCCACTGCGTCATAGTAATTCCGCTGGCACGATAGACCTCCAATGCCCTGCTGAGGCGCTGGGAATGGTTGGGGTGAATGCGTGCCGCAGACAGCGGATCCACTACTGCCAGTTCTTCATGGATAGTGACCCACCCGTGCAATGCGGCTTGGGCGGCTATCTCCGCGCGAATAGAAGGTTCCGCGCCCGGCATCTCATCCAACCCCTCCAGAAAAGCCTTAAAATAGAGCATGGTACCGCCCACCAGCAGAGGCGTCTTACCCCTAGCGATGATATCGGCCACTAATCGATCAGCATCCACCACAAAATCCGCTGCAGAGTAGGGCTGGGCTGGATCACGAATATCCACCAAGTGATGAGGGTAATCGGGTTTCGCGCTACCGATATTCAGGCCGCGATAGACCAGAGCAGAATCGACACTGACCAATTCACAGTCCAACCGCTGAGCCAATTCAATGGCTAGATCGGTCTTGCCGGAAGCCGTAGGGCCCATAAGGCAGATCAATAGGGGATTTTTCGATGTCACTTTTACCTCAGCGACCGCGTAAAAATAGTTTATCCAATTCGTCTAGACCCATTTGAATCCAGGTGGGTCGACCATGGTTACATTGGCCGGATCGCTCGGTTTCTTCCATGTCCCGCAGCAGGGCGTTCATCTCTGGAAGGGTAAGACGACGGTTTGCGCGCACCGAACCATGACAGGCCATGGTGGAAAGAATCTCATCCATATGTGCCTCAATACGCTCTGAGCTACCAAATTCAATCAGGTCTGCCAACACATCGCGCAACAACTGTTCCACATTGGAGTCCCTCAGGACCACCGGAATTTGCCGAATCATCAGGACCTCCTCTCCCCCTGCCTCAACCGACAAACCCAAACGCTGGAACAATTCGCTATGGTGCTGTGCCACCTGCACTTCGCGCTGACTGACAGCGACAGACTGCGGGACTAACAGGGGCTGACTGCGGATACCCTCCTCATCACGAGCCGACTTGAGACGCTCATACGTGATGCGCTCATGCGCAGCGTGCATGTCGACTAACACCATGCCGTGTGCATTTTCGGCCAGAATATAGATGCCCTTTAATTGCGCCAGAGCGTAGCCCAGCGGCGGGGCCTCCTCATCCGAATCCACAGCAGGTAGGCCATGCAGGCGCGCATAACCACTCATTTGTTCTCCCACCTGACCCGCGGCAGGCGGGTAGCGCCCGAAAGAGCCACCTGCGCCTCCCTGACGACCCGCACTAGGCGCTCCCCAGGCCAGTGCGCTCTGATTGCTTATCTCTCCAGTGGCCGTATTAATCGCCATACCATCACCAGTGGCGAGCATGTGCTCAGGAAGTGGGTCTCGACCTTGGCCCTGGACCGGACGCACGTCCGCTAGGGCTCGATGCAAGCTGGAGAAGATGAAGTTGTGGACTGCACGGCTATCTCTAAAGCGCACCTCGTGTTTCGTGGGGTGGACATTGACATCGACCTGCGCCGCATCCAGCTCGAGGTAAAGCACAAAGGCGGGGTGGCGTCCATGATACAACACATCGCGATAAGCCTGCTTTACAGCATGGGCGATCAGCCGGTCACGAATGACCCGTCCGTTAACAAAAAAGTACTGTAGATCGGCCTGACTGCGCGAAAAAGTCGGCAGCGCAACCCAGCCCGATAGACGATAGGGGGGAGCCTCCGACTCGATAGAAATGGCCTGCTCCATAAAGGCGGGACCGCAGATCGCGGCAACGCGACGCTGGCGCTCAGACGGGAGCGTGGCCGCCTTCAAGTTGTGCACTACCTTACCATTGTGGCGCAGCGAGAATGTTACATCAAAGCGTGACAAAGCCAGCCGCTTCACGACCTCCTCTAGATGATTGAACTCGGTCTTCTCTTTGCGCAGAAATTTGCGTCGGGCAGGTGTATTGAAAAACAGGTCACGCACTTCCACTGTGGTGCCTTGGGGATGAGGAGCGGGCTTAAGCTGCACTTCCATATCGCGCCCTTCACAAGCAGCACTGATGCCCTCGCTGCCCTGCTCGTGGGCATTACTGGTGAGCGTCAGGCGCGATACTGAACCGATACTGGCCAGTGCCTCTCCCCGAAAGCCAAGGCTGCTCACCTGCTCAAGATCTTCCAGCGAGGTAATTTTACTGGTGGCATGGCGGGCCAGGGCCAGAGACATATCCTCCGAGGGGATGCCACTGCCGTCGTCGCGAATACGAATTAACTTGGAGCCGCCCGATTCAACATCGATATCGATTCGGGTCGCACCCGCATCCAGACTGTTTTCCAGCACTTCCTTCGCGACAGACGCAGGACGCTCGACAACCTCACCAGCGGCGATCTGATTAGCCAGCCTAGAACTAAGCAAAAAAATTCGGGACATGAGACAGTATTATCAGCTCTTGGGAATGTTCAACTTCTGTCCTACCAATATCTTTGAGCTATCTATTCTGTTGTAGCTCTTGAGATCGGCAAGAGAAATACTGAAGCGATCGGCAATGCCCGACAGTGTATCACCTCGAGCAATAATATATTGCTGGCCGCCCTGCTGCTTTTGCCACGCCAGCAATGTGCCCGAGGGTGGATGGGCAAAGAACCACCCCTTGATACCGCGATGGATGGCGCTGGCCATTTTCTTCTGATACCGGCTGGTCGCAAGCAGACTTGATTCCTTAGGATTTGAGATAAAGCCTGTCTCCACCAAAATGGAGGGAACATCCGGAGATTTCAATACGGCAAATCCCGCTTGTTCAACTTGTTTTTTATGCAGATGGGCGATGTCATCCACATTACGTAGCACCTGATTCCCCAGCTGCAAGCTGGTATCCAGCGTTGACGTCATGGACAAGTCCGCCAACACCCCCGCCAGCATATCATCCTTATCTGATAGACTGACGCCTCCCACCAGGTCTGCAGCATTCTCGCGCTGCGCGAGGTGAAGCGCCGCCGTACTGGTTGCGCCGCCATTAGACAGGGCATACACCGAGGCTCCGTGCGCCTGCTTACGCTTGAAAGCATCGGCATGAATGGATACAAACAGATCCGCCTGATGTTTGCGGGCTAAATCCCTGCGGCCCTTAAGACTGACGTAGTAATCGCCGGAGCGAATCATTATTGGCTGAAAACCCACATCGGCTTTAAACAGGACTTTCAGTTCTTTGGCGATCGCCAGTACCACGTCTTTTTCCCGCAACCGATTTGGACCCGTGGCGCCAGGATCCTCTCCGCCATGCCCCGCATCAATGGCAATAATTATGTTGCGCTTGGCAGACTCCTGAACGCTCTTTTTAACGGCAGGGACCGACTGCAGAGCTTGGTAGTCGTACAAATCCAGAACCAGCCTGTATCCCGCTTGCTCGTTCGCTTGCAGCGCAAAACTCCGCGGATCGACCTGAGCACTGACCTCCATAACAATGCGCAGATCATCACCCTCACGCACACCAGAGCGCACCAATGACACCGGCGTGTTCGCCAACTTCAGGCCAGCCAAATTAGTGCGCAGATTGGTGTCTTGTATATCCAGAACGATACGACGGGGGTTGGACAGCACGAGAAGCGAATGTTCCGCGGGTCCGGTGAGATCAAACACGATGCGTGTGTGGTCAGGCGCACGCCACAGGCGCGCATCGTGCACGTCCACGGCCCACACTGAGAATGACCCCAGAAAACACAGGACCACCAAGATCCAACCCGCCCTGCCCATACCGCTCTCGCTCACTAATTCCGCTGAAGATTTCTTACCGCTGTGTCTTGAGGTTTTTGTCTAGGCTGCGGGTTCTGTCAGCATTCGCGCTAGCACTCGCCTGCCCCGCTCAGTCGCGGCCTCAAACATCAAACGACGCCCCAGACCCTGTTGAGCTATGTTAATCACTAAGTCTCCCAAGGGCAAAGCACCCAGGCCCCGCTTAGGCCATTCCACCAAACAAACCGACATATCACCAAAATAATCGCGAATTCCCATAAACTCCAACTCTTCGGGGTCCTCCAAACGATACAGATCGAAATGAAACACCTCCAGCCCCCCCAGCTGATAGGGCTCCACTAGCGTATAGGTGGGGCTTTTTACCGCGCCGCTATGGCCCAGCGACCGGATAAAACCGCGACTGAACGTGGTTTTGCCCATGCCCAAATTACCCTCCAAAAATACTACCAAACCCGGCTCGCACACCGCTGCCACCCTTGCGCCCAGAGCAACCATTGCCTCCTCATCAGGTGCAGTTACCGTAAATAGCGCGTCCGTCATCCTAGCATTGACCGCATCTTGGGAATTAAATCGGTGGCAACCAATCCACGTTGACCCTCTTGGGCAGCGATATCCGCAGCCGCCCCATGTAAACACACGCCCAGAGCTGCCGCTTCCAGAGGCGGCAGATGTTGAGCCAGTAGAGCCCCAATCACACCACTGAGCACATCCCCCATACCACCACTGGCCATACCGGGGTTGCCATAGTCGCTGAGCAAAACATGTCCGCCACCAGTGATCAGACTGCCATTACCTTTAAGAATAACGACACCGCCGTAACGCTGCTGTAGGGCACTGACGGCGGCAAACCGGTCTGCTTGTACCTGTCCAGTGCTACAACCGAGCAGACGGGCAGCTTCACCCGGGTGTGGCGTCAACACCCAATTGCTGACAGCAGCCATTTTACCCAGCGTTCCCGCGGCCAATACATTGAGCGCGTCCGCATCTAACACCAAAGGCTTGCCGCAGGCCAGGGACAGCCGCAGCAGCTCTATTGACCAGGGGGACTGACCCAGCCCGGGGCCCACCACCAACACATCGGCAGCCTCCACCATAGCAAAAAATTCGTCGCCCGAAGCGACACCCCTGGGCATGACCTCCGGCGTCCGAGCTACCAGCGCCGACACATGTTCCGGACGCGTCGCAACTTGCACTAGGCCGGCCCCACAGCGCAGTGCAGACTCGGCGGCCATAGCCGCAGCGCCGGCGAAGCCATAGTCACCCCCAACCACCAGCACGTTACCGAAAAATCCTTTGTGAGCGCTGGCGGACCTCGGCGGCAAGCGTTCCAGCAGCGGTTCCAGTGCGAGCCGAGCACAATGGGCAGGAACCGCAGCATAGACCTCAGGGAAAACCGCCAGATCAGAGAATTGCACAGCACCGCTATACTCCGGTCCCTGCAGCGTAAATAAACCACGCTTCAACCCGACAAAGGTCACCGTCAGATCAGCCACCACCGCAGACCCCAACACGCTTCCTGTATCGGCGCAAAGCCCCGAGGGTATATCCACCGCCAACACTGGCGCGCCGCTGGCGTTAATCGCTGCAATAGCGTCAACAAAAACTCCGCGCACCTCGCCTCCCAGGCCTGTACCCAGCATGGCATCGATGACAACCCCCTCGGGCATCAATAAATCACGCTCAAAAGGCACTATTTCCACGCCGTTGACCTGCGCCTGTTGCATCGCCAATGCCGCATCCCCAACAATTTTTCTGAGGTCACCCAACTGGAATACCGTGACATTAATACCGCGTTTATGCGCCAGATCAGCCATCAAAAAACCATCACCGCCATTGTTACCCGTACCGCAGATCACCTGCAACCGCTCCGGCTCTGGCCAGACTTCAAGCAAATACCTGAGCGCCGCATCAGCGGCCCGCGCCATCAAGGTGATGCCTGGAATGTCATGCTCGCAGATGGCGCACTGATCCAGTGCGCGGGTCTGTGCTGCGGTGTACAGATTTTCAGTGCCTAACATCTTTACCACTCAACTTTTAGGTCGTATTTACAGTACATTGTTCTTCGTGCCGCCCGCCGCCAGAACAAAACGATAAAAAGAAGCACATACGAAATCCAGTTCTGTCAGAATTATACCCAGATGCCTATCAATGGTTGTAGCAAATTGACCCAACAACTTACATCACAGGAACTGGAGGCGCTGTCGCAAAAAATTCGACAATGGGCCACCGAACTCGGATTTCAGCAACTGGGTGTGACTGGCGTTGACCTCGGCGAACATGAGGCCTACCTGCAAAAATGGCTGGATGCAGGCTATCACGGGAGTATGGATTATATGGCACGCCACGGCAGCAAGCGCTCCCGGCCACAGGAACTGGTACCGGGAACACTGCGCGTTCTTACAGTGCGCATGGACTACCTGGAAAGAGACACACAGGCACTTGAGGTATTAGCGTCGCCGCAAAAGGCCTATATCTCCCGCTACGCGTTAGGGCGCGATTACCACAAATTGATTCGCAAACGCCTGTCACAGCTTGCGAGTCGCATTGAAGAAGAGGTCGGAGGTGGTGATTATCGTGCCTTCGTCGACAGCGCTCCGGTGCTGGAGCGCGCTATTGCCGAGCAGGCAGGATTGGGCTGGATCGCCAAAAATGCCATGTTGATCAACCCCGAAGCGGGTTCATGGTTTTTTTTGGGGGAAATCTACACCAACCTGCCATTGCCAGTGGATACACCGCAGGTCACCAAACACTGCGGCACCTGTACAGCGTGTCTGGACATTTGCCCAACGGATGCCTTTACCGGACCCTTCCAACTGGATGCTCGTAAATGTATTTCTTATCTGACCATTGAACATCGAGGTAGCATCGATGCTGCCTTGAGACCCCTCATGGGTAACCGCATTTTTGGCTGCGACGACTGTCAACTGTGCTGTCCTTGGAACAAGTTCGCACAGGCGACAGACGAGGCCGACTTCCAACCCCGGCATGGATTGGCGAATGCAGATCTGGTAGAACTGCTGTTGTGGGATGAGGCCACGTTCCTGACAAAAACAGAAGGGTCTGCGATCCGTCGAATCGGCCACGAACGCTGGCTGCGCAATCTAGCCGTCGCGCTGGGAAACGCACCAAAGTCAGATGCGGTGATCGATGCCCTGCTGTCCCGACGCAACGATCAATCGCCCCTGGTGCAGGAACATGTCGTCTGGGCACTGCAGCAACACGGTGTTATTCCAGCCTAAGAAAATGCTCTCTGTAGTAGCGCAGCTCATTGATGGATTCGCGAATATCATCCAGCGCCTGATGCGTGCCGGTCTTGATAAAACCCGATTCTAGCTCCGGCCGCCAGCGTTGCATCAATATTTTAAGGGTACTGACATCCAGGTTACGGTAGTGGAAATAGGCTTCCAGCTGCGGCAATAGACGCGCCATAAAACGCCGATCCTGACAGATGGTATTACCGCACATGGGAGAAGACCCACGGGGAACCCACTGCTCGAGAAAAGCCATGGTTTCCTGCTCGGTTCTCTTTGCGTCATATTGGCTGGCCTTCACCCTATCCACCAGACCTGAGCGGTTGTGATGTGTGGTATTCCATTCGTCCATGCCATCGAGTATGGCATCACTCTGATGGACAGCGATCACCGGCCCTTCGGCTAATGTATTGAGTTCGGAATCAGTAACGATGGTGGCGATCTCAATCACCACATCCTGATCCGGTTTTAGACCGGTCATTTCTAAGTCTACCCAGATGAGGTTGCTGGCGCTGTGCATGGTCTGTTTGTCCGAAAACGTTAATAGGGTCCGTAGTGTAACAAATTGTCTCGACAGACCAAGCCTGTGACCCAATAATGGCGACATGAGTAAACGCAAACTCAGCCGGCAACAGGCATGGCGCATCGAAAAAATTCAGGACGAGCGCGCCAAACGCTCGGCCCGCCGGGGTACTGACGCGCAGGAAGCGCTCACCGGTGGTGAGCTGGGTCCGGAACAGGAAGGACTGGTTGTTGCGCACTACGGTACTCAGGTTGCGGTCGAATCTGCACCAGGAGAAAGCCAGCGCTGCCATCTCCGCGCAAACCTGCAAGGCCTAGTAACCGGAGACAGGGTTGTGTGGTGCAATGGCGATCCGATGGGCGTAGTGGTGGCGCAGCGTGAACGCCATAGTGTGCTGTCGCGACCCGACCCTTATGGAAAACTGAAGCCTGTCGCAGCCAATATTGACCAGATCATGCTCGTCGTTGCCCCCGTTCCACAACCCTATGCCAATCTCATCGATCGCTACCTAGTGGCGGCTGAGGCCGTGGGGATCGAACCCGTCATCCTGCTGAACAAAATGGACCTACTGGATTCGGACCCCGACCTGACACAATCACTGGATGAATTATTGGCCATTTACCCCACCCTTGGCTACCGCGTGCTGCGTACTTCAATCAAAGACAGTGGACTGACAGAATTACACAGTGCACTGAGTGAACGCACCAGTGTGTTTGTAGGGCAATCGGGTGTTGGAAAATCTTCACTGGTCAATGTTCTGCTGCCAGAGGCTGACATCCGAGTGGGTGCGCTGTCGGAAGCCACACAGAAGGGCACGCATACCACCACCACTGCCCAGTTACTGCACTTGACTTGCGGTGGCACACTTATCGATTCACCGGGCATCCGTGAGTTTGGTTTGTGGCATATGAGCAAGGAGCAGGTAGAACAAGGTTTTCGAGAATTCCTTCCGCTGCTGGGGACCTGCAAGTTTCGCGATTGTCAGCATGATCACGAACCCGGATGCGCGATCCTTAAAGCGGCAGAGTCAGGCGCGATTAGCACGCGACGACTGAATAGTTATCACAGTATTGTGGCCAGTTTGGACGAGGACTAGGTAGTGCCGTTAATGTGAACGATCAACGGGTTTTTATGCGGTGCAAGGCAAAATGTGCACGCTTGCTCTAGATGTCAAATACGCTAGACCCAGCGCTACTGGCGTGAACCCAGCGACTCTCCCATACGAGTCAAAGTCCCCGCTTCATAGTGCTCACCAAAGGACATAACATCGCGAGGAAACAACAAAATGACGGTAGAGCCCAACATGAATCGCCCCATCTCATCGCCCTGGGCAAGCTCCACTGGCGCCGGCAAATGAACATAATCCACCGACACAGGGCACTTCGACGGCGGCGCCACGCGGCCTGACCATACCGTCTCAATCCCAGCAACTACCATCGCGCCCACCAATATCATCGCCATGGGGCCGAACTCCGTCTCAAAGTGGCAGACCAAACGTTCATTGCGAGCGAAGAGTCGATCCACATTTTCAGCAGTGACGCCATTGACGGAAAACAGTTGGCCTGGAATGTAGCGGGTCGCAGTCAATCGGCCTGCCACCGGCATGTGCACACGATGGTAATCCTTGGGTGAAAGATACACCGTGGCAAACTGACCACCGTTAAATTGCGCCGCCCGCACTTTATCGCCACCCAACAAGTCTTCAGTCGAGAACTGGCGGCCCTTAGCCTGCAACAGCATACCACTAGAGATCGCACCCAATTGGCTGATCGCGCCGTCAGCGGGGCAGAGGATGTCCGCCTTTGCAAGAGGACGCGCTCCCTCGAGTAGAGGACGGGTGAAAAATTCATTGAAGCAGGCATAGCGAGTATAGTCGGGCTCTGCCGCCTCTGACATATCGACGGCGAAAGCCTGAATGAACTGCCTAATCAACCCATTCTTTAACCACACTGGATGACGAAGCTCGGCGAGAAAACCTGTACAACGTGACAACAGGTGCTGCGGCACTATGTTCTGAAACAAGATGAAGAATTTATCCATAGCGCCTAGTGTAACTTGATTGGCGGCCCCGTTACATTGGAACCGCCCGTTCTGCCCTACAAATTTTCCTCCGCAAACGCCGCCAACCGTGACCGCACAATACCGTTAACGCGCATTATGCCCGCATGGGGATAGGCTTTGCTCTTCTCAACAAGACAGGTCAGGCCCGATGTGAGCGGCGAGATGTACTTATTGTCAATCTGGGCCAGGTTGCCCAGCACCACTATTTTCGAATCTGCACCCACTCGACTGATCACTGACTTGAGCTGAAATTGGGTCAGACCCTGAGCTTCGTCGATGATAATATAAGCGTTATTAAAAGAGCGTCCGCGCATAAAGTTCAGCGATTTAAACTGAATATTCGCACGCTCTTTCACATAATTGATACTGCCGCGGCAAGACTCGTCTGCTCCGTGCAATATCTCCAGGTTATCGTCGAAGGCAGCCAGCCAGGGTGCCATCTTCTCCTCCTCCGTGCCCGGCAGAAAACCGATTTCCTCCGCAATAGGTGGCGTCGATCGGGCCACGATCAATTTACTGAATTTGCCCTGTTCTAGAATCGCATGCAGACCATACGCCAGAGCTAGGAGGGTCTTGCCGGAACCAGCGGGACCTGTCATCACTGTCATATCCACGCCATCGTCATTCAGCACAGACATCGCCATGGCCTGCTCCAGATTGCGCGGCGCCAACCCCCAAAAACGCCTGTTCATTAAATTATCGCGACTGTCACAACGAAGATACATGTAATCCCTGTCTACCCGCTTCACAAAGGCCATAAACTCCTGGTCGTCATAGAGAAACATATTAGGATAGGCCTGAGGCAAAGCGCTCAAAGGGATACGATGGAGCGTGCAATCACCCTCACGCAATGTATCCACCTCACTGATAGTCGACCAGAAGTCCCCTTCTATGTGCTCATAGCCCTTCGCCAAAAGGTCTATGTCATCGAGTACACGATCGCGCCGGTAGTCCTCTACCTGCATAAGCCCGGAGCCCTTTGCCTTGATGCGCATATTGATATCTTTGGTTACCAGACAGATAAACTCCTTGGGGTTTTCCGCCTGTAGTTTTAATGCGACGTTAATTATCCGGTTATCATTAGCTTGGTCCTGCGTACCATCGAGGTAGGGCACATCGATGTTTGGACTTAGACGCTGATCCGGATAAATGGCCAATGTGCCCGCAGGGTATCCCTCCAGAGTAGACCCGGGAATAGCTACCCCGGACTGAATTTCCTGCGGCGAGGCGGACTCCACAACCTTATCAATCATGTTTATGGCAATGCGCGCTTCACGGCTTACCGTTTTTTCATGCCGGTCTTTGATGTGATCCAACTCTTCCAATACGGTCATGGGGATGACTAAGTGATGTTGCTTAAAAGCCGTGACGGCCATGGGGTCGTGCAATAGAACATTCGTATCCAGTACATACGTTCTCTTAATAACGGGTTTCAGGGGTGTGGCTTTTTCTACGCGCAGCGAAGAACCTGAGTTCATAAAGAAATCCTCATAGTGATTGCACAGAAAGTTAGGGGGATAAAACTCTGCTGTCTGCCCGATACGTCCGGTCGGGTCCTGAATTGAAGAGAGGGTAAAGGAAATAGTTTGGCGGCTTTGGGAGGTGTAGAGAGCCCCAGCTGCAGGAAGTCACTGGCGGCGTTGTGGTACTTGTCACTGCACGCAAGGTAATCTGCAACAACCAGATTGCCCAGCCTTCGGAATATCATCAAAATCACGCCTCGGTGCATTGCAACAGCGTTAATGTGATTATTAAACCCGCAGCGCAAAACTGTCAATGGGGTTGCGACAAATTGGACACACATTGTCGAATTCAACCATAACTCACTGACAGGAGTGGTAATTTCGGCTACGATACAAGGCTAGATTCTTCAAAAGTTGCCCCTTAAATGCTCAATCAGGACACCCTCTCGCAGCTGCAAGGCCTTAAGTCGCAAATGGAGGCCGAAAAAGAGTACGCAGAAGCGATAGTCAAAGGCACTCAGGCGCGATATGGCTTTGCCGTTCTGGATGATGGGCGGGAAATTTTTATCCCGCCCCAGGAAATGCTCAAGGTGTTTCCGGATGACCGGGTCAGAATCTGCATTCGGCCCACCAAAGACAATAAAACCATCGCCGACATTGAAAAGCTGGTGAGCAGCCCACTGGCAGACTTTACCGGACGCTGTGTGCGTAAGGGCAAGGCCATATTCGTGGAGCCCGATCTACCTCAACTTAATCGCTGGCTTTTCATCCCGCCGCCAGCGCTTAACGGGGCAAATGAAGGCGATTATTTGCGCTGTGGCATCCACCGCCACCCCTTTCGTGATGGCAAACCCCAAGCCAAAGTGCTCTCGGTTATTGGTAACGAGAAGACGCCTGGCATTGAAAACCTCTATACGATTGCCAAATATCGGCTGGCCCCACAGTGGAGCAGTGCAAGCAAAGAAGAACTGAAAAAAACATTGATCGACTGCAAACCGATGGAAACCGAAAAGCGCAGAGATCTCACTGACCTCGAGTTCGTCTCGATCGACGCAGCAAAAACGCAGGATATAGACGATGCACTTTATGCAGAGATTAGCGATGGCGGCTGGACGCTATTCGTGGCCATCGCGGACCCTACTGCCTACATTGACGCCAACTCCAAGTTGCGCCGTGATGTAGCGGTCCGCAGCACATCCATCTATTTCCACGGCAATGTACTGCCGATGCTTCCCGAAGAGCTCGCTCAGGACACCTGCGCACTATCGGAGGGGGTAAACCGTGCCGCACTGGTTTGCAAGATTGCTGTCACTGACAGCGGCGAGGTGGGGGACTTCGAATTTATAGAAGCCACGGTTCGCTCTCGAGGCAAGCTGTCCTATTACGCCGTTGATCGCTACATCAGTGGCCGGTACGACGAGCTGATGAGCCACTCGACGCCACTGGAGACCCTGTATCAGATATACCGAGCGCTGCGGTCACGCCGGGAAGAGCAAGGTCTAGTAATGGAAGATCGGCAGGATTTTCGCTGGATCCTGAACGAAAGCAAGCAAATTGAAACTATCGAACCCTCGGAAAAACTCCTGTCTCAAAAGCTCGTAGAAGAATGCATGGTTGCCGCCAACCAATGCGCAGCGCGTTTTCTTATAGAGCACAACGCCAGCGGCCCCTTTGTCTCGCACCCTGGCTTTCGTGACGACCGCAGGGATGAGGTCAATAAATTCCTCACCCTGCACGCGCCTGAACTGGCGGCGCTGGATACGGACAGCGTGACCGGCTACCGTGACATCATGCGGGGTCTTGCTGCGCCGACTTCGACTCTGCCACTGCGCACCATGGTCAACCGTCTGTTAACTCGAGCTGTGCTGACCACCAAGCCGTCTCCGCACATGGGCATGGCTCTGCCCAGCTACACGAATTGCACCTCTCCTTTGCGCAAGTACTCTGACTTTTTGGTGCACTTGCAGATTAAGGCGGCCCTCAACGGTGCCCAAGCTCAACTCGTTGACTCCAAAATATTGGCAGAATTAATGCACCGTCTTGCCGTCAGTCGCTCCGCCACCCAGGAAGCGGAGCGCTGGCTAGCGAGCAACTACGTGAGCAAGATAGCCAAGGATAATGATAATATTTTCAAGGCGACAATCACCCATGTCACCAGTAGCGGCTTTAATGCGCGACTGAATAACAATGGGTTGACAGGCTTTGTCGATTTGCGCAAAGACCCGGAAAAGTTTAGCTATGACAAATGGACTGCCAGTCTGACCAGCACCACCCGGCGATTTCAGTTAGGTCAAGCAGTAG
>CAJXTK010000036.1 GCA_913061115.1 uncultured Haliea sp.
CGCGGCGGATACGGTGGTCAGCAGTGGTAGGCCGTTGCCAGAAGAATGGTTGCAGCAGGCCGATAGAGACGGATTACAGCGGGCAGTCACACTGTCATTCCCGTCCATGGTGTACGCCGGTGATGATAATATGTATCTGGCCTCGATCAAGGCGGTCAGTGAGACCTATCCGCTTCGGGGTGAGCTGACCTATGGCGTTGAGCCTTTTGGCGAAACCTTGCCGGCGAGCGCTGGGCCGGCGCGAGGCGAAGTGTGGCTCGACTCGCGCCTATTTTCTTTGCTTGACGTGACGCTCCAAGATCAGATTACGATCGGAGAACACTCATTTTTGGTTGTTGCAGTGGCGCGGACCGAACCGGATCAGGGCGCGTCTTTTTACGGACTTGGGCCTCGGGTACTAATGCACTATGACGATATTCCTGCAACAGGTGTGGTGCAGCCGGGGAGTCGGGTGGAGTATCGACAGCTTTACGCCGGACCAGAAGCGGCGGTGCGGTCGTTTAGTCAATGGCTGCAACCGCAGTTACAAGACGGCCAAAAGGCATTGAGTGTGGAGGAGGGGCAGCCGAGTATTAGTAGCGCTCTGGCCCGTGCTGAAAGTTTTCTATTGCTGGCAGGGAGTTTGGCCGTGGTGCTGGCAGGCGTTGCTGTTGCGTTGGCTGCACGGCGCTTTAGTGAGCGCCATCATGATTACGTGGCCATTATTAAAAGTCTGGGTGCAACGTCGGGTGCAGTGAATCGCCTTTATGGCACCAGTTTACTGTTACTGGGCCTCATCGCCACTGCGTTGGGATGCGGTTTGGGTTTCGCGATACAGGCGGTGTTTTTTGAATTGTTTGCGGAACAGCTTCCTGTGCAGCCAGGGTCCAGTGGAATAAGGCCCTATGCCATCGGCGCGGCGACGTCGATTACCTGCCTGTTTTGCTTTGCTTGGCCGCCGCTGCGACGTCTGGGTCAGGCGAGTCCATTGCGTGTCTTGCGCCGGGATTTACCCTTAGAGGGTAGTCGAGCGATCAGTGATTATGTGCTCGGATTACTCGCAATTGCGCTACTGATGTGGTGGTACAGTGGAGACTGGAAGCTGACTCTGGCGGTGCTCGCGGGTCTGGCGGTCACCGCCGGGCTGGGGCTTGGTTTGGCGTTAACGCTGCTCAAGGGCGGGCGTTTGGTTGGGATGAGTGCAGGGAATATTTGGCGACTTGCGTTGGCAGGTTTGCAGCGACGCGGGCTGGAGAATGCGTTGCAAGTGGTGATCTTTTCCATGGCGATTATGATGCTGTTGGTGCTGCTTCTGGTAAGGACGTCGCTGATTGATGAGTGGCAGACGCAACTGCCAGCTGACGCGCCTAATCACTTTATGCTGAATATCGGCCCCGAGAGCGTGCAGCCTATAGAAGACCTCCTTAGCGACGAGGGCATCACCAGCGAGGCATTTTATCCGATGATTCGAGGCCGCATTATGTCGGTCAACGGCGAGGAATTAATCAGTACTGAGGATGTTGAGGAGCAAAGGCGTCAGAGAGAGACCAATTTGACCTGGTCGAATGGATTGCCCAAGGACAATCGCCTTGTTGCAGGACAGTGGTGGCCGAGCGGTACTGACCAAGCCGTGGTTTCGTTAGAAGAAAGTTTCGCTGAACGGTTGGACATTAAAGTAGGCGACTCGGTCGGATTTTTGGTGGGTTCGCAACCATTGGAAGCGCAGGTGACGAGCATTCGTGCGCTGGACTGGCAGTCTATGCGGCCCAATTTTTACTTAGTGTTTCCACCGAAGCTGTTAGCATCATACCCGTCAACCTTCATGACCAGTTTTCATCTGGAAGCGGCCGATAAGGCATTTTTAAATCGCTTCATTCGCAGCTTCCCCACGGTGACTGTCGTCGAGATGGATGCGGTGATAGAGCAGGTTCGCGGCATCATTAACCAGGTGTCTGCGGCCATCAATTTGGTGCTTGTGGTCATATTGGCCGCAGGTGGATTGGTGTTAGTTGCAGGTGTGCAGGCAAGCGTCGATGCTCGGATGCACGAAAGTGCGATCTTGCGTGCTTTGGGCGCGCCACGTCGATTGATTCTCGGCAGTCTGCTGATCGAATTTGCAACGCTGGGTTTGTTTGCGGGTTTGCTTGCAGCCGCAGCGGCTGAGCTGTCTGTGTATATTTTACAAACACTGGTCATGGATATGCGCTATACGCCGACGCTCTGGATATGGCCGCTGGGTGTTTTATCGGGGGCATTGGTTGTCGGCAGTCTGGGCGTATTCAACTGTCGTAAGGTGGTCTCTGTCGCTCCCGTGACAGTTTTACGAGAGCTTTAACGATCGATTACTTTGGCGATTAATGATTAGTGGCCAAGACCATCCAAGAAAATTTGAACCCCCAGATCTACCTGACGTTGGAGGTCGATATGGCGCTCAAACAGTCCAGGGGCATCGACCAGCAATGTCGACAACCCATAAATACTCGCCCAAGCGACGTTCGTCATATAGGCGACGCCCTCTACGTCACGGAAAATATCGCGATCAAGGCCACTCTGAATGATGTCCTGCACCAACTGCAGAGTGTCCCGGCTGGCCTTGCGCAGTTCGGGGTATTTCGAGGTAGGCTGTACCGCAGGGCCAAACATGAGTTTGAATAACTGTGGATTATTCGCAGCGTAATCGACGTAGGCGTGGGCGAAGGCGAACAGCTGTTCCTTGGGGCAATCTCCGGCCGCGCCGCCAGTCTCGCGCAGGGCGCGCAGGAGATCGCGATAGCCATTTGTCGCCATGGCTGCCAGCAATTCACTTTTGTCCTCGAAGTGCCGATAAGGCGCTGTCTGGGATACGCCAACGGCCCGAGCCAGTGCGCGCAGGCTAAGGTTTTCCACTCCTACTTTCTGCAGCTGCTCGATAGCGGTATCGAGTAAAGCCTCTCTCAGGTTGCCATGATGGTAGCGCTTTAACACTTCGGTTTTATTCATAGTATTTTTTTATTCGAAAAAAGGGCCAGAGTCGTTTTCTCTGGCCCCATATGCTCTAAGTCGGCCTCTACGTTAATAGATGTTGCACGGCGTCACGTTCTTCCGTGAGCTCCTGCTCCGTCGCTAACATCTTGGCGCGACTGAATTCTCCGACCTCGACGTCCTGCACGATTTTCCATTCGCCATTAGTGCAGCGACAGGGAAAGGAGTAGATCAGCCCTTCTGCAATGCCGTATGATCCGTCCGACTGAACGCCCATGGATACCCAGTCGTCACCCTCGGTGCCAAGCGCCCAAGAGCGCATATGGCCACTGGCTGCGTTTGCGGCTGAAGCGGCAGAAGATGCACCGCGTGCTTTAATAATAGCGGCGCCGCGCTGCTGCACGGTGGGAATGAAATCGTTTTCATACCACTGCTGGTCTACCAGGTTGATGGCAGGTTCCCCGTTTACTTTTGCATTGAACAGATCCGGATATTGCGTAGCGGAGTGGTTGCCCCAGATGGTCATGTTGGTGACATCGTTGACGGTCTTGCCGGTCTTCAGGGCGATTTGAGTTTTTGCCCGATTGTGATCAAGACGCGTCATGGCAGTGAAATTGCGAGGGTCGATATCAGGCGCATTACGTTGGGTAATTAATGCATTGGTGTTGGCAGGGTTGCCGACAACCAGTACTTTAATATTTCTGCTGGCGTGGTCGTTGATCGCCTTGCCCTGCACGGAGAAGATCGCAGCATTGGCTTCAAGTAAATCCTTGCGCTCCATGCCTGGGCCGCGTGGACGGGCGCCGACCAACAGTGCGTAGTCTGTATCCTTGAAACCAATATTGGGGTCGTCGGTACAGACGATGCCAGCCAGTAGCGGAAAAGCACAGTCCTCCAGTTCCATCTTCACGCCATTGAGCGCTTCCATGGCGGGTGCAATGTCTAAAAGTTGTAGGACTACCGGTTGGTCATCACCCAGCATAGCGCCGGATGCAATACGGAAGACTAGCGCGTAGCCAATTTGGCCGGCGGCTCCAGTTACAGTCACTCGAACAGGTTGTTTCATCGGAGTATGATCCTCGCTAACAGTGAGATGAACGATTTTTCGGCGAGCATTGTCGAGGCAAACCGCAGAAATTACAAGGTCGTCTCTGCACGACACGATACTCTCGCGACAGTCTAGCCTGAAAAGCGACACACCGGGCCTCTAGGCGATAGCGTCTGCGGAGCCGTTAGTCTGCAGTGTAATGCCTTTGTTAACCCAGCAGGGCGCCCGTCCCTATAAAGCACTGACTAAGGATGCGGGGCTGCAATGTAAAATTGGCGACGGCAGTGCTGGACGCAAGCAACCCCAAGCACGTAAAATGTCCGCCAAATCAAGCACTAACGGCGATCACTGTGCGCGAACTGTCCCGCAAGGAAAAACTCGAGTTTAACAAGCTGCAAAAGCGCTTGCGCCGCAATGCGGGTAAGGCTATAGCCGATTATACGATGATTGAGCAGGGCGATAAGGTCATGGTGTGTGTGTCTGGCGGCAAGGACTCTTATGCCATGCTGGATGTTTTGATCAGTCTGCGACAGAGCGCGCCGGTAGATTTTGAGCTGATTGCGGTGAATCTGGATCAAAAGCAGCCGGGATTTCCGGAGGAAGTCCTGCCGGGCTACTTGTCTGACCTGGGCGTGCCGTATTACATTCTTGAGAAAGACACCTACAGTATTGTGAAAGAAGTGGTACCAGAAGGTAAAACTACGTGCGGGCTTTGTTCGCGTCTGCGCAGGGGCAGTCTTTACGGTTTTGCTCGAGAGATTGGTGTTACCAAAATCGCCCTGGGGCATCACCGTGACGATATCGTCGAGACATTGTTCCTGAACATGTTTTTTAATGGCAAGCTCAAGGCCATGCCGCCCAAGTTACTTAGTGACGACAAGCAGAATGTTGTGATCCGGCCCCTTGCCTATTGCAAGGAGCAAGATCTGCAGCGCTATGCCGGATTCAAGGAGTTCCCCATCATCCCTTGCAACTTGTGCGGCTCGCAGACGCATTTACAGCGCGTGCAGGTTAAGCAGATGTTAGCGCAGTGGGAGAAAGAGTATCCGGGCCGTACTGAGTCGATATTTCGAAGTGTTTGCAATGTGTCCCCCTCACAATTGGGTGACAGCAGTCTGTTTAATTTCAGTGATCTTCGTGTGGAGCGCGATACCAGTCTGCACGTGCCGGCAATTCAGGTGGTGAACCTCTAGTGTCATCCAGCGCTGCCGGCGCGCCATTGCTGGCTGCCCAGTCTCTAAGCCTTGTGCGCGGCGGGCGTGAGCTTTTTTGCGAACTCTCGGTTGAAGTTCACGGTGGACAGCTGTGGCAGATTGAAGGGTCCAACGGCGCGGGCAAGACCAGCCTCATGCGGATTCTTTGCGGGCTGTCGCGTTATGGGTTTGAAGGCGAAGTCCTGCGTTCAGTGACGCCGCTTTATCTCGGTCATCAGCCTGCGGTTAAGGCGCTGTTGAGCCCCCGGGAAAACCTTCAGTGGCATGTGAGTGGAGAAGGCCTTTACTCGAATGAACAAATCGATACTGCGCTTGCCCGAGTAGGGTTGTGCGGCTACGAGGATGTCCCCAGCCATACGCTTTCGGCGGGACAGCACCGTCGCGTGAATCTCGCTCGTTTGTTCCTGTCCGAGGCGCGCCTGTGGCTGTTGGATGAGCCCTTTACAGCGATCGATAAGCAGGGTGTGGATGAAACGCAGGCGCTGTTAGCATCGCACGTTGATGGCGGTGGCGCTGTCGTTATGACATCCCATCAGCCACTGCAGGTCACCTGCAACGTGCATACCCTTAACCTTGTTCATGGTGTCGTTTCGTGAGTGCGCCTCATACTGGGCAATTCTGTGCGCTGCTATTGCGCAGGCAATTGTTATTGGCGATGCGTCGCCCCATCGAAATGGGTAATCCCCTGCTGTTTTTCACTATGGTTATCGTCTTGTTTCCGCTTGGTCTGGGTCCGGCCCCTGATAAATTGGCCATTTTCGCTCCCGGCGTCCTGTGGATTACTGCACTGCTTTCCAACCTGCTGACCTCTGACGCGGTTTTTCGCAGTGATTTTGATGACGGTAGCCTGGAGCAGCTAGTTCTGGCGCCGCAGCCTCTGTTTCTCTCGGCGCTAGCGTATATTTTGGCCCACTGGCTGACGACAGGCTTGCTGTTGGCGCTGGTGTCACCGATATTCGCCCTCATGCTGAACCTCCCTGTGTCGGCGTTGGGCACGCTCATCGTCAGTTTGCTGTTGGGCACCGCTGTGCTAAGTCTGCTCGGCGGTATTGGCGCCGCGCTCACAGTGGGGCTTAAACGAGGTGGCGTGTTGATTTCCCTATTAATTTTGCCGCTTTACCTGCCGGTACTAATTTTTGGCACTGCTGCCGTGCAGGCAGCGGTGACAGGTACACCGTCAGGTCCGTATCTGGCCATTCTGGGAGCGATGTTGAGCTTGGCCATCGCGTTAGCGCCACTGGCGATTGCCGCAGGATTGAGGATTAGCATAGATGCCTGATAGTTTGTTCAAAACATACGCTCAGGTTTTGGATATTAGTTTGTTCCGCGCCGAGCGAACGGTATAATCCACGCCGTTATGTGGACCTTCTTTCATAAGCTTGGCTCGCCTCCCTGGTTGTACGCAATCGCAGGTGCCATTCTGCGCTGGCTTGTTCCTATCACCCTCGTTGCATTAGTCGGTGGGATGGTCTGGGGCCTGTTATTGACTTCGCCGGATTTCCGTCAGGGCAATAGCTACCGTATTATTTATATCCATGTGCCGGCAGCGGTTGTGGCACTGGCCGGCTACTATGTGATGGCAATTGCAGGCGCCATAAGCCTGATCTGGCGGATGAAGATGGCGGACGTAGTGATGAAAGCGGCCGCGCCGGTTGGAGCCGCCCTAACGTTCATCGCTTTGTTGACCGGGGCGATTTGGGGTAAACCAACGTGGGGCACTTGGTGGGTCTGGGACGCTCGGATCACCTCTATGTTAATACTGCTATTTTTGTATCTGGGTGTTGTTGCATTGTATGAGGCTTTTGACAATAAGGAGGCCGCCGGTAAAGCCTGCGCTGTGCTTAGTTTGGTGGGGATGGTGAACATTCCTATTATCTACAAATCGGTGGACTGGTGGTACAGTCTGCATCAGCCCGCCTCCATTAAGTTTAGCGGCGAGTCCACTATAGACCCCAGCATGCTATATCCGCTGTTGCTGATGATTGCAGCGTTTTACGCGCTGTTTACCTGCTGCTTATTGATGAACATGCGCGCGGAATTACTGCAGCGTGAGTCACGCACCCAGTGGGTGAAAAAAATCGCAGGCAAAGAGGGCAGGCGCTGATGTATTTCGACAGTTTTCAGGCCCTGCTTACGATGAATGGACACGGCATCTATGTGTGGCCCGCCTACCTGATCACTATTGTGGTCATCATCGCAGTGCTTGTTGCGCCGGTGCGGCGGCGCAATCGCTTGTTGGAGCAATTAGCGGCAGAACTTAGGCGCACTGAGAGTGCAGCCGTTAGCGGTGTGAGAGGACAACAATAATGCATCCAGTGCGGAAACAAAGGCTGTATTTAGTGCTCTTTGTGGCGCTCTTCTCCAGCGTGGCAGTCGGTTTGGTGTCCTATGCCTTGCGTGGCAATATCAATTTATTTTACCCGCCAGCCGATGTTGCTTCGGGTAAGGCCCCAACGGGTCAGCCTCTTCGAGTCGGAGGCATGGTGGAGAAAGGCAGTGTGCAACGCGCTGACGATAGTCTGGAGGTAAGCTTTATGTTGACGGACTATCAAGCATCGGTGCCCGTCGTTTACATTGGTATCCTGCCAGATCTCTTTGGCGAAGAGCAGGGTGCCGTTGCGTCCGGCGTGCTGGATAGCGAAGGCGTGCTGCAGGCGACTGAAATTTTAGCCAAGCACGATGAAAATTATATGCCCCCTGAGGTTGCGTATGCATTGGAAAATTCCGGCTATGACAAAAAAGGTAAAACAAAATGATGCCTGAAATCGGGCACTTTGCCCTGATTATTGCGTTTTGTCTGACGCTAATGCTCGCCACTGTGCCTGCCTGGGGCGCTTGGCGTGGTAATGCGACCGCCATGGCACTGGCGCCGACACTCGCTATTGGCGTGTTGGTTTTTGTAGGAATTAGCTTTGGCTGTTTGGCCAGTGCATTTCTGCAGGACGATTTTTCGGTGGCGCTCGTTGCCTCCCACAGCAACAGTCTGTTGCCCCCAATCTACAAGTTTGCCGCGGTGTGGGGCAATCACGAGGGCTCTCTGATGCTGTGGGCGCTGATCCTTGCACTATGGACTGCGGCCGTGGCGCTGTTTAGCCCGTCGTTACCGCTGCTAGTGTTGTCGCGAGTATTGTCGGTTATGGGTGCTATTGGTGTTGGCTTCCTCTCTTTTTCTCTGGTGACGTCCAATCCCTTTGCCCGTCTCTTACCCGGCACCCCCGTCGACGGCGGCGACCTCAACCCACTGCTACAGGACCCCGGCCTGATTATACATCCGCCGCTGCTCTATATGGGCTACGTCGGGTTTTCTGTGGCTTTTGCTTTCGCTATCGCCGCGCTTCTTGGCGGCCGATTGGATGCATCTTGGGCGCGCTGGTCGAGGCCCTGGACCAACATTGCTTGGGGCTTTCTCAGTCTAGGCATTATGCTGGGAAGTTGGTGGGCATATTATGAGTTGGGCTGGGGTGGTTGGTGGTTCTGGGACCCAGTGGAGAATGCTTCATTCATGCCCTGGTTGGCAGGAACCGCGCTAATCCATTCGCTTGCAGCCACGGATAAACGCGGGCTGTTCAAAAGCTGGACCGTGCTACTGGCTATTTTTGCCTTTTCGCTGAGCCTACTGGGCACCTTTTTGGTCCGCTCCGGCGTGTTGACCTCAGTGCATGCGTTTGCCACTGATCCCGCCAGGGGAATGTTTATTCTGGTGTTCCTGGCACTAGTGGTAGGCGGCTCCTTAACGCTTTACGCGTTTCGGGCACCGGCAGTAAGTAGCAAGGTCACCTTCGCATGGGTCTCCAGAGAGAGCCTTTTGCTGTGCAATAATGTCGTGTTTTTAGTGGCCACCCTGACGGTGTTATTTGGCACGCTCTTTCCGCTGATTGTGGATGGGCTGGGAATGGGTAAGGTTTCTGTCGGCCCGCCGTATTTTAATGCTGTTTTTGTACCCTTGATGGTCCTGCTGGTGCCGTTCATGGGGATCGGCCCGGTTTCGCGCTGGAAAGGTGATGATGTTGCGCGCTGGCGTAGTGAGTTGATGATTCCTGCCGTGGTCGCGGTTGTGTGTGGGTTTACATTCCCACTGCTACATGCGCCTTACAATATTTGGGTTGCGTTGGCGGTACTGTTATCGTCTTGGTTAGTGCTGGGACTGTTGCAGGATGTCTGGCGCCGACTGCGCAATGCGTCCAGTCCAGCGCGCGGTTTGCAGCGATTGACGCCGGGCTACTGTGGCATGCTGATTGCGCACCTAGGATTCGCGATCTGTGTGACAGGGGTCGTTGCTACCAGTCAGTACTCTGTTGAACGCGATCTCAGAATGAGTCCGGGCGATACACAGGAACTCGCCGGTTATGAGTTTAAGTTTGTTGAAGTCACGAAAGTGCGCGGGCCAAACTTTACGGCAGATGAAGCGCGGATAGAAGTGTCTCGTGACGACGTCATTGTGGCTAACTTGTTGCCGCAGAAACGGCGCTACCTCGCCACCGGTTCCGTGATGACAGAAGCCGCTATTGACCCTGGTCTGTTTCGCGACCTCTATGTTGCGATGGGAGAGCCCATCGGCAATGATGGTGCCTGGGCGATGCGGCTGCATTATAAGCCTCTGGTACGCTGGATGTGGTTGGGCGCGATTTTCATGGCGGCAGGTGCTTTCACCTCGGTGTTGGACAAACGTTATCGACGCCAACGCGAGGTTGTGCGCTCGGGTAACAAGGCCGCGCTTCATGGGGCCTAGACTCAAGCTTTTTTTGCCGCTGATTCTGTTTGCGATGCTGGCCATTACGTTATTTCGAGGCCTGAGCCTTGACCCTAGCGAGATGCCCTCAGCACTGATTGATCGACCTTTTCCCGTATTCAATTTGCCCCGTTTAGGCGGCCCCGGATTGCTATCTCAGGCGGACCTTGAAGGTCAGGTCTCGCTGTTAAATGTCTGGGCTACCTGGTGTGTTGCGTGTCGCGTGGAACACCCGTATTTGAAGCAGCTTGCGCAACAGGGCATTCCCCTTTTTGGCATTAACTATAAAGATAATGATGTTGCCGCACAGCGTTGGTTGGATGAACTGGGAGACCCCTATCGGTTTAATATTGCCGATCATGAAGGAACGCTGGGACTTGATCTGGGTGTCTACGGTGCACCAGAAACCTACCTGGTTGACGCGAAAGGTGTGATTCGATATCGCCACGTGGGCGTGGTAGACGAGGGGGTATGGAAGACGGTTCTCGAGCCTTTGTATCAGACGCTGACAGTGGAGAGTAGCGCGCAATGAAGATTACCTGTTGGTTGTTTTCTGCTGCTCTGGTGATATTCGTGGGTCCGGCTCTTGCGTTAGTTGAAACCTACAATTTCAGCGACGCTGAGTTGGAAGTACGCTATCAAAATCTGACTGAGGAATTACGCTGTCCCAAGTGCCAGAACCAGAATATCGCGGATTCCAATGCACCTATCGCACAAGATTTGCGCCGGCTATTACATCAGCAACTGGAAGAGGGGGATTCTGATGCTGAGATTCTTGATCATATGGTAGCGCGTTATGGAGAGTTCGTTCGCTATCGCCCTAGCTTTGGCGGCGTGTCTATAATCCTCTGGCTGGCCCCCGCACTGTTGTTGTTGGCGGCGTTTGGGGTGCTGTTGCTCACGCTGCGTTCGAAGTCAAGGGCGGGCACTGCCGGGGTCGCCTCATTGAGCGTCGAGGAGCAGGCGCGACTGCAGTCGTTGTTGAATAAAGCGGAGCAGGATTCTTGACAACTTTTATTTTGGCATGTGCGGGTTTGGTACTTCTCAGTGGCGTTTTTTATCTCTTTCCTCGTGCGCGATCCGGGAGTACCGAAGCGGATCTGGATAGCGCCAATCTCGAGTGGTTCCGATTGCGGCGGCTGGAGTTAGCGGCTGAGGGCAATGACGCGCTGGACGAAGACGCGCGCCTGCGTCTACTTGAAGATGAGCATCTTGGCGCGCCCACCAAGGTGACGTCAGCGCAGTCTTTTCCGGTATGGGTATTTCTGCCCTTAGTGGCGCTGCTGGCCAGTGTTTTGTATTACATGCTCGGTGCCGCTCAGGATGTTGAGATTGCGGGGCGCTTGCAAAACCTGCAGGAGGACATGACGCCCGACGAGAAGATCAGTCTCATCGCGGAGGTTGAGGCGCGCTCGTTACAGCGTCCGGAGAATCTTCACTATGTCTCGCTGTTGGGCCGCTATTACATGGGCCAGGAAGACTATACGCGGGCGGCAGAACTTTATAGTGCGCTGGTGCAGGCGGTGCCAGAAGATGCGCAGGCTCTTGCATATGCTGCGCAGGCTGAATATCTCGCCGCCGGCCGCACATTGAACGGACCTGCTCGACTGTGGGCAGAGCAGGCGCTTGCTGCAGACCCGCAACAGCGCACCGCACTGGGTCTGCTGGGCATGGCCGCCTTCGATGCACAGCAGTATGACGTTTCAATTGCTTACTGGGACCGCTTGCTGGCGCTGGAGTCACCGAACTCTGATAGCCAAAAGATAATTGAGCAGATGATAGAAACGTCGCGGCAACAACTTGCTGCGTTAGCCCCTGAGGGCAGTGCGCCGGCCGTTGTGGCACCTGCAGCACCTGCGGTGGTGTCTAGAGCCGGCGTTACGGTAAGCGTCTCTGCTCCAGCGGGCGCCACTATCGACCCGGCAGATACGGTATTTATTCTGGCGCGCAATGCAGACTCGCAAAGCCGCATGCCGATCGCTGTTCAACGGTTGACGGGCGCACAACTGCCGGTGACTTTACGGCTGGATGACAGCAACTCCATGGCGGGTCAGAAGCTCTCTGCAGCCTCGTCGGTGATGGTCGCGGTGCAGGTATCCCGCGATGGCCGCCCCGGCGAGGCAAATGCCCGTTGGCTTGGACAGGCGGGGCCGGTGGCTCCCAGCGTTGATGATACGCTAGTGGCTATCGTGCTGGTGCCGAACACACCCTAAGTCTTGCCTCTGCACAGGTCCTTGGCGTCCTGCCCTGCACCCAAAAACGATTTTTTGCATTTCTCCTGTACAGGCATAGTGTTGTTCAATGAAAGTATATACACTACATGTTGTGTTGCATGGCCGAACAAATTCTACATAAAATTCGGTATAAACCTATAAAAAACAGTATGTTAAATAGGCTACTTAAAGCGATATGAGACTAAAGTCTATCAAGCTCGCGGGGTTCAAGTCCTTCGTTGACCCCACTACAGTGAATTTCCCAAGCAATATGTGTGCTGTTGTGGGCCCCAATGGCTGCGGTAAATCCAATATTATTGATGCCGTACGCTGGGTTATGGGCGAGAGTTCCGCCAAAAATCTGCGCGGCGAGTCTATGGCCGATGTGATCTTTAACGGCTCTGTTAATCGTCAGCCAGTGGGGCAGGCGATGATTGAGCTGGTGTTTGATAATAGCGAAGGCCGGGTCGGTGGTGAATACGCCAGTTACGCCGAGATATCGACTCGCCGACTGGTCACCCGTGAGGGGCAATCGGAATACTTCCTCAACGGCACTCGCTGTCGGCGGCGGGATATCACCGATATATTTTTAGGGACGGGGCTGGGGCCGAGAAGTTACGCGATCATTGAACAGGGGATGATCAGTCGCCTGATAGAGTCCAAGCCGGAGGAATTGCGGGTTTTTATCGAAGAAGCGGCCGGCATCTCTAAGTACAAAGAGCGGCGCAAAGAGACAGAGAGCCGAATGCGGCGCACGCATGAAAACCTTGAGCGCCTCACAGATATTCGTGATGAGTTGGAGCGGCAACTGCAGAATTTGCAGCGTCAGGCAGTGGCGGCAGAGAAATACACTGAGCTTAAAGCAGAAGAGCGCACCTTTAAAGCGCAGTTGCTGGCGTTGCAATGCCAAGCCTTGGATGTCCAGATTAAGGCCGCCACTCAGTCTGTGGGTGAATTGGAGGTGAAACTGGAGTCAATCCACACAGAACATCAGCACGTGGATACGGCTATAGAACAGTACAGGGTAGATCATACGGATCGCACTGACGCCTTTAATGGGGTGCAGGCCACTTACTATCAACTAGGCTCCGAAGTGGCGCGCATTGAGCAGACCATTAAGCATCAGCAGGAGCGGGGCCAGCAGTTGAGTGATGATCTGCAGCAGACTGTCGCCAATCTTTTAGAGTCAGAGAGTCATCTGGGTGATGATCGAGTCAAACTGGCTGACTGGGACAGCGAAATGCTTGTGCTGAGCCCAAACAGGGAGTTACTGCAGGCTCTCGAAGAGGCATCAGCGCAAGCGCTTTTAGAGGCAGAAGAAGCGATGCATAGCTGGCAACATCAATGGGATGAATTTAACCAGCATGCGGCTGGACCGCGCCAGCAGGCTGAAGTCCAGCAGTCTCGCATTGTTCATGTAGAGCAGGTGTTACAGCGTTTGCAGGAGAGAACCGAGCAGCTGCACGAAGAAAAAAAGGGTCTTGCAATAGGTCCGGCAGACGCTGAAGTACAAAGTTTGTCAGAACAGTTAGCTGAGATCGAACTGGCCATGGCCGAACACGAGCGGCGTAGTGGGTCCTTGGTCGACACACTCGCGGCTACGAGGGACAACCGCACCCAACTGTCATCTGAGCTCAACCAGGTGCGGTCGGGGCTACAGCAAATGCGCGGTCGTCGAGCCTCATTAGAAGCCCTGCAGCAGGCTGCAATGGAAGACGGCAGTGAGGGCGTTGGGGAGTGGCTGCAGGCGCGGCAACTGATGGACTCGTCACGACTGCTGGAAGTGATGCAGGTCGATGACGGCTGGCAGATGGCGGTTGAAACGGTGCTTGGCGATTATTTGCAGGCGGTTTGTGTCGAGGATATCGGCAAGCTTGGGGACTATCTGGACAATTTGGAGCAAGGTCGATTAGTGCTGGTAGAGTCTGGTGGTGGTGATGCCCCTGCAGCGGGATATCTGGCATCAAAGGTTCACAGTCAGGGCCGTGCGGATCCCTTTTTGGCCGGTGTGCGTGCGGCAGATGATTTGGGCCAGGCGATGCAGCAGCGGGCGTCGTTAGCTGTGCACGAATCGATTATTACGCGTGACGGCATCTGGGTGGGCCGTAACTGGCTGCGGGTTGCACGTTTGTCCAATGGTGACGGTGGCGTTATTCGGCGGCGTGAGGAGCTGGACGCATTGATAACGAAGCTCGAGGCAGAGCAGCAGCACGAGGCACAGCTAACGCGTAATTTGCAGAACACTGAAGACGCGTTGAAGAACTTTGAGGAAGAGCGGCTGGCGGAGCAGCATGCAATGCAGGCAACGACACGCCAGCAATCAGAGATTAGTGCCCTTGTATCCGCCAATCAGGCGAAGGCTGAGCAGATCAAACTGCGCAGTGAACGGGTTAATGCCGAGATCGAAGAAGCCAAAAAACAGTTCCTCAGCGAGCAGGAAGCCGTTGCTGAGGCCAGGCGAGTATTGGCTGAGGCCATTGAATGCATGGAGGCGGATTCACAGCAGCGCGAGGCGTTACTGTCCACTCGAGATCAGACCCGCTCAACGCTTGACACCGCACGACAGAAAGCGCGCCAGGATAAAGATGGTGCCCATCAGGTAGCCATGCGCTATCAGTCTCTGTCGACACAGCTGAAGGCTATGCGCGAATCGATCGAACGCACAGACGGTCAGGTGGCGCAATTGCATGAGCGTCAGGACAGTCTTGCGCTGGCGTTAAGCGAGACTGAGAGTCCATTAGAGGCATTGCGCATTGATCTCGAACAGCAATTAGAGTTGAGGCTGCTGGCCGAGGCTGAGTTGACTGCTGCACGCCAGCTGGTGGCCGAAATGGAGCACCAGTTGCGTCAGGCGGAGCAACAGCGTGCGGCCATCGAGCAGCGCGCAGAAACAGTGCGCGGTGAACTGGAGCGACAGCGCATAGCGAGCCAGACCTTGCAGGTCGAGCGAAACAGTATTAATAAGCAGTTGGTAGAAAGTCAGCACGAGGTTGAAGAGGTGTTAAGCACTATGCCTGATGGCGCCAATGAGCCCGAATGGCAGCGCTCTCTAGAGCAGGTAGCGAATCGTATTGCTCGTCTTGGCCCGATCAATCTCGCCGCTATCGATGAATATAACTTGCAGTCGGAGCGCAAGAACTATCTTGATGCTCAAAATGAAGATTTGATATCGGCACTGGATACTCTCGAGTCAGCGATTCGCAAGATCGACAAGGAAACGCGCAACCGCTTCCGTGAGACTTTCGAAAAGGTTAACACTGGCTTGCAGGAATTATTTCCGCGGGTCTTTGGCGGCGGGAGCGCTTATCTGGAAATGACAGGCGATGATTTGCTCGACACCGGAATTTCTATCATGGCTAGACCGCCGGGCAAAAAGAATGCGACTATCCATTTGTTATCCGGAGGAGAGAAGGCATTGACCGCCATCGCGTTGGTATTTTCCATCTTTCAGTTGAACCCCGCGCCTTTTTGTATTCTGGATGAGGTCGACGCACCGCTGGATGATGCGAATACCGGGCGCTATGCCCGTCTGGTAAAAGAGATGTCAGAGAAGGTGCAATTTATCTTTATCACTCACAATAAAATTTCCATGGAGTTCGCCGATCAATTGATGGGTGTGACAATGCATGAGCCCGGGGTTTCGAGGCTGGTGTCGGTCGATGTGGAAGCAGCAGCGGCCTTGGCGGCCAGCTGATTCGGTAGACAAATAGGACGGAAATAGGAGCGATGGACTTAACAATACGTGACTGGATGGTAGTTGTCGGTGTTCTGCTAATAGTGGCTGTATTGTTAGACGCTTGGCGGCGGATTCGTCGGGATAGGTCTGCTGAGGTCAAAATGAAGTTGGCAGACAGCGAAGAGCTGTCGGTTGCACCCGAGCAAGATTTTTCAATGTTCGGCGAGTTGCCAAATGGTGGCGCCAGGGTGGTGGACAGGGGTGATATCCTGCGGGCTGCGGGCTATGAGGTAGGGACGGACAAGTCGTCGCCCACAGAGCATGACGAACTGGTTGCCGGCATGACGTCCGCGGCTCCTGACGGTGACATCGAAGATATCGACTGGCTAGATGGATTGGGGTCGGAAGACGGTCCATCAGAGGTTGTCAATGCGCAGCCTGCTCCTAGCGGACTCGTCAGCCAGGAAGAACCTGAAGTGTTTATGTTCAACGTGGTGGCCCGCAGTAAGCAGGGCTTCCATGGCGGCGATATATTACACATCCTACTGGCGTGTGATCTACGTTTCGGCGATATGGGCTTTTTCCATCGTCATGAACTTGAGGCTGGGCGTGGTGCGGTTCAATTTAGCGTGACTAACATGATGCAGCCTGGCGTGTTTGATATTGATAATATGGCCGATATGGCGACGCCCGGTCTGGTGTTCTTCCTCACTCTGCCGGGGCCGGACGATATGATGCAGGCCTTTGATTATATGCTGGAGACTGCGAAAACGGTCGCACGCAATCTTGATGCTGATGTTCTAGACGAATCCCGCAGTGTAGTGAGCAAGCAGACGATGGAGCATAGTCGACAAAAAGTCCGTGACCTAGAACTGCGTTTGCTGGCCAAGGCCCACTGAATTCTCTTATGCCAGTGGCGGACCTTTTGCAGGAACTCGAATCCCTGCTAGAAAAGCTTGATACCTGGAATCACCAGTACTACGTCTTGGATCAGCCTACGGTGCCCGACGCCGAGTACGACCGGGCTATGCAGCGTTTAGTCGCCTTAGAAACGCAACACCCGCAATGGTTGCGAACTAATTCCCCCTCCCAGCGTGTGGGCGCAAAACCTCTCGCTCAATTTGGGCAGGTCACACACGATGTCCCTATGCTGTCGCTAGACAATGCATTCAATGATCAGGACATGCAGAGTTTTAACCGGCGATTGTTAGATCGACTCGCAGAAATTTCGGGGCCTCTGGAGTTTGCGTGTGAGCCGAAACTTGACGGAATAGCGGTTAGTCTACTCTACCGTGGCGGCGTATTGCAGCGCGGTGCAACCCGTGGTGATGGTGCAACCGGTGAAGATATCACACAAAATGTTCGTACCATTCGTTCTATTCCTCTGCGCTTGCGTGGAACCGGTTATCCTGACGTGCTCGAAGTGCGTGGCGAAATTTATATGCCCAAAGCGGGCTTCGAACAGCTCAATAACCGAGCACGCGAACGCGGCGAAAAGCTCTTTGTAAACCCGCGCAATGCCGCTGCTGGAAGCCTTCGACAGCTGGATCCTCGTATTACGGCGGAGCGTCCGCTGGAAATGTGTTGCTACAGCGTTGGATTGGTGGAAGGTGGTAGTTTGCCAGACCGGCAAGCGCGGGTGTTAGAGCGTTTGCAGGATTGGGGGTTCAGGATTAATTCGCAGTCCGCTGTAGTGCGTGGGGTTGAGGCTTGCAATGAGTATTATCAGTCGCTGTCTGAGCGACGGGGCAGCCTTCCTTACGATATCGATGGGATTGTATTCAAGGTTAATGAATTTCAACTGCAAGAGCAATTGGGTTTTGTCTCACGCGCACCTCGCTGGGCTATTGCGCGCAAATTTCCGGCGCAGGAGGAGATGACCCGGTTGTTGGATGTGGAGTTTCAGGTGGGGCGCACTGGCGTGATCACACCGGTGGCGAGATTGGAGCCTGTATTTGTCGGCGGTGTTACCGTCAGTAACGCCACTTTGCACAACCGCGATGAAGTCGATCGCCTCGATGTGAGAATAGGGGATACGGTGATAGTGCGCCGGGCGGGCGATGTTATTCCGCAGGTGGTTTCTGTCGTGTTAGAGCATCGCTTGCCCAGCTTTCGGCGCGTCACGTTTCCACAGCATTGTCCTGTGTGTCAATCGGCGGTAGAACGCGAAGAGGGTGAAGCTGCCTTGCGTTGTATGGGCGGCCTGGTCTGTGCAGCGCAGCAGAAAGCTGCCATAAAACATTTTGCATCGCGTCGGGCGCTAAATGTAGAAGGGCTTGGCGACAAACTCGTTGAGCAGTTGGTAGACGAAGGCTTGGTGGCTAATGTTGCCGAACTCTATACGCTGTCGAAGGCACATTTACTGACACTCGATCGTATGGGCGAAAAGTCCGCGGACAATTTAATGGCGGCATTGCAGAACAGTAAGCTGACTACTTTGCCGCGTTTTATTTTTGCGTTGGGAATTCGTGAGGTGGGTGAAGCGACGGCCCTCAGCTTGGCGCGCCATTTCGGAAGTTGGCCGGTACTGTCGGCTGCCTCGGAGCGGCAGCTTCTCGAAGTCGATGAGGTGGGCCCCATTGTGGCAGATCACCTGCGCCAGTTCTTTGATTCACTGTCCAGTCTAGAAATGGTCAGATTGTTATGTGATGCCGGAGTGAGTTGGCCTGATATCGAATGTTTGCCACAGCAGAATCAGCCACTTGTGGGTCAAACCTGGGTTGTCACTGGGAAACTGGAGACACTGGGGCGCGATAATGCCAAGGCCCATTTGCAGGCGCTGGGTGCAAAGGTTGCTGGCACGGTTTCCATGAAAACAACGTGCGTTGTTGCAGGGCCGGGCGCGGGTTCGAAACTCGCGAAAGCGGAAGCGTTGGGCGTAGAGGTTGTAGACGAGCAATCGTTTCTTGCCCTTCTTTTGGCACAGGGTATTAAAGTTTGAGTCGCGCGCTGCAATGGGTTGCCGTATTGGTGCTGCTGGTGAGTGTGAGCGCGTGTTCAACCAGTCCTCCCCGCGACATCAATAATATTTGCGCTATCTTCCGGGAGAAAGATGACTGGTATGACGCCGCGGCAGATTCAAGGGACGAGTGGGGCAGTGCTATCCCTGTGATGATGGCGATTATCTATCAGGAATCACGATTTCAAGATGATGCGCAGCCTCCGCGTAAGAAAATCTTTGGTGTCATACCCGGATTCAGACCGTCCAGTGCGTATGGCTACAGTCAGGCAAAAACGGCGACATGGGATGACTATAAACGCGATGGAGGGGGCTTTGGAGCAGACCGCGATGATTTTTCTGACGCCATTGATTTCGTCGGCTGGTATAACCAAAAGTCCCTAGAGCGTAACGGGATATCGCTGAGTAACACGTATGCACTTTATCTGGCCTACCATGAGGGTCATGGTGGCTACAGGCGTGGGACCTATCTTAAAAAGCAATGGTTGATGAATGTAGCGCGTAAGGTCGATGCCAAGGCCAATAGCTACCAGGCGCAGTTGCGGGGTTGCGAAGAAGAGCTAAACAGTGGTGGCTTGTTCGGTTGGTTTTAGAAACTCGCGGTTCAGACTAGTTTAAGATGAAACACTAAGGTAGGAAATAATCCCTAAGTGTCGGAAAAGTAACATTATTCCCAACCTCGTATCAATGAAACAGGACTTGACATGTGACACACTACTCGGGCGCCAAGGGCGGTTTACTGTGCGATGCATGAGCCGCGACCCGATACCGCCATGTTAATAATGAGCAGCTCCAGTGAAACCAACTGATATCAAGGACCCTGAATATTTTCACAAGGTGGTGGATTGCCAGCACGCGTGTCCGGCCCATACGCCAGTGCCTGAGTACATTCGTTTGATCGCTGCCGAACGTTACACCGATGCCTATATGGTCAATTGGCACTCCAATGTGTTTCCCGGGATTTTGGGGCGCACCTGTGATCGTCCTTGCGAGCCGGCTTGTCGTCGTGTGCGAGTGGAAGAAGAACCTGTAGCGATCTGTCGTCTGAAACGTGTGGCTGCGGATAACAAAGACGATATTACTGATCGGCTACCCATTATCCCCAGTAAGAAGAATGGCAAGCGTATTGCACTTATCGGTGCCGGTCCTGCATCACTCACAGTGGCTCGTGATCTTGCGCCGCTTGGGTATAGCATTGATATATATGATAACCAGTTTGCCGGTGGCGGCATGATGCGCAGTCAGATTCCAACTTTCCGCCTGCCGGTAGACGTATTAGACGAGGAAGTAAACTACATTCTCAATATGGGCGTGACCACGACATTCAATATCGAAGTGGACAGTCTCAAGGAAATATTGAGCAAGAGTTACGATGCGGTATTTGTGGGTACCGGAGCCCCAAGAGGCAAAGGTCTCAACTTGCCGGGTCTTGAGGATGCCATGTCAAATGTCTATTTGGGCATCGACTGGCTGTCCAGCGTCGCATTTGAGCACACGCGGAGTATTGGTAAGCGTGTTCTGGTTCTTGGTGGCGGCAATACGGCAATGGACTGCTGCAGGACGTCCCGGCGAATGGGTGGAGAGGATGTGAGGGTAGTAGTGCGTAGCCCCTTCGAGGATATGAAGGCCTCTCCGTGGGAGAAAGCAGATGCAGCCCATGAGGGCATCCCTATCTTCAACAACCATGTACCTCGAGAGTTTGTGGTACAGGAAGGTAAACTCAAGGGCATGAACTTTGAGAAGGTTGAGGCCAAGTATGACAAAGAGGGTAATCGTACATTGATACCTATTAAGGATGGCCTGGTCTTCATGGAAGCAGATGACGTGTTGATGGCGATCGGACAGGAGAATTCCTTTCCATGGATAGAGCGGGACCTTGGTATTGAGTTCGACCAATGGGATATGCCGTTAGTCGACAAGGCGACATTCCAGTCCACTAACAAAAAGGTATTCTTTGGTGGCGATTCTGCCTTTGGACCAGAAAACATTATTACTGCCGTTGCGCACGGGCATCAGGCTGCCGTTAGTATTGATTTGTTTTGCCGCGGCGAAGATGTGGCCAAAAGACCGCCACCCCATGTCACCTTGGCCAGTCAGAAGATGGGTGTGCACGAATGGAGCTACGACAATGCCGTCGAAAACGACCAGCGTTATATTGTGCCGCTGGCGCCTTTGCAGAAGACGCTGAAAGACCGCAAAGTCGAGGTTGAACTGGGATTTGATATTGCCACGGGTTTTAAGGAAGCAGAACGCTGTCTGAATTGTGATGTACAGACTGTATTTGATGAGTTGCGTTGCATTGAGTGCGACGCCTGCATCGACATCTGTCCAACCGATTGCATTAGTTTTACTACCAATGGTTCAGAAGACGACTTGCGTGGTCGTCTCGAAGCGCCAGCTCCTGAGCTGACCCAGGATCTTTATATCTCTGCCGACCTGCCGACCATGCGGGTGATGGTGAAGGACGAGAACGTTTGTCTGCACTGTGGCTTCTGTCTCTTATACACATCTGACGCTG
>CAJXTK010000037.1 GCA_913061115.1 uncultured Haliea sp.
GTCTATGACATCAGGGACAGTTTTGATGCAGGTGGGCCGGAGCTTGATATAAGCGTTACCGCCGAAGGCGATGCCCTTGGACTGGGGCAGGTCGAACTCGCAACGCAGGTGCGTCAGGCTTTTTTCGGCGCTGAAATTCAGCGTCTGCAACGCGGTCGCGATGAAGTCAGGGTGTATGTGCGCTTTCCTGCCGAGGAGCGAGCCACTCTGGAGTCGTTGCGATCCATGTGGATCGATGTCCCCGGGCGCGGCAAGGTGCCATTTGAGGTGGTGGGCGAAGCCACAGAGAGGGTCGGGGTCAGTGTTATCAATCGCTTCAATCGCCAGCGTGTGGTCAACGTAGAAGCGGATGTCGATAAATCTACGGTGGAGCCGAGCCAGGTTAATCAGGCGATTACTAACGACCTATTGCCGGATATTTTACTTCGCTATCCCGGTGTTTCAACACGCTTGAGCGGTGAAGCAGAAGAGCAGGCCAAGACCACCGATACTCTCGGCCTCGGCCTTGTCGCGGTGTTGCTGATGATTTACGCCGCGCTGGCGGTACCACTGCGCAGTTACGCTTTGCCTCTTATCATCATGTCGGTTATACCCTTCGGTTTGGTGGGCGCCATACTGGGGCATCTCATTCTAGGCAATAGCGTGAGCATGCTGTCTGCCATCGGGATGATTGGGTTGAGTGGCATTGTTGTCAATGACAGTCTGGTCATGGTGGACCATATCAGTTCGCGCATCACTAAAGGCGGGCAGCACTGGCGAGATGCCGTCATTGACGGTGGAGTACGTCGATTCCGTCCCGTCGTGCTGACTTCAGTGACAACCTTCATGGGCTTGTTACCTATCCAGTTGGAAGCCTCTTTACAGGCGCAATTTGTGAAACCAATGGCCATATCCATCGCCTTTGGCGTGTTGTTTGCCACTTTCATCACGCTGTTTCTGGTGCCGGTTCTGTATTTTGTGGGAAGAGATATCAGCAAGCTGCTGGGCAAAACCGAACCTGAGCCGGACGGTACGCAAAAAGTCGCTGTTGAGTGATACTCCACAGATCTTACAAACGGCAACGGATTGCCTGCTAGATACCGCGAAAATCTGGCGCATCCAACGCCAGTGGCTCAGTGTCGCTAGTGAGTATATGGAGGTGAGCGAAAATAGACCTCGTACAATTAATCGTCTGGCAGAAAGTGAATCGCCATGAAGGTGAGTAACTGAAAGCCGCCTTGCACCATATGATTTTGTTCGAGGTCAAACATCATAACGACTTGGTCTGAAATAAAAAATGCGAACCACAGACCCAAGGAAATAATGAACGCAGCATTGACTCTTTCACGCCAACGCTGTGAAGCCTGAGCTGGTGTAAGTGCTGCAAAAATAAATGCGAGTGCGGACAGCAAAGACCAGGCGATAATGCCGACAAAAAATACGGCCGGCAACCAATTGGGTGCATCATACTGTACCAGCGAAGTCACCACCGCCGGATAGTTTGAATGAGGCACCCAAGGCTCTGTGAAGACATTCAATAAATAGAGGCCGCCCAGAAAGTCGGTCAAAAATGCCAACATCCACCACAGCGCCCAAAACACAACCATTATGCGCTTGAAGAAAAACATCGCACTCATCGTCACACCCTACCTCCAGCAGAAACCACCGCGCAATTACCTCGCGCCTTCAACATATGCGCGCTAGGCCTTTCAGATGGCAACATCGCTCATGCAACTGAGCACCAGCTCTGCTCGGCCACAGCTTTACCGAATAGAGGTTGTTGCGAGGTCACGCTCTATCCGATCGAGATGCTACGTCCTACCACTCCTGACTTGCTAAAACGCTCAGGCTCACATTAAAACCCAGCCCCCATTTCGTCTGCCGCTGAGGAGTAGGGGTGGCATGCTTTTCTGTTACAGAATTCGCAATTATTGGTTGGTGATGCGGTGCAGCTGGCACCGCTGTTCGCGTTACAAAAAGACTCGGAGCATTCACCGCCGGGAGTGGGTGGGGTTGGAGGTGGCCCGGATGGAAAGTTCACGCAACTCCGCTGATTCATTATGACCTCGGCAGCTTTATACTTCGGCGCAGTAGTATAGGAACTGATATTACTTGCCTCACACGGGTAAGCCTTAGTACAGTCAAAAAAAATCATCCCGGCGGCCGTAGGGCATTGATTCAGAATCGATGCCGGGTCGATATCCTTAGCCGGAAAAGAGGTCGGATAAATCATCGTATTCACGACATCCGGGCATGGCTCGATTGCAGGGAGATTACCCGTTGAATACGCATCCCCGATAAATTTAATTTTCCAGTCCCCCGTCTTTTGAAGCACTCTGAACTCGTCCTCGCAGGTATGGTCGTCGATGGCAATCAGGAGGTTGCGGTGTTGAAAAGCTTGAATAAATCCTTGCTGATTCATCCATGTGCAATTCGAAGGGGCAGCTTTTTCGGTATCCAGAGCTATTGCGCTGGCATACTTGTTGATTTTGGTTTCCCAAGACGAGGAAAGCTTAAAGTCCTCCCAGTCTTTGACCGAATTGGCTATTGAAAGAATGATTGTCGGTGAGCCTGGCGCCGCCTTGATTGCTGTCAGATCTGCATCTGTTGATTTGTTGATGTCAATCACTACACCGGTAAAACCTGCAGAATACAGTTTTGCCCAAGTAGCGACAACGCCGTTGTTAGGAATGTTACCCAGCCACGCGAGCCCCGAAGGCACATCACACTGAGCATTATCGAGCGGAGGTAAGTCGCTCGCCGCTGCGGCGGACTTGAAATACACATTAAAGAAACCGTCGGCATCTTCAGTGAGATTATTGATCCTGCAATTTTGGCCGTCCTTCAAGCAGGTGCCAAACAGTGATGACAGTCCACAAGCGCCTGTGTTTGTAACATCCGCCGTTGCCGCGTTGCACATATAGATGGGTTGAACCTCTTTGCTATATTCGCCGCCTCCGCTTGCCGCGACCGATATTGCGCTTTCTGAATCCCCCCAATAGACCATCTGCGTACCGCCGTAGGTGTTGGCCTCGCCCCCCTGCGCTCCGAACGCTTTGCCCCACCAATAATTTGCCGAAGTGCCTGGCGGGATACCTGCCAATCTCTGGTACCAGACAGCGCCTGCGGCGAGCGGGTCTGCCCTCTCAACGGCCTGTTGGCAGGTCAATGCGTCAGTAGGACCAGATACCGGGGTCGCCGAACAATTAGCAACGCCCTGCCCATCCCTGATGCACCCCTTAGCCGACTGCTGGACCGCTCCGCTTGCGACGACATTGTTGCCTTGATCATCCTCGCCCGCTTGCGGGTTGCAGGGCGTAACCTGACCAATATTGTCCGGGCATACAGCCGCCGTCTGTGTCACCTGAAGCTCGTCATTCATGATCTGCACGTTACCTTTGGTACACGTGCCAGTGCCGCCATCGGGATCGTCTGTCCACGAATAGGTCAAATCCCAAAACTGAAGTTTGCGGGGGTCGTCGCCCACGAAAGGCGTAATGTTCTGTGGGTTAGGGTAAATGCCCGCATCGGGATCGACAACGCCCAAACCCCCGTCAGAGCCGTCAGAATCGCCAGCCCCAAACCAATCATTATCGTCGTTACTGCTACCGCAGCCGCTAATAGCCCCAAATGATAAGAACGCGACCATTAAGGCAAAGCTCATGGACCTGCATGTTTTTTCGACAACTCTAGTGTGCACCGTCATATTCCTTCCTTTATCTGTATTTATTATGTATCGGGATAGGCTTGACACTCAATGGAACGATCACATGATACGGAGACGCCTGTCTACTTTCTTTCACGAATTCACGAACTGGGTTCAGCCCGCTCTGCTCAACTCAACGCACCTCACGTAATATACATTAGCCGTTTTTAGGGTGCACTATTTGTTGCCAAACTCAGGAGGTAACAATTTGCTTCGGTAAACGGTCCCCGTGTCTCGATAAGTTCCCTATGAAGAGCAACCCTCCCCGCCCAGGCTCTCGTATTCCTGGGGATCAAAATCATCCTCGAGAAACAGGGTCCTGTAGGCCATGCAATACTCCTCTTGATCCGCAAAACTGGTGTCCAAGAACAGACGCTGCTTCAGGTCGTCAATGCTAATGCGCTCTGGCGACATGCGAATACCGTCGCCCAGCGTACTGTCGAGTATCATTAAACGGTCGCTGTCTTCGCCCTCGTTCACCCAGCTAGTCCACTCTCGCTCCTCTCCATCACGGCCGCGGCCGGGCTTTCCGCTGTAGGCGAACTCCGCCCAATAAGACATCATGCTCGCCGACAGCGCATCGCGAGCTTCATGTGTGTCTGAGGGATACATCACGCTGAAAGGTTTGGGGAAGTTGCCGAACACATAGGGTATTTCCAGTGCGTGTGCGGCACCCAGTAAGTCGCGCAAATCGATCAGGCCGAAATCACGCAAGTCCTTGGCGTCAAAGCGGTAGGCGAAAACGTTGTCTCCCTGGCCGGCACGCATCACTGTGGCTAGACGATCTACGCCAATGACTTTCCATCGGTCGGTGCTGTAGCGATTGAACTTGTCGTAACGCTGCAGATCCTTAATCCCAGTCGGAATACCCATCAATGTGTTGACCATGTCGGGATTAAAGCTAAGGAACAATTTCATTTCATCGAGATTGGTACCCAGCATCACTGGGACCGCGTTGTAATTGGCGGGATCGGAGAATAGCTGCTCGGAGCTAACACCGGCGGGTAACACATGACCATCGCCGATCAAGTCTGGCAATGTGGTGACAAGACCGCCGTCTTCACTGCGATAAGCGGCAAAAATTTGAGCCGTAGATTTTGCTCGCAGATAACGGGCTAGCTCTGTCGAGGACATTGATTCTTGCCTGGCACGAGCGGCCGCGGCATCTTCGGCGGAGCCATCAAGAATGAACAGTTGATTGATAATCTCGCGTGAACTGAGGCGGCTACCAGCTTGTTCGTCGTCAACGTAGTTCTCGGCCACCCACAGAGGCTCGATATCCAGCCCGCCGCTCTGGACGATGGCGCCGTGAAATAAACCCTTAGCCAAGGGTGACGCCATCAGCGCGAGGACATTCCAGCCCCCGGCGGATTCGCCAAAAATAGTGACCTTGTCGGGATTGCCGCCAAAGCGAGCAATATTGTCCCTGACCCATTTAAGCCCCTGAACCTGATCGAGTGTGCCGTAGTTGCCTGAATTATCTTCAAGCGATGCAGCCGCTGAACGCAGCGCTGGGTGTGACAACCAGCCAAAGTTACCCAAACGATAATTGATACTTACCAGCACCACTTGGTGGCGAGCTGCTAATAGCGAACCCTCATAGAGCATAATGCTGCCGCTGCCACGGGTATTGGCGCCGCCATGAATCCAAACCATGACAGGTAAATTGTCGGCATTCGCAGGCGCAAACACGTTGAGGAAAAGGCAATCCTCATTACCGTCCACCGACTGATTTTCACTGGAAGTGGAACGGGGCTGGGTAGCGCACTCATTGCCGGGGCGAAGCGCCTGCAACTGCCCCTCCCAGGGCGTGACTGGGCGCGGTGCCTTCCAGCGCAGTTCGCCTATCGGCGCCGCCGCATAAGGAATTCCCTGCCACACAGACACGCCCAAGTCATTCTGGTAGCCAATAATTTCACCGCCTTCAATTATTTTTACTGTCTCGGGGGCAGGGCTGTATGTTACTAACTCCTCCGGCGCGAGCCACGCGTATCCTGCAACGACAGCCAATACCACCAGTGCGGCTACAGCAAAGAGTGTGGTCAACATTATCTTCATTACGCGCTATCCTGTTGAAATGACGTCAGCAGCATACCCGATTTCTCGACAGCAGTGGAAGTGTGCTAATTAGCCCTCTTTAAGCGCATGCACCAGCGCCGTAGCAACATCATCGGCCTGTCCATAGGTCATATTGTGATTGGCGCCTTTAAGTTCAGTGAGTTTCATCTGAGGGACGTCTTCCATCATAAGGCTAGCACCATCAAAGGGAACGACTGTGTCAGAAGTGCCCCAGATGGCCCACACGTCAATGTCAGTGCCACCCACTATGCGATAACGGTCCGACAAATCAGCCATCGGGAAATATCGAAGTGTGGAGAGCAGAGCATCGGTGTAGCCTGCAAAGGCTGCCTGCTGGTCAAATTTTTCTAACATATTCGCGGGTGCTCTACCTGCATTGATTTCAGACTCAATACCCTGGCGGGCATAACGCCTACCAAAAACTGTTGCCAGCCACTCACCCACCACTGGCATCGCCAGCGGAGACATCTCAGGTGCATTACGCATATATCCCGCGGGAGCGATAAGTACTAGCTGCTTTACTTGTTCAGGATGTGAGGCCGCGTAGTCAACGACATTGGCACCGCCCATCGAGTAACCGACCAGCGTCAAAGGCGTGTTGAGGTTTAGGCCTTTAATCAATCCTGCGAGTTCGCTGTTATACAAGGCAGAATCATAGGGGCCCTCGGGCCTATCAGAGAAACCCCTGCCTAGATGATCAAAGCTGATGACCTGATAGCCCGCTGCCACGACGGCAGGTATTACCTGCTCCCACACAAACTTAGGCGTGCTAAACCCATGAACGAGTATTACTGCAGGTGCAGCGACAGGGCCCTCACGGGTATAAGACAGGATGCCGTGATCCGTTTCCAGGTAATTACCGCCCCACTCGTCTCGAGTTGCCTGATCTACCTCCTTCAGTCCTCCGCGCGCTACAGCGAACGCCACTGCTGCGAGTACTAAAACTACCAGCAGTGCTCGGATAACATAAGTAATTAGACGTCTCATCGTCGTGCCCCTTTAGACTTAGCTTTTCAGCGTAACACGACTATCCAAATCTCAGAAGGTGGCGTAAACCTTGCGGGGTTGAGACGGTGGCTTATAGAAAGAGTAGCTTATCCACAGCGCCATTCCGCTTCGCCTGAAGACACACATCAACCAACTCACCGGCCTGATAGCCCATCAGGGGTGATATTGTTTGGCGTCGCTGTTCACGGACGCTTCGTCAATGCATAAGGTATCATCACGGTTCAGCCGAAGCAGGACACACGACTAAACAAATACTGTCTCGGAGAAAACGGTGGGGTTTTGCGTATTCATGGCGTGATTCTGACAGCTTCGGTAAAAGCATTTTTCCGCACCATACCTTGCCTTCTCTGAAGCAATAGCTTTAACTTGTCCGTATGACTACTACTTCGGTCACATGAGACAAGTCTATGAGAAAAATTGTAGGTGGCGGACCCAAAAAGGTCCTCTACACACTTAATGCAGTAAGACGCATTGGCTTAAAAAATTCAGCAAAAGCACTCACCGCAAAAAACACCTGCAAAGCATGCGGTCTTGGCATGGGTGGCCAGCTTGGCGGCATGACTAATGAGCTTGGGGAATTTCCCTCGGTGTGCAATAAAAGTGTTCAAGCGCAATCAACCGACATTCAATCACCTATTCCATCCGAAGTATTCTCACATAGCATTAGCGAACTCAGGGAACTCTCACCGAAAGAGCTAGAGCATACAGGCCGATTAGGTAACCCTATTTACAAGGCGAAAGGCAGTCAACACTATCGAGAAGTCGAATGGGATTGGGCTCTCCAGCACGCAATAGAGCGGTTTCAACAAAGCGAACCTAACAGAAGTTTTTTTTACGCCTCCGGCCGCTCCTCTAATGAAGCAGGGTTTCTATTACAACTACTCGCACGCCTGTACGGCACAAACAATGTCACCAACTGCTCGTACTATTGTCACCAAGCAACGAGTGTTGGTTTAGGTAGCACCATCGGCACTGGCACTGCGACAATCGAACTAAAAGATCTAGCGCATTGCGATACCATTTTTATTATTGGCGCTAATCCTGCGTCGAATCACCCGCGCCTAATACACCAACTGAAAAACTGCAGAGATCGCGGGGGAAAGATCATTATCATTAACCCTGCAAAAGAACCTGGACTTGTAAAATTTTCAGTGCCCAAAAGTCCCGCGTCAATGATTGCAGGCGGCACCGATATTGCGTCATTGTATTTACAACCCAATATTGGTGGCGACATCGCGCTATTAAAGGGAATCTCAAAAGCAGTTCTTGAACTAGGGACTGAAGATAAAAAGTTCATTGAAAATTATACGGATCATTTTTCCACCTTTAAAAATGATATCGATGGCACAACGTGGAACGACATAGAAAAAAGTACTGGTATCAGCAAAATAAAGGTTTACGAACTGGCTAAGCTTTACAGTCAATCGAATAATGCCGTATTTGCATGGGGCATGGGGATTACTCATCATCAGTTTGGATCGGCGAACGTTGAGTACATTGCCAATCTTGCCCTTCTTCGCGGCATGCTTGGAAAACCGCATGCTGGCTTGCTGCCTCTAAGGGGGCACAGTAATGTACAAGGCATCGGAACCATCGGTGTTAAGCCCATTTTATCGTCTGACGTCTTTCAAAAAATTGAACAGACACTCGATATCAAATTACCGACCCGAGAAGGCCTAAATACACTTGCGTCTTTAGAAGCAGCTCACGCAGGAGAAATGGACAATGCATGCATTGTTGGTGGAAATTTATACAGCGCGACACCTGATTCAAAATGGGCGGAAGCGGCACTCAACAAGGTGTCTTTTAAACTTTACCTCACCACCACTTTGAATCAGGGGCACCTATACGGCATCGAAAAGGACGTACTCGTGCTGCCCGTGTGTGCAAGAGATGAAGAAAGCCAATCCACAACACAGGAATCAATGTTTAACTTTGTGCGCCTAAGTGACGGTGGCATTAGTCGCCTCGATAACGCCCGATCGGAAGTAAGCATTCTTTCTGCCTTAGGAAAGGGTCTAATTGACAAAGATTCATCCGCCGAAAAAACGTTCAGTTTTGAAGCGTTTGGGTCCCATGAAAAAATTCGCGATGCAATCGCAAAAACCGTACCAGGAATGGAAGAACTGAAAGATATAGGCGTCGCTAAGGAAGAGTTTTATGTGCGTAATCGCCTACTGCATACGCCTCAATTCAACACGGAGAATAAACGCGCCAGCTTTCAAATACATGCCATCCCTCAACCTAGAGATGGCTCAAATGACTATCCTTTTCTATTAGCCAGCATTCGCAGTGAAGGACAGTTTAATTCTATCATCTATGAAGAGAATGACAGTTATCGCTATAACGCTGGCCGAGACGCCCTACTGATATCAAGAGAAGATATGGAGCAGCTTTTTCTCAATGACGGTGACAAAATTACGGTGCGGTCTTCAACAGGGAAGCTTGAAAACATGAAGGTGCAGGCTTTTGACATACCACCTGGAAACGTTCTCGCTTATTACCCTGAAGCCAACGTACTCTGTGAAAAGCGTATCGACCCTAGAAGCTTTACACCCAACTTTAAATCTGTGCCTGTAGCGATCGAACCATTCTTTGACTAAAACTATCCCCAACTAAAGGAACTTCCCCTCCAAATGGCCAGCATCATGCAAGAATATTTATAGCGTTCTGCACAGAGAGCTGTGCGTTCAAGGCCTACATTGTGATTTGCAGCCGATGTGCTGTCGATTCGGTGCCAGTCGAAGGACGACGAATCTTGCCTACTCATGCGACGATTAGCAGCTTATTTAATTTTGGCGGACACTTGGTATAAGCGTCTTCGTTGCGTGGTAATATAGAATGTAAGGTTTCTTCCCGATGATCGCTGCCTATGTCTGAGCCTGAAAATCTAACCGAAAATGAAAGCACACTCGACCTCGGCGCCGTAATCCATTCGGGTGCTGGCATCATCGCGCTCGTGCTCGGCGGTTTGATGTATTTCTACTCATGGGCACTGCCTTTGTTCGCGGGACTGATGATCCTCTCCGCCATCAGCGCCGTATGGATATCGTGGGCACAGGATGCTTGGGTGCCCGGCCATTGGCTGGCCATGCTGCCCGTCATCGGAGTACTCGTGGGTTATCTGTTTGCCCCTTGGGGCTACACCTTGGCTTACGTCTGCCTATGGATCGCATTCATCCACTTCATTATTCGCGGCGTTCAGAAAATGCGTGCCGAGCAAGGAGTATAAATTGAGCATGTGGGAACATACTGGGGAAAAACGGCCAGAGTTTGCTGAGCAACCGAGCGCCGGCCAGGAATCAGTGTGGGACTATCCACGACCCCCCATACTGGTGATCAGCGATGCAAGGGTGGAGGTGAGTCATGCCAGTGTCGCCATCGCTACCAGCAAATCTGCTCTGCGGGTACTGGAAACGGCAAGCCCACCCACGTACTACCTTCCCGAGAAAGATATCGATTGGCGGCAACTGGCGAAGATCACCCAGAGCAGCTTCTGCGAGTGGAAAGGCGAGGCTAGTTATTACGCGCTGGCCAGCGATCCACAGCAGGTGCCAATTGCGTGGCTATACGCCAACCCCAGCAACAGCTTCGCCGCTATTCACCGACACGCATCGTTCTATCCAGGGCGGGTGGAGTGTCGAGTAAACAGTGAGTTGGTGAGACCACAGCCAGGCAAGTTCTACGGTGGCTGGATTACCGATCGCGTTAGGGGCCCCTTTAAGGGCGAACCCGGCACGGGGCATTGGTAGATGCTCAGGCGCGTTCTAGGTAGTGCACGCTGAATAATTCGTCGGCGTCCATCCAACTCTGCGCCAACTTCAATCCGGCTGCCTCCACCAGTGCCGCAAATGATTGTGCCGTGTACTTGTACGAGCTTTCCGTGTGCAAGGTTTCGCCGAGCGCAAACTCCACGGTGCCGCCGTTACAGCGCACCGACTGCTTCCGCTCGCTGACCAAGTGCATTTCGATGCGCCGGACCTCGGTATTGTAAAACGCGTGGTGGCGAAAGCTGTCTTCTTCAAATTCCGCATCCATCACCTCATTTAGTCGGCGCAGCACATTGAGATTGAATTTTGCCGTAACGCCCTGACTGTCGTTATACGCGGCGTTGAGACGATCAGTGGATTTGTGCGTATCAACGCCAACGAGGGCACCACCGTTCTCACCCATCATATCGCGCACTCGGATCAGGAACTCTGCCGCCAGCTTCGGCTCCAAGTTGCCTATCGTTGAGCCAGGATAAAACACCACGCGTTTTCCTGTCGGTAAAGCGTCGAGAAAAGACCAGCCTTGGTTGAAATCAGCACATACCGCGTAGATATCGAGCCATGGGTACTCGCCACCGAGCTCGAGGGCTGCCGACTGTAGAAAATCTGCAGAGATATCCATTGGCACATAGGCTGCGGGCTGCAGAGTGTCGAGTAATATCCGCACCTTTTCGCTGGAGCCGCTACCAGGCTCGATAAACAGGCAGCCATGACCACAGCGCGCGCTGATTTGTTCACGGTTCTCTGTAAGAATAGCGACCTCGGTGCGCGTTGGATAATATTCCGGCAGACGGGTGATTTGGTCGAATAATTGCGAGCCATACTCGTCGTAGAACCACTTCGGGTTCACCGTTTTTTGAGTAGTTTGCAAACCGGCGAGGATCTCCTCACGGCTGTGACTCAGGTCGGGATGCTCATTCCTAAACACCACCTTGTCGCTCTTGCGCGACGCTTGTTCTCTCATTGATCTGCCTTTATGTCTAAGTTCGGGCCAGTCGAATACCGCTGAACTGCCAACGGTCTTGCGGGTAAAAAAAGTTTCGGTAACTGGGTCGAGCCTGACTGCTTTTTGTTACACAGGAGCCGCCGCGCAATACCCACTGGTTGCTCATAAATTTACCGTTGTACTCACCGATAGCTCCCGGGGAGGGCTTGTAGCCCGGATAGGGGGTATAGGCGCTGCGAGTCCATTGCCAGCACTCACCATAGAGTTGGCTTACGCCTTTATCATCGGCAGCCACTCGTGGATGATAGTGCCCATCGTCCATGCCCCCAAGGGAATCAGGCTGGTCAACAGCGACCTTCTCCCACTCCTGTTCCGTGGGCAACCGTGCGCCCGCCCATTGGGCATAGGCCTCAGCCTCATAGCCGCTGACATGACACAGCGGGCGAGCGGCATCACGCGGCTGTGATCCGTACAGCGTGAACTCCCTCTGCTCGCCGTCTCTGTTCAACCAGTGCAGTGGTGCGGTCCAGCCTTCCGCCACTGCGATGGCCCAGCCGTCAGCCAGCCACAATTCTGGGCGCTGATATCCGCCATCATCAACAAAGGCCTGAAACTCACCGTTGCTTACCAGCCGACTGGCAAACTCGAAGGGTTCGACAAAATAGCGATGCCGTGGCAGTTCATTATCAAAGCAAAAACCTTGTCCCGAATGGCCAATGGTAATGAGGCCCCCTTCATCACGCAGCCACCGCAATGGCGGCGCACTGACACTCGTGGATAGCGCTTGTGACAGGTACTCGGGGTATAGTGGGTTTGCACTCAGAGAATACTTGAAGTCGGTGAAAAACAACTCCTGATGTTGGCGCTCGTGTTCAATGCCCAACAGCATGCGCTCATGAATCGTTTTGCGCGCTGTATCACTCGCAGCAGCGGCCAGCGCTAGCACTGCGGCATCAACGAATTCACGGTAGGCCAGCACGTCCTCCAGTGGGGGACGAGACAACAAACCACGCTGATCGCGGGGGTGCTGCGCGCCAATGCCATTATAATAAGAATTAAACAACACCTCATACAGCGGCTGCGGCGACTCATAGCCGCTGGCGAAGGGCTTAAGAATGAAGGTTTCAAAAAACCAGCTGGTATGCGCCAGATGCCACTTGGGCGGACTGGCAAATGCGGCCGCCTGCAAGCTGTAATCTTCTGGCAACAGCGGCGCGCAGATAGTCACAGACTGCTGCCGGGTTTCCACAAACGCTGCGACTATTGCTTCATCGTCCATTGCCGACACTCTTTATCTCCAGCACTGCAGCGTTTCGAAACCAGTACACTCAAACACCCTCTGCCTCTACTCGACCGCCTACCCAAGTGATGCCGCCTTGTATGCGACTGAACAAATGACCACCCTCAACAGAACATTGCCATGCGCGCAGCTCATTATAACCGCCCTGCGCCTGCCAGAAATCCGCCAGCACCCGCATGGCAGAGCCGGTGGCAATATCTTCGGCAATGCCATGTTGCGGGGCAAAATACCGTTGTCTTATATCCAGCGCTGAGCTTTGGGTATCAGCACAGGTGGCGATGATCGCTCGGCCGGTATGCTCTGCCAGTTCAGCGCCGGGCACGGTAAGATCTCTCAGGTCCACACTATCTGGCCAGCACAGTATCAGGTAGCCCGCTTCACCCCCGGCCACAGCGGCCGATTGGGGTGCGCTGCCAAAGACGTTCTTAACCCACTCTGGCACCACACTGGGCTCGCTAGCTATGGGATCAAAACCGACCCAACTGATGTCTCGGTGCCGTGAAAATCGCACATTGGCATCGTTCATAATCATACGCGAGACTACTTCTCCTCGCTGTGTCCATATTGTTCCACAACTCAATAACCCGTGACCACACAGGCTGATGGGCTGCCCCATCGGCGTCCAACAGCGCACCTGCGGCACGCCGTTTTCCCCTAGCCACGTGCAGCACTGAGTGACATTGCTGGGCTGCGGCGCTGTCTCAGGTTCTGCTTTCATCATCATCACGCAGCAAGGGTTACCCTGGGCCACGGGCATAGACATTGATAGCCCAGCGTCTGCAAACACGCGAACCGAGTGAATGTGGGGTACTTGCGTAATCGCTCTTCCTTGTCCTCAAGAACCTAAACTCAGCGGACACCAGTGGACATTGACGTTGCGTATGATAATGCCGTAAAGCACATGCTGCAATCGTTTGAGTGGCCAACGAATAGCGCGCTTTCACCTCATAGGAGTATAAGCAAACGCCTCACTGCTGCCGAATTCGCTATTGATCCTGCAGCCAAGATTCAGCTTGGGTCTCTCCTAGCTCTACTAGATCGCGCATTGGCAGCGTCATATCGACCAGATGCAGGCCCCACCCCGGGAAAATGACGAATTCGCCATTAAAGTCGTCTGCTCGGAGATCGAGTGGATCAGCGTGCGCTGTGGCCTCCAGATAGCTGATGCCATTTTCATCCAGCACGCACTGCCCGCTGATGAAATCCGGCATGGCATAAAACGGCGTGGTTAGCGGTGGCGCCGATGTTGAGTCTGCATAGGGCCCGTCAGCACGCTTGACGATCAGTGCGTCGATGACACCGGGCACAGCGGCGACCGGGAAATAGCTATTAAGACTGGCGTCACCACCGGCCAGGGCCGCTGGGTTGGTGCACACAGCGGTTAATCCATTACTGGGAGTGCCAAATACGGCAACGCCCGCTGCGAGTTCGGGGTCAGATTGACGATAGATAGAATAGTTTACAACGCAACCCGTTTGGTCGGAAGTGCGGCAGACAGACACTTGCTGGAAATCACCACCGACATCCGCTCCCTCGGGCGTGCGCACTGCGGAACCTATCAAATGTGCCGAGACTAGGAGCTGTAGCAGGTACTCATCATTCTCAACCGTCTCTGCTATCAGCTTTTTGAGGTGACTAGCGCCCTGGGAGTGTCCAATAAAAATGAAACCCCGGCCATTATTGTCGTTAGCCATATAATGCTGAAAACTGTCGAGAACATCGGCGTAGGCTATTGACCCACCTTCGCCAAAGGCGCCGCTAGCAATGGCGGCAAGCGTAGTCTGGCGGTACACCGGGGCAAACATACGGCAAAAGCGTGAGTAACGCGCCGCCTGATTCAGTGTCGTAAAAATTTCTTCGGCGCCCTCTTCCAGATCGGAGTTAGTGCCCGGATCGCCGCTGACAGTCGGGTAGACATAAAAGCAGTCCACTTTAGGGTCGGCTTCTCGGTTATACAGCTCCACTTCGGTAGAGCCATCGGCAAATACGAGGGTCGCATCGAGATTGCTGGCACAGACATTGTTCTCCTCAGTCAGCGCAGGGTGGCATAGCCAGTTGTCACCACCACTGTAAACAGCGCTAACGAATCCAGCAAAGGGGTTGGGTGCGCCCTGATCCAGCTGTGGGCCATTGTTATTACTGTCGCTGCAGGCTACGAGCAAGGAACTCAAAACAAGGGCGGAGGCAATCAAAATACGATTCATGTTTATGTCTCACAGCTGTGAATAGTCTAAATTCCTTTTGTGGCATCCACAGCCTTTGGCAAACAGCCAGCTGGATCCTCCAAAAACACTACAGTATCGAAGTGACAGCGATTATGTACACGTACTTTGCGTCCGCCAACGTCGTCCGTCAAATGTTTCAGTTCGATAGAAGTCCCTTTAATACTGATAAATCAGTTACTCATAGCACTGATATGCGCAATGACACCGTTCATGTGCGACATGCCTGATGCGGGCTCTATGGAGTCCGGCCCACTGGGCATCAATCGATTAATATTAGCACCGTCAGTTTTACTGGCGATGCTGAGACCACTGGCCTGCTGATGGCCCCAGCCATGTGGGATGGCAATGGTCCCTGGCATCATGTCGTTGTCGACTTTTACCGGGACTTCAATGCTGTGTTCCCCGACGCGGGCTAACGCTCTGTCGCCATCGACAAGGCCACATGCTTTGGCATCCGTTTCGTTGATGTAGAGATAGTTGGTATTGCGTTCACCTTTAACAAAGGCGTCTACATTGTGTGCCCAGCTGTTATGGCTAAACCGTTCTCGCTTTTGAATCAACTTTAACGCATCACTATTGGCCAGCTCCTGTGCAAAGGTGGACTCCAGTGTCTGCTCCGCGCGAGTCACTAGATCTGCGGGTGCCAGCTCTATTTTACCCGATGGGGTCATCACCCGCTGACCCAGATAGTCGCCGGGTTGATTGGGCTCCAGCAGCAGCCCGTCAGGGTGTTTGCGCATATTGCTAATGCCGCCCAATTTGGCTGATCGCAGCAGTAAGCCCAAAAATAGTTTTTCCATTGTTGCCAATTGGCCAATAAACGGAATTTTTTTAAGCCACACGCCGGCGTTACTTGCCCACTGCAGCCATCGTGAACCCGCAAGGTGGACCCCTGCGGCATTGCAAATCTGTCGCAGTATCAGACCTTCATCACGACAACTGCCCGGTGGTGCGATGACAGCATCGGTATAAGAAAAGCTGCGCGTTGGCATTAACCCCATCATAGTAAAAAAGTAAAATGGAATGTCAGCGCGTTCGAGTGAATGCAGCCCGGGCAAGATATAATCGGCATGTGCTGCGGTTTCGTTACGCACAATATCCAGGCACACAAACAACTCTAGGTCATCGAATGCTTGTGACAGTCGGTCGCTGCCGCTGCAGGTCAGCAAAGGGTTGCCTGACATATTAAACATGGCACGAACCTTACCTTTGCCAGGTGTCAGTATTTCTTCAGCCATAATGCCTGCTGGGATAGTGGAATTGACATAAGGTATATCGTTGATTCGTGACGTTAAGGTTTCTGTGGGCAGATCAATGCGAGGTACAACACCTTTGCCGGCTAACACACCGCCACGTTTATCCAAATTCCCACTGATGGCGTTAATCGCTTCCTGTATCCAGTAGACCAGCAAGCCAAAGCGACCCTGATTGACGCCGGTGGAAAAGTACATGGCTGCCCCGTCGGCGGCGATATAGTCCTGCACCATGCGTCGTAGCGTGTCAGCGGGTATTCGTGTCACCTGTGCGACTCGATCCGCTGTCCAGGTCTGCGCAACGTCGGCCAGTGTGTCATAGCCGTTCATATAGTTCGCAACACGTTGTTGATCAACTCCGCCACAGCGAATCAGTTCATTGAGAAAGCCGAGTGCGAAAAAGATATCGGTATCAGGCCTGATGGCAATGTGTTCACCTAGGCGTTTGGCTGATTCGGTCTTTCTTGGGTTGACCCAATACACCTTGCCGCCCCGTTGCTCTATGGCCTGCAATTTTTTCATAGGGTGGGGCATTGAAATAAAACTCATTTTTGAAATGACAGGATTGCTGCCAATGGCTATCAATAACTGGGTGTGCTCGATATCGGGAAACACTTGGTCGTTGGCAGAGCCAAACAGGCGTTCGCCGCCGGCAAATTTATTGGCACAATCCTGGGTGCCGGGTGTAAACAGCTTATTAGCACCAAAGGCTTTCAGGAACAGGGTCATGGCCGTTGTTGGCCAAAAGCTGAAACTGATGGGGTTGCCCATATATGCGGCGATTGCTTCACCGCCGTGTTCGCTGTGTATGGCTTTTAACTTTTCTCCAATTTCGCTTAGGGCCTGTGACCAGCTAATAGCTTGAAATTCGCCGTCTATTTTTTTCAGCGGTGAAGTGAGGCGGTCAGGATTATGAGCGAAGTCACCCATTTTTAAACCTTTCATACAGGTATAGCCCTTGCTTCCGACATGGTCGGGGTTGGGCTCAATACTAATGATTTTCTCGTTATCAGTATTAACAATGAGGCCGCATTGCGCTTCGCATATTCTGCAAAACGTTTTTTGGGTTTTCATAAACTCCAACCTACCGATAGTCGTGCAATGAAAAGTTTGACGGTTTATTAGACACCAATATCCAGCAGCAGAACCATTTTATGATGAAGCGCCCCGGCTGCTCGATGGCGTTTAGCCCTCACCATCAAAATGCTGAACAAAGGACTTTAGTGCCGCACGGTTAGGCGTCACCGTGAGCGCCGCTTTTTCTTCTGCATCCAGCCAGCGAAGCTGACCGCCGGCGATCAGCAACCACGTCTCCCGATCAAAGGTGACGCGAATATCGGCCTTCTCGGGTCGCCCCGCCTTCCATTCGATCACGCCGCGGCGAATGATTAAGGTATGCTCCTCGTCAGTATCGCTAATTGTGAAGCCACCGACTAACTCGACAGCTGCACTGCTGACGGGATCAAGCCGTGTACCCTGCGCCCGAAACATTACCGAATCGGGGTTCGCCGCGAGGAAACGTGGATTTGCGACGTCGATCGGCATGCTCTCTAGATCCGCCTTCCCCTCCATTACGAGGGCTTCGGTGAGCAAGTAGTGACGCAGGTTGGCTGTGTTTGAATCGTACGCAATCGTACGAAGTATCCGCGCGAGCATCTGCTTCGCTTGGTCATCGTTAGGATCAGTCACAACTAGCATGCGAGCGAGCTCTGCGGCCCAGCCGCGTTCGCCCTGCTCGAATGCCTGTTCAGCCGCCTGCCGAACTTTTCGACGACTCCCGATCAACTCGAGGGTTCGCTCGGCGCGCTCCTTGGGCTGAATGCTAACGAGTTCAACAGTGTCACCGTTCCACCAGCCACCCGCCTTCGTATACATCTGCTTGGCCATCCAAGAGAACTCATGATATCGCTCTGCCAAGTTTGGATCGTTCTTCAGGTGCAGCGGCAGGTTTGCCTCCATTTCAGCCGCAGCCTCGCCGTGATCCAGGCGGCGATTGACGGCACGGATCGATTGGTCCTGCATGTACTGAACCAGATCGCGAAAGTTACGAAGAAATTTTGTGACGTTCTCTTTGCCCGAGATCACGCTGAGATGGCCCGGGACTAGGTGCTCTATCGGAAAGCTCCGGTAGTGATCCAGAGTTTCAAGGGCCTCCCACGACTGACGACCGAACTCAAAACGCGGAGTCGCGATTGCCGGAAGCATCGGATAGGCCGCGTCGCCGACCATCATGACTTTCTCGTCCGGTAGCCAAAGCGAGAGTCCATCGTCGAGGTCGGTATTGCCCCAAAAGAGATGCAGGCGGACGCCCCCGACCACCAAGTCCAGAATATCCTCAACGACCACGGTCGGTGGCAAATAACCTGCGGCGGCCCCGCCGACGGCGGGGCCAATACCCGAGCCCACGCTGCCCGTGATGTCTTTCGGTAGCAGATATCCCATCTGGTAGTAGGCTCGGACAAGCCCGCGTGGCACAGCGCTCTCTCGCAGATAGCGCTGGTAATTCTTTCCTGCGTAGATTGGAATCTGACCGCGTTGGTCTTCGGGAATAAACGCATCGACACCGCCCGTATGGTCGCCATGACCATGAGAGTACACGACGCCGACGATTGGCGCGCTCGTTACCTCCCGCAGTGCCTCTAACGCCTTCTGGGCGCGTCCCTGCTCGCCACCCGTGTCGAAGACGAGAACGCCTTCGTCGGTGGACACAAAGACGATGTTGCCTATATCAAAGCCGATTGCCGCGTAGACGTGCTCACTCACTCTTATGAGCTTCGCGTCGTCGTTCGCATCCGAGTAGGCCGCGAAATCTGGGTGGACATGTGCCTCGGGGATCGGAATTTCGGCAGAGGTAGTCACTGCACAGACACAGAGGGGCCAAAGGAAAAGCAGCGCATTGACACGACGACGCAGGGACTCGCTACCATGTATAGACAAAACGGAGAAACTCCTTGCCCGCGTATTGCGGGTCAATTTTCGGCGACGTCGTTGCGCCACATGCATCGCGCAGTCGGCCTTCAGGGATCAACGGTAAAGTGCGGTCGGCGCCGCCCCAGCGAGCTCATAGAGGTCCAAATGCCAACGCTAGATACCTTTTGGAGTATAGTAAGTATAAACGGCGTGTGTCTACAAGATTGTCTAGTCTGTGTTGGCTATGGATCATACAATTATAAGTAAGAGTCACCGGTCCTCAAAGGATCACGAACAGCCAGTCAGTCCGCCGCCCTTGCAGGAGCTTCGCGGCCAATCCGTCTCTCGGGGAACTCTTGGGCCAGCATCCTCTCGATCCGCTCAGAACCACCCACCACATTCTTGCGGGCATGCCAGGCCTGCCGAATCAGATTCGGTAAGGATTCATGCGAGAGAATCGACAACCTGCTGCGTCGTAACCAGCGGCCAAAGGCTGCGCCCCAGACTTGCAGATTGGCCGAGGTTAAAGCGAAGGCCAAGAGAAAGTCCCGCGTATCGACCGGATGAGGCACCGGCTGGCAGAGTCGGTTCTGCTCGACCTCGTCGCTTGCGTAGCGAATTTCCACCATCGCAATCAGCGAAGCGCTGAAAACCTGTTGGCATATCATCAGCGATTGCAGCGTGATCTGCGATCCTTCAAATACGGGACAGCGATCCCGGTGAGCGAGGCCGTCGGCGGAGCAATCGACAAACAGAATGTTCTCGTCCGATGACCACTGGCCCTGTTCCAGAGCCATAGCACCTGGATTGATCTCCACGACCCGCCCCTTGCGGATCACCTGACGAATCCGACGCAGCTCGATGAGTTCATCGCGGCTCACCGTAGCGCAGCGATATTTCGTCGGCCATACTTCGGGATCAAGTTGCAGCAATCGACCGGCTCGCGCCAGATCTCGCATCCCTTCGCTCAGGCTTTCGGCTGCCAATATTGCTTCCATATGGGCGCCCAGCCCCTCGCCGGCCGGCCGGTTTGGCTGGATCTGTGCGCGGTCGAGAAACCAGGAATCATTGGGCACCACCCAATGAATATGATCCGGCGCTACACCTCTCTGCAGCAAGAGCAGGACTGCATCGATTCCGGTCTTCCCACCACCGATGACGACGTAGGCGCCAAAAGGTTTCACCAGATTCGCCAGCCCGTTAATGGGCACCACGGCAGTGCCCTCAGCCACTTTGTACTTGGGCCCTCGCACCGAGGGGACTTCGACGTTCATATACGTGGCATCGACGACCTTTCGGTGAACCAGCACCTCATGCTCTAGTTCAGGCTCGAGCAGCGATCGAAATCGATTGCTCCCCACCGACTCGCTCTGTGGGAAGTATTTCACCTGGCCGGAGCGCAGCATCTTTTCGAGGACGCGTTGATAGTAGGCGAGAATCTCGGCACCGCTGGAGAGATCCTCGCCTCCGCGGCCGAGGGGTTCAGAATTCACACCGTAAAATAAAGCCGGCTGATGTAACGTCACAAAAGGATAGGCGTCGTTCCAATGCCCCCCGGGGTTCGCATGCCGGTCCACAATCACAATGGAACATTGCGGGTCCTGCTTGCGCAGCTCATCGACAAAGGCCATTCCCATGGCTCCCGCACCAATGACTAAATAGTCGGCTTCCAGCTTGTTGATTGTCATATAACTTTTTTCCAATTTCGCTTAGAGCCTGTGACCAGCTAATAGCTTGAAATTCGCCGTCTATTTTTTTCAGCGGTGAAG
>CAJXTK010000038.1 GCA_913061115.1 uncultured Haliea sp.
CCTCTCTATTCGTCGGCAGCGTCAGATGTGTATAAGAGACAGGTTGCGCAGTAAACACCAGCAACACATGCCGCGTGCGGTCTAGCGCCGCAGTAGGGGCAGCCAGTACTCGCACAAAAACTTCACCTGGGTCCCGCTCGACATGCGTCACTACAGCCACCGGATACCCCTCAGGAAATCGCCCCCCGAGACCAGACGTTACCAATAGGTCACCCTTGCGGATATCGGTAGTCGCAGAAATATGTCGAATCTCCAGTGATTCCAAAGCGCCGGTACCCTCGGCAATTGCCCTTACTCCATTGCGATTAACCTGCACCGGGACTGCATGCGTTATATCGGTTATCAATAGCGCTCGCGATGTGCCGCTACTGACTTCTACAACCTGCCCCATCAATCCATCGGCATCGATCAGGGGTTGTCCCAAAAACACGCCGTCGCCCTCGCCCTTGTCCAACACCAGCTGGAGCCGCTCTGGGTCCGGCGAGACGCCAATCAGTTCAGCCACCAATACATCGTCACGCACCAAGGCGCTAGAATTCAGCAAAGCTCGCAACCGCACATTTTCTGCTTGCAACGAGGCCATCTTCTGCGACCGGCCCTGCAATATCAGATTTTCCCGTCGTAAACGCTCGTTGTCCTCCAGCAAGTCACTGCGGGACCGGACATGAGTCGTTGTCCATCCACCAACGCGCGTCGGCAGGTTTGCAAACCAGAAAATAGGCGTCGCTAGAGTGTCGAGCACTGCTCGAGTGGAATGGAGTTTATTAAAATACAGGTCTGCCGTCAGCAAACCGAGAACCACGAGGGTGGGACCTAACACCCGCAGCGTCAGGGAAGATTTCTTAACAAATAATGGCTTGATGTCGGCTCCTCAATTGCCGTGATCGGCATGCGTCGCGGTAAAGCACACCCTATCTAGCGCAGTATAGAACTGGCGCTCCATCAGGTCTCACTACTCAGTAGACAGTAAATCTATCGTACGCCGATCCATTCTTTCCATCGCAATACCACCGCCACGAGCAACGCACGTCAGAGGATCATCGGCAACGATGACTGGCAGGCCTGTCTCTTCGGAGATGAGTCGATCCAAATCACGCAATAGAGCTCCCCCGCCAGTCAACACAATGCCACTCTCGGCAATATCAGCTGCCAACTCAGGCGGTGACTGTTCAAGAGCGGATTTCACTGCCTGCACAATAGACTCCAGGGGGTCCTTCAGGGACTCCAGTATCTCGTCACTGTTTAGCGTAAAGCTGCGCGGCACACCTTCGGCTAGATTACGACCGCGCACATCAATCTCGCGCATTTCACTACCCGGAAAAGCACAACCCACTTCCAACTTGATCCGCTCGGCAGTCGCATCACCGATAAGGCTGCCGTAGCGCCGCCGCACATGCGAGACGATAGCCTCATCAAAACGATCTCCGCCGACACGCACAGAATCACGGTAGACCACACCATTGAGAGAGATGATAGCAACCTCTGTAGTACCGCCACCGACATCAACCACCATACAACCCGTGGCCTCATCCACGCTCAGCCCGGCACCGATAGCTGCCGCCATTGGCTCCTCAATAAGTCGCACATCGCGGGCACCAGCGCTAAGCGCCGACTCACGAATTGCTCGGCGCTCAACCTGTGTCGACATACAAGGTACGCAGATCAACACGCGCGGGCTTGGCCGAATAAACTTGCTCTCATGGACTTTGGCAATGAAGTGCTGCAGCATCTTCTCCGTCACCAGAAAGTCGGCTATCACGCCATCTTTCAGAGGGCGAATAGCGGTGATATTGCCTGGTGTTCGACCCAGCATTCGCTTGGCCTCAGTGCCGACCGCCTCGATAGTTTTCTGGCCATTGTGAATTCGAATCGCCACCACGGAGGGCTCGTTCAGCACAATCCCTTTATCTCGAACGTAGATCAGTGTGTTGGCGGTGCCTAAATCTATAGAGAGATCGTTAGAGAACACTCCACGTAGCTTTTTAAACATGAATTCTTGCACCCTGTGAATACAACGGGGAACTCCGCGCCGACGTTCTTTTTGTATCTTTAGTTACCATCAATCACGGCTGAAAACGCACTACGGAGCCCATTTTTTCGAGAGTCGACTAATTTGTGTAACTCTACCAATCACAGGGATTTTGGGCAAGACGCAAATGTGATAAGTTTACAATCCCTGTGCCTTTGAAGGCGGTTTTTTATGGTTTTACGATAATGAGAATTGAGCAAGACGAAATTGAAAAGATTGCGGAGCTTTCCCGTATTCGCATATCTGACGAAGAAATTGGTCAGGTGACCCAGCGCATTGCGGAAATCCTGCAAATGGTGGACCAATTACAGGCCGTGGATACCCACGATGTGGAGCCTATGGCCAACCCCCTGGATGCAACCCAACGCCTGCGCCCGGATAAAGTGACCCAGAGTAACCGCCGCAATGCCTTTCAGGCCATTGCCCCAGCCGTAGAAAATGGTCTCTACCTGGTTCCCAAAGTTATCGAATAAGCGGCTTATGCCGCATCAGGATTGTTGTAATGCACACTAAATCTGTTGCCCAACTGGTTAAAGGACTGCGCGAACGTCAGTTTTCCAGCGTAGAGGTCACCCGTGCGTATCTGGACCGTATCGACGCGCTGGATAGCCAGTACAACAGCTTTATCACTGTCGATGAAGCTGCAGCGCTTGCTGCTGCCGGAGGAGCTGACGAACGGCTGGCTAGCGGAACCGCCAATGCACTAACCGGTATTCCAATCGCGCACAAAGATATTTTTTGCACAGACGGCGTGCGCACCAGTTGCGGTTCACGCATGCTGGACAACTTCGTCCCACCTTACGATGCCACCGTCATACAGCGGTTTAAATCGGCAGGGGCAGTATTACTAGGCAAGACCAATATGGATGAGTTTGCCATGGGCTCCTCCAACGAGAGCAGCTTTTATGGCCCGGCACGTAATCCATGGAACACAGATTTGGTACCAGGTGGTTCATCCGGGGGTTCCGCCGCTGCGGTGGCCGGCCTATTGGCCCCTGCTGCCACCGGGACTGACACCGGAGGCTCGATCCGACAACCCGCTGCCTTCTGCGGTATCACTGGCCTCAAGCCCACTTATGGGCGTGTTTCTCGCCTGGGGATTGTGGCCTTTGCCTCCAGCCTAGATCAGGCGGGTCCCATGGCGCACAGCGCCGAGGACTGCGCCTTCCTATTGAACACTATGGCCGGACACGACCCGCTGGACTCCACCTCATCCACTGCAGCCACAGAAGACTACTGCGCAACACTCGGCGACAGTCTAGAGGGCCTGCGTATCGGACTGCCCACGGAGTACTTTGGCGAAGGACTGGATGTCGCCACCGGCGAGTGCATCAACAATGCTCTAAAAGAACTCGAAGCACAGGGTGCTACGCTGGTAGAGATGTCACTTCCCCATAGCGCACTAACCATTCCGACTTACTACATCATTGCCCCGGCTGAGGCGTCAACCAATTTGGCCCGCTTTGACGGCGTGCGCTATGGCTATCGCTGTGAAAATCCTGTGGATCTTCACGACCTCTACAGCCGAACTCGCCAAGAAGGTTTTGGTGAAGAAGTCAAACGGCGCATTCTGGTGGGTACTTATGCATTATCTGCCGGCTACTACGACGCCTATTACAAGAAAGCCCAACAGATTCGGCGCCTAATCACGCAGGACTTCATGCATTGTTTTGAACAGGTAGATGTCATCGCCGGCCCGACTACGCCTGGCCCGGCCTTTGCTTTGGGTGCTAAGTCGAACGACCCTACCTCCATGTATCTGGAGGATGTGTATACCCTTGCGGTCAATCTGGCAGGCCTGCCGGGCATGTCGCTACCTGCAGGTTTTGTTGAGGGAAAGCCGGTGGGGCTGCAGTTGATTGGCCGACACTTCAGCGAAGCACGGTTGCTCAACGTTGCCCATCGTTTTCAGCAGGCGACTGACTGGCATTTACGCACCCCGGACTCAGCAAAAGGGGGAACACTTTGATGCAATGGGAAACCGTTATCGGTCTCGAAGTACACCTGCAACTGGCCACCGAATCGAAAATATTTTCCGGCTCTCCCACCACCTTCGGCGCCGAACCCAACACCCAGGCCAGTGCCGTTGATCTCGCGATGCCCGGCATGTTGCCGGTACTGAACGAACAGGCTGTGCACTACGCCGTCAAATTTGGTCTTGGCATTGGCGCTCAGATAAGCAAACGCTCTGTCTTCGATCGAAAAAACTACTTCTATCCAGACCTGCCCAAAGGCTACCAGATCAGCCAATTTGAAGCGCCTATTGTCGGCAAGGGCAGTTTCGAGATACTAATGGAAGACGGCAGCTCCCGTACCATTGGGATTACCCGGGCCCACCTCGAGGAGGATGCAGGAAAATCATTGCATGAAGACTTCAACAACCATACCGGCATAGACCTCAATCGAGCCGGCACACCGCTGCTGGAGATCGTATCGGAACCGGACATTCGAAATGCAGCCGAAGCCGTAGCCTACCTCAAGGCGCTGCATAGTCTCGTGACCTATCTCGGTATTTCTGACGGCAACATGGCCGAAGGTTCCATGCGCTGTGATGTCAATATTTCACTGCGCCCGATGGGTTCTACGACATTGGGCACCCGCGCAGAAATCAAGAACGTCAATTCCTTTCGCTTTGTAGAAAAAGCCATTCATCACGAGTTTCAACGGCAGGCGGATATTCTAGAAGAGGGCGGCAAGATTACACAGGAAACGCGCCTTTACGATGCGGACCGGGACGAAACACGTTCGATGCGCAGCAAAGAAGTGGCCAATGACTATCGCTATTTTCCAGAGCCGGACCTGCTGCCAGTTGTCATAGACGACATCTATATCGAGTCAATTCGCGAATCCCTGCCGGAGTTACCCGCCGACAAACGGTCGCGCTTTACCGCACAATACGGACTGGGCCCCTATGACGCTAATGTGCTGTCCGACAGCCGACCTCTGGCAGATTACTTCGAGGCCGTTGCTGGAGAATGTGGCGATGCCAAAATCGCAGCAAACTGGGTTCAGGTGGAGTTATTGGGCCAGTTAAATCGCGCTGGAGGCACCATTGAAAAGTGCCCAGTATCTGCCACTGCGCTGGGGCAACTTATCAGTCGAATTCTCGACAATACTATTTCTGGAAAGATGGCCAAACAAGTCTTTGAGTCGATGTGGAAGGGCGAAGGCGACGCTGACGAGATAATCGAGGCACGCGGCTTATTGCAGGTCAGCGATACGGGTGCCATTGACGCGATTGTGAATGACGTCCTCAGCGCCAACGCGGCGCAGGTGCAGCAGTACCTCGATGCAGACGAAGCCAAGCGAAAAAAACTGGTAGGGTTTTTTGTTGGCCAAGTGATGAAGCTGTCCAAAGGTCAGGCAAACCCTCAAATGGTGAATGAGTTACTGGCTAAAAAGCTGATATAAAGGAAACAAGAACAATGCGAAAAGACAAAGAAAAGGTTGTGGACGAGGTCTGGACCGAAGAACACGTAAAAAGCTTCCTGAACGTGAAGCCACATGATGGCTCCGACGAAGACTTCCACATGCTACTCAAAGCTTACCAGAGCATGCGCGCTTCAGATTTCGAACTGTTTGTGTCTTTTTTCTGTAACGATGGTCGGGACCTGAATACGACCAGCAAGGATGGGCGCACTGTGCTGGACATCATATCGACCCATCGCCACGGAGCTCAGTACGCTGAGATTTTAAAGGCGGCCGCAGCACGCTAGCCTAGATTAATACGGCGCCGATGCACTACACCTACAAGAGAGGATCGACAGCCACTCGCCCCTTGGAAAATTTCTCGCGATTTTCCCGCTTCTTTTCCTCACTCTTGCGCAACAACACATACACCGCCCCAGTGCCGCCATGCCGCGGTTGTGCGCTGTGAAATGCCTGAACGATCTCTAACTGCCGCAGCCAATGGTCAACACAGCCCTTAAGAATTGAGCTGCGCTCTTTTTCCAATTTACTTCCGCCCTTGCCGTGAATCAACAATACGCTGCGCAGACCCAATTGGTAGACCTCTTCAATAAACTCAAAGACCTCACGACGCGCAACCTCTGTATTCATGCAGTGCAGATCAAGCGTGGCCTCGGCTTCATAACGGCCCTGCTTTAATTTACGAAACACACCGTTTTGTACGCCGTTGCGCTTGAAGGCGAGCACCAACCAGGCATCCAGCGGCACTATCCCAGTATTCGATAACACGTTAAGGTCGGTCTCTGGCATCTCTGCAGCTGCCCGCCGACGGTGCTCGAGGGAAGAGTCTTTATCGAGCGCAGATTTTCGACTAAGATCGACCCTAGGCTCGTATTTTAAGGGCACCACATCGGACATCGCATCGGAAAAAACCTTATCGTTGTCACCACTCATCATTACCCACTCCCTGTCCAGTCCGGTATTATAGCGCGAGGCCCGAGGTAAAATGACACGCTAATGAGTCAATCTAAGCAAATAGCAATGTTATGCCCTCTGTGCGGAGGCGACAACCAATGCGCGGTTGCCGCAGGTCTGCCACCAAAAAGTTGCTGGTGTCAGAGTGTCAGTATCAGTGGCCAGGCAAGGGAGAAAGCAAAAGACTCTGCCGGCGAACGCTGCCTCTGCCCCGCTTGCGGCCTGCCCACGGGAGACAAGCCAGATGCGAGGTAATATTGCGCGCGGCGCCAACTATTTGACACGGGGCGCACGGCTATTAGGCCATCCTTCTTTGCGGCATTTCGTGATCATTCCCCTGGTGATCAATATCCTGATCTTTGGCTCTCTAATTACTATTAGTTTTAGCTATATCAGTGACCTAATGGACGCGATGCTGTCCCGTATTCCCGATTGGCTGAACTTTATCAGATGGATTTTGTGGCCCATCATTGGCATTACCGTGAGTCTGATAAGCGGCTACGTATTTACCTCGGTCGCGCTGATCATCGCATCGCCCTTTAACGCCTTATTGGCTGAAAAGGCAGAAGAGCTGATCACCGGTCAGGCAGTGGCCTCACTTGAGGGTCTGGGTGCGGCGTTTCTGGCAGTGCCAAGAAGTATTGTGCGGGAACTGCTAAAGCTTCTGTACTACGTTCCGATGGCGCTTTTGGTTCTGGTGATCTCATTCGTTCCCGGCGTAGGCGCGGTGGCATGGCTTCTTTTGGGCGCCTGGATGATGAGCCTACAATTCGTGGACTATCCTATGGACAACCACCAGTTGAGTTTCACACAGGTAAAGGCCGCGGTGCGGTCTCGAAGACTCACCAGCATGGGGTTTGGCGGCGTCGTCGCCTTGTGCGCCAGCATACCGTTGGTGAATTTTTTTGTGGTGCCAGCTGCAGTTGTGGGCGCCACTTTGCTATGGTGCGAAGAGTTAGATCAGTAGCTCTTTGGGGGGATGTGTACATTCCAGCTTCGTGCCCAATAACGCTTCCAGATCTGGCAATAAAAACGCATCGTCTTCGCTGGCAAAACTGATGGAAGTTCCGGTTGCTCCGGCGCGCCCGGTACGACCTATACGGTGTACATAGTCTTCCGGATCCTCAGGCAAGTTGTAATTCACCACATGACTGACACCGCTTACGTGGATGCCACGGCCGGCAACGTCCGTTGCCACCAATACTTTTATCTCACCCTGCTTGAACTGTTCAAGCGTACGGGTACGTTTTGCCTGAGGTATTTCCCCAGACAGAATACCTGCGGTTACTCCTGACTTGCACAGGCGCTCATGCAAACGGCGAACCTGGTCTCGTCGATTGGCAAAAATAATCACGCTGGTACAGCCTTCACTGCGGAGCAAATTATTAAGTACTTGGTAACGCTGCTGACTACTGACAAGATACACTTTCTGGTCTACTGAATCCGTTGCGACATTTTCAGGTTCAATATCAACAGAAATCGGCTGATACGTCCATTGCTCCGAAAGATTGAGAATATCCTGAGTAAACGTGGCAGAAAATAGCAGTGTTTGTCGGCTCTCCTTTGCAGGTGTTGCACGGACAATACGCTTAACTTGCGGGATAAAACCCATATCCAGCATACGATCTGCCTCATCCAGCACCAGTATCTCAACATGGTCCAGGTATAGATCACGCCGGCCCATGAAGTCCAGCAGACGGCCCGGTGTCGCCACGACCAGATCCACGACACTATTGGTCAGGCGGTTAAGCTGTTTCTGGTAGTCCATACCGCCAATCAACGTCGCGACCTGCAGTCCAGTATGCTTCCCCAGCTCCTCAGCATCCGCGGCGATCTGCATCACCAGCTCTCGAGTAGGCGCAATGACCAAAGCGCGTGGCTCGCCCACAAAGCGTTCTGCCTCTGGTGGATTACAAAGCTGATCGTTAAAGATAGTAATCAGGAAGGCTGCGGTCTTGCCGGTGCCCGTCTGGGCCTTGCCGATAGCATCATTGCCTTGCAGGGTGTGGGGCAGAATTGCCCCCTGTATAGGGGAGCAGTAATGAAAGCCCAGATCGGCAATCCCATGCATCAATTCATCACGTAAACCTAGATCGTGAAAACGGCTCTCACCTTCCTTTGGCTCAACAGCAAAATCATCCAATGACCAGGATGAAACAGCGAGATCGGGCTTGCGTGAACCGCGCTTGCTACCTTTGACGGACTCCGACCGGTTATTCTCACGCTGAATATCTGGCTTAGAAGCTTTGTGGGAAGGCTCCTGACGGGGCGGCTGCCCATGACCAGAGGAGGCCGGATTCTGAGTCCGGGCAGCATCGCTATTGTCCGCCATACGATTCACTAAATTCTTGATCAACTCTGTTTACCTTTGACTGCTCAAAAAACACGCTAGTCTACCATTTCCCCCGCAGAATAGGTGGGGACTATGAATATTACACTTAAGCACCCAACATTATGATTTTTTCGGCCATAGCCTTGAGAGAAAATAATCCACGCTGGTAAAACGTCCGCCGCCAGTAAACAACAGACTGAATAGCATCAATAAATAGGTCACGCCGAATTCAATACCGTTATTGAGAATGACAAAATTGCCTTTTTCTGTCAGCCAGGCGTAGTTTCCGTGCTCGCGTAGAATATCTTTAGCTGCCCCGAGGCGCACTGCGACGTCCTCCGCGCTGGAATCGGCGATGGCCGCCCAGCCGTGATCCCAATGTACCGCAAATATTGCAACCAACATGGTGACCATCAGGGGTATCGAAATCCAGCGAGTCGCCAACCCTATTAGCAACATCAACGCGCCTATCGCTTCTGTGTATGCGGCAAGGTGGGCCATCAAGCTTGGATAAGGGAGCCCCAAACCCCAGTCGGGATTTCCGAACCACTGGATAGTGCTTTCCATCCCCGCTATTTTCTGGGTGCCCGCCATCCAAAAAACCGGAACAAGATAGAGGCGTAGGGCCAGCGGCGCCAGTCCACTTAGGTACTTAGAGCACGAAAAAAAGACGTTATGTATACTGTAATACCACTGCGCTAATACATTCATGAACAGTCTCTCTTTAGGGGGTTTAGCGTCTACGACAACAGAATGCATGGAAAGGTTTCATGCTCATCACGTTAACTCGTCAATTCACTGTTACTGCCACCAAAATCCGCACTGGAGCTTCGGTCTAGCGCACCACCCGGCAGATTCAACGGCTTTTTAATGTAGCAAGCCATAGTGAGGCCGTAAAGGTAAGCCTCACAGTTTCAACAGTGCAGATGGGAGCAGGCCGGGCAGTCTGCCCGCGCAGACAATACCAACTGGCGAAACTCCATGCTGCGTAAGTCTAGCACTAACAGTTTACCCAGCAGCGATTCACCATAGCCCGACAGAACCTTCAATGCCTCCATCGCTTGCAATGAACCAACGACGCCAACCAGCGGAGCCAAAACACCACTTTCGCTGCAACTAAGCGCTGTCTGTTCCTCTCCCTCTACATACAGACAACGATAACAAGGGCCCCCGCGCGCTGGATCAAAGACGGCCAACTGCCCCTCGCTGCGCACCGCCGCCGCCGATACCAGTGGTACGCCAGCGGCGATGCAGGCTCGGTTCAAGGCAAACCGCACCGGATAGTTGTCCGTGGCGTCTAATACCAGATCGACGCGAGACATTAATGCTGGCATAGCGCTCTCAATCAGCCGCTGCTCGAGAATTTCCAGTTTTACCTGTGGATTGAGTGCAGCGATCGAGGCGGCAGCCGAACGGGCTTTATTAGCGCCAATATCAACTTCAGAATGTGCGATCTGACGCTGGAGATTACTGAGCTCCACTGCGTCTCCATCAACCAGCACCAGCTCACCAACACCAGCGGCGGCAAGATAGAGTGCCGCGGGACACCCCAATCCACCCAGCCCCACCACCAACACCCGAGATTGTTGCAGTCGCTCCTGCCCTGCAACATCGAAATCATTCAGCAGAATTTGACGGTTATAGCGCATGAGTTGCTCGTCAGTCAGCATGCCAACAACCTCCGGTAATTCGCTGCTGTCCCGACATGTCCCGACGCGTACTCACCTGGCTAAAACCAGCGTCATGCAACATCACACGCACGGCATTGGCCTGTTCAAATCCATGTTCCAGTAAAAGCCAACCACCGTCGAGTAGCTGATCTGGCGCGCCTGTCACGAGACGACCCAAATCCTCAAGGCCGCTGTCGGAAGACACCAGTGCTGATCGCGGTTCAAAGCGCACATCGCCAAGTGCCAGATGAGGATCATCCCCATCAATATAGGGAGGGTTTGCCAGTAGTGCGTTGAAACGCTGACCTGTGACAGCTTGATACCAATCCGATTGCACAAAGTGCACCGACGTCAGCCTGGTCCTGACAGCATTGCCCCGCGCAACCTGCAACGCCTCCTCGCTGACGTCCAACGCTGTCACATGCCAGTGTGGTCTTTCACTCGCTAGCGCCAACGCAATCGCACCAGAACCGGTGCCCAGATCAAGCACACTCGCCGCATTCGGCAACGCAAGTTCCAAAGCCCAAGAAACCAGCGTTTCCGTTTCGGGGCGGGGGATCAATGTGGCATCGCTCACCGCCAGCTGCAGAGACCAGAACTCTCGCTCACCAGTAAGATAGGCCACTGGCACGCCTTCTCTTCGCTGCGCCAATAATTTTTCGAAATCTCTAGCGCAGTCTCGGGCGACCCCTTTCTCAGGCCAGGTATATAACCATGCGCGGGATTTGCCCAAGCAGTGGCACAGCAGAATTTCTGTATCGCGCCGAGCACTGTCGGTTGGCAGATCACTACCCGAACGCAACAGTTCCTGCACCGTCACCACTAATGGTCGGCCAACGCCGCCAACTGATCTGCCTGATACTCCTGTCGCAGCGGGCCGATGATCGCACTGAGCTCACCTTCCATCACCTCGTCGAGTTTATACAGTGTCAGATTGATACGATGGTCGGTCATGCGGCCCTGCGGGAAGTTATAGGTGCGGATGCGATCGGAACGGTCTCCGGTACCGACCAGGTTGCGCCGTGTCTCAGCGGTTTCACTGGCCTGTTTATCCTGCGCACTTGTCAGTAACTTGGCCTGCAGCAGAGACATCGCCCGAGCTCGATTCTTATGCTGCGAGCGCTCGTCCTGACATTCCACCACGACACCGCTAGGAATGTGGGTAATGCGCACAGCTGAATCGGTCTTGTTCACATGCTGTCCGCCCGCACCGGAGGCGCGGTAAGTATCGACACGCAAATCAGACTTGTTGATTTCTACCTGATCAACCTCCTCAGCCTCCGGCATCACAGCCACAGTGCAGGCAGACGTATGAATTCGACCCTGAGACTCAGTGTCAGGCACACGCTGCACGCGGTGGGCTCCCGATTCAAACTTAAGTTGAGCGTAAACATTCCGCCCTTCAACGCGGATGATAATTTCTTTATATCCACCGTGATCACCCGAGCGCTCCGACAAGACTTCCATCTTCCAGCCCTGGTTCTCCGCATAACGGGAATACATACGGAACAAATCGCCAGAAAAAATTGCTGCTTCGTCACCGCCAGTACCCGCGCGAATCTCTAAAAACACATTGTGGGAATCGTTTGGATCCCGCGGCAGTAACAGCGTCTGGATCTGCGACTCCATCGCCTCCAGACTCTCGCCGCCGCTCTCCAATTCATCCCGGGCCATATCACGCACATCTGAATCGGCATCATTCAACATCTGCCGCGCCTCCTCGATATCCGCCTGAACCTGGCTGTACTGGGCATAGCAGGTAACTACCGGCCCCAGTTCAGAATATTCGCGTGACAACTCACGAAATTTATTCTGGTCGGCAATAGTCTGGCTATCGCTGAGCAACGCCGATACCTCTTCATGTCGGTCCGTGAGCATTTCTAGCTTGGTAAGCAGTGATGATTTCATTGAAGTGTGCGCCGAGTGTTTTCCAGCGCTGAAGAGGGCAGCTCAGGCTCAGCCTGCTCACCGTCTTCATCTGGCTGTGGCTGAGGTGAGCTGCCCTCGAGTCCCAATAATTTACGAGCGTTATTGATCAAATCCTGTCGACCATCCACGCTGGCCTGTTTAAGGCCTGCGGTCGGTGCATGAATCAATTTGTTGGTGATGGTGCGAGACAACTGGGCCACTATTTGGCGTGGATCGTCACCGCGATCGAGGGCACGCTGGGCACGCTGGAGTTCGTGATCACGCAGTTGCTCTGCCATCGCCCGATACTCTTTGACTGTGTCCACCGCTTCAAGGCTCAGCCCCTCCTCCATATACAAGCGAACACCCTCATCAATAATAAAGTCAGCCTTACCCGCTTCGCTGCTGCGACTGCGCATGTTCGCCTCCACAATCTCGCGCAAATCATCGACGCTGTAGAGATAAACATCAGGCAATTCACCGACCTGGGATTCAATATCCCTCGGCACGGCAATATCGACCATCAAAAAGGGGCGATGCTTACGCACTTTAAGGGCTTGCTCCACGGCGCCTTTACCGAGGATAGGCAGCTGGCTGGCGGTGGAGGTAATAATGATATCCGCATTCGACAACTGCGCGGGTATCTCAGCAAGCAAAACCGCTTCCGCACCGAATTTCTGCGCCAGCTCCCTCGCTCGGCCAAGGGTGCGATTGGCAATCACGATTTTTCGCACTCCCGCTCCGACAAGATGGCGAGCCACCAGTTCAATAGTTTCCCCCGCTCCCACCAACAAGGCATTACACTGACCCAAATCGGAAAAAATATGACCCGCCAAATTCACCGCGGCATAAGCCACTGAAACAGGATTTTCACCGATAGCGGTATCGGTACGGACCCGCTTGGCAATAGAGAAAATGCGTGGAAATAGGCGGCCAAACTCAGCACCCGCAGTACCAGCGTCTGTCGCCACGGCATACGCAGACTTCAGCTGCCCAAAAATTTGCGGCTCTCCGAGTACCATAGAATCTAGACCACTGGCGACCTGCACCAAATGCCGCAGGGCTTGATGCCCCTCGTGGCAGTATGAGCACTGATGTAATTCCTGTGCCGATAGATGGTGGTAATTCGCTACCCAATCAATCAGCTCCCGCGCCTTGTCGCCAAGGTTTGCGCCATCGGACACCATGGCATAGAGCTCTGTGCGATTACAGGTTGAGAGAATGACGACTTCTTCTACGCCCCCCACATCACACGCATCTATCAGCGCTTCACCGACCTGCTCGGGCGCAAAAGCAACCCGCTCGCGCACTTCGACTCCGGCTGAGTTATGACTGATTCCCAAAGCGATCAAATTCATGGCGACTGACACTGGCTCCACGGCATTCTGGATGAGGGACTTGCCAACTGGCCAGACTCTTCCCAGAATCGGGCGCACCTTAGCACAATTTGCAAAAAACTCTCGGGATTTTAACAGGTTAGGCTGCAAATGGCAGGGGTTAGGTGGCACGCCCATTTATTGCGTTAACCTTCTTGCATGCCGCACAGTGTGTTTCACATCCCTTCTGTGTCATTATATCACTTGTCTCATCGATGGATCACCTCGCTTTAAGCCACCATGTTTCGACTTTTTGTCCTCGCCATCACTTCTGCGCTGCTCGTCGGGTGTGCTGCCCAATTAGCCGTCTCGGAGCATGACGCCCCGACTGAAGCTGAATCCGCTATCACTGTTCGTGAGCGGCCATTCCCGAATGACAGCCTCTACCCCCTGCTGGTCGCTGAGTTTGCCCTACGACGGCAAGCATACGATGTAGCACTAGAGCAGTATATTGCTCAGGCTGGTGAGTTGCGAGATAGCGGAGTCAGTGAACACACCACGCATCTGGCGCAGTTCCTGAAGCGCGAAGAGGAAGCGCTGGAGGCGGCCGCACTTTGGGTAGAGCTGGACCCCAAAAAAACTGAAGCAAACAATACACTGGCACAACTCCTTGCCCGTCAGGGGCGCGCATTGGAGGCCCTGCCCTACCTCATAGTGGTGCAACGCGAAACGGGTGACGCTAACTTCCCTGTGTTGCTTAATGGCTTTAAAGAATTGGACGCTGCTCAGCGCGCAGAATTAGTCCGCGATACCAATACATTAGCCGCAGAGTTTCCCCAGAATACCAACTTACTATTGACTCAGGCCCTGATTCAGGCCGAGACCGGACAGCTGGATTCGGCACTGGATAAACTTGATACGCTGCTCGACCTAGAGCCGGAACAAACGACGGCCATACTGTTAGAAGCCAAGATTCTGGCCGATCAAAATACGGCAAAACCCTATGCCCGATTGCAACAGATGCTGCAGAACAACCCTGACGACAATCTGCTAAGGCTACAATACGCTCGCCTTCTGACCACTACTGATATGCCCGCAGCACGCGAGCAATTTGAGATTCTCTCGGAGCAACATCCGGACGACGGCGACCTATTATTTTCTCTCGCCCTAATTAACCACGAAATTGCCGACCCCGAAGCCGCGCGAGCGTATCTGCTCCAAACTATCGCGCTGGGCCAGCGCGTCAATGAAGCCTACTATTATCTGGGTCGTATGGCCGAGGAAGACAACAACACTGGAGAAGCACTTGCACGGTACATGCAGATTGGATTTGGACCAGAATATCTTGCAGCGAATAACCGTATCGGCCACATCCTGATCGAGGGCGATCAGCTGAAACGCTACCACGCTCGGTTCGTTGAGCAGCGACAAAAGCACCCTCCCTTGCGAGATGATCTCTACACGCTAGAAGTCGCTATCCTCATCGAGGCCGACGCTAAGACAGCAGCTCTGCAGGTACTCAATCAAGCATTGCTAGAAACGCCAAGCAGTATTTCTCTGCGCTATGAGCGCGCCATGCTTAATGAACAGCTGAACAACCTGGCTTCGATGGAGCAGGATTTACGCACGATTATCGCTGCCGACCCGGATAACACAGCGGCCCTTAACGCCTTGGGATATACGCTAGCTAACCGCACAACCCGCTATGACGAGGCGCTTCATCTGATTTCGCGCGCACTGGTGCTGGAACCTGACGAACCCGCCATCCTAGATAGTATGGGCTGGGTCATGTTTCGCACCGAACAATACGCCGCATCAGTGAATTATCTAACACGTGCCTACACCGGCTTCCCCGATGCTGAAGTGGCGTCTCACCTGGGTGAGGCGCTGTGGGCTCAAGGCAAGACAGACGCGGCCATGGCAATCTGGCAAGGCGCTCTTCTGCGCGAGCCAGACCACCCGGTCTTGCTAGACACGCTGGATCGTCTAGGAATAGACCTACCGGCCGGCCTGCCACCGGAAGCTTATCCGGTGGAGACTTTACCCTGATATGATCGCCAGCAAGCACCTGAAACTTTGGCTCATTATGCTGCTCCTGGCAGGCTGTTCCGGTTTAGATCAGCGCGAACCCGCGTCCATCAGCTGGCAGATGCACAGCGAGCATCTGAAACTGCTGCAGCAATGGACTGCAAACGGCAAAATGGCCGTGCGCACGGAAAACACATCTGAATCGGTTTCCTTTTTATGGCAACAGGATAATCAAAATACCTACGTGCAATTGAGCGGTCCTCTTGGCATGGGCGCTACCACAATTCACAGTGACGGCCAGACACTGGAGATTCATCAGGGCGATGAGCATAGGACGATCGATATCTCCAACCCTGATGCCATTCTCTTAAACACTGGCTGGGACCTGCCCCTGCAGGCACTGAGCTATTGGTTAAAGGGTATTCCTGCTCCCGCCTCGAAAGTACAACAACTCGAACCCGGCCCCCAGACAGAGCTTCTGAAAAGTCTTTGGCAAGATGACTGGGAAGTTAACTACCAGCGATATAAGCAGTTTCAGGGGTTTACACTGCCCACGCGTCTGCAAGTCCAACGTGATGAGACGCGTGCTAAAATCATCATTTCAGACTGGCAGACGTCGCCAAAATGAGATCCGGCGCACTCTCCGTCCTATCCCCAGCCAAACTCAATCTGTTCCTGCATATCACAGGGCGTCGAAGCGATGGCTACCACGAGCTGCAAACGCTATTTCAATTGCTGGACTGGGGAGACCAAATGGTCCTCACGCCCAACCAAAGCGGTGAAATTACCCTCGAGAGTAACGATGTGGGAATTCCGCCAGAGGAGAACCTCATTATGCGCGCCGCTGCGTTATTACAACGCGGGACACTGGGCGCTCATATAACGCTGCACAAGTGCATACCTGCCGGGGCAGGCCTGGGAGGGGGCAGTTCCAATGGAGCCACCACACTCGTTGCACTCAACCGCCTCTGGGACCTGCGGTTGTCACAACGGCAATTGCAGGCATTGGGCCTCCAACTGGGTGCCGATGTCCCAATTTTTGTCGGCGCCCACACTGCCTGGGCCGAAGGTATTGGGGAAATTCTCACCCCGATTGAGCTTCCCGAGCGCTGGTACCTCATTGTGGTGCCAGATTGCCACGTATCAACCGCTGAAATATTTTCCCACGATCAATTGACACGCAACACTATCCCCATCAAAATGGCGGCCTTTTTTGAGAGGGATTCTCGGAACGATTTCCAACAACTTGTCAGGCGACTCTACCCAAAGGTCGATAATGCATTGGAAGTTCTGGGTGATTTTGGAGAAGCGAAATTGACTGGCACCGGGGCTTGTGTGTTCACCAGCTTCGATAATGCAACTCAGGCCAGAGAGGCCAAAGAGCAGTTGCCAGAAGAGATGACGAGTATTCTCGCTCGGGGCGTAAACACATCGCCTTTGCCAACTGAGTTATTATAATTCAACAGATTGTTTGGGGTGTCGCCAAGCGGCAAGGCACCAGGTTTTGATCCTGGCATTCGGAGGTTCGAATCCTCCCACCCCAGCCATACAGGCGGCGCCATGGGCCCAACAGGGACATAGCGTTGTTACTTACCATAATTTTTCGAGAGAAACCCGAAGGTAGAGCACAGTGTCCTCAAAAATGATGGTTTTTACAGGTAACGCCAATCCAGAGCTGGCTCAAAAAGTGGCTAGCCGTTTGTATCTGGCACTCGGAAAAGCGGATGTTGGCAAGTTCAGCGATGGCGAAACAACAGTTGAGCTGAATGAAAACGTGCGCGGTAAGGATGTTTTTGTCCTGCAATCAACCTGCGCCCCCACCAATGACAACCTAATGGAGCTTGTTGTCATGATCGATGCCCTGCGGAGAGCGTCAGCTTCACGCATCACTGCGGTCGTGCCTTACTTCGGTTACGCTCGCCAGGACAGGCGAGTACGTTCAGCCCGCGTACCCATCTCTGCTAAAGTAGTGGCCGACATGATGGTCACGGTAGGCGTGGACCGTGTATTAACCGTAGATTTGCATGCGGAACAGATTCAGGGCTTTTTTAAATGCCCAGTGGACAATATTTATGGGTCGCCGGTACTGATCGAAGACATACGAGCGAGCAATTACGACAACCTGATTGTTGTCTCTCCGGACATAGGCGGTGTCGTTAGAGCCCGAGCCATTGCGAAACAATTGAATGAAGCCGACCTGGCCATCATCGACAAGCGGCGCCCCAAGGCCAACGAGGCGCAGGTGATGAACCTAATTGGAGAGGTGAATGAGCGTACCTGTCTGCTGGTAGATGACATGGTCGATACCGCAGGCACACTGTGTAAGGCCGCAGATGCGCTGAAAGAACGAGGCGCATCCAAGGTCGTTGCCTACTGCACACACGCGGTACTATCGGGCAAAGCTCTGGAAAATATTAAAGGCTCCCAGCTTGATGAGCTGGTAGTAACAGACACGATTCCATTAAATGCCGAAGCGAAAACTATCAAAAAAATTCGCCAACTCACGATTGCCGACCTGCTGGCCGAATCCATGCGTAGGGTCTCCAATGAGGAATCAATCAGCGCGCTATTTCAGTAGAGATGGCGTATACACCAACGCATTGCCGCACTGGTCGCAGGTGCTGCAATGACTTATCGAAGGAGTCACGACAATGTCTGACCAATTTGAATTACATGCAGAAGCACGAATTGACTTAGGGAAAGGTGCGAGCCGCCGCCTACGTCGTTTAGCTGACCTGATCCCGGCTATCATTTACGGCGGAGCTAAAGATCCTCAACCGCTCAGTCTGATCCGGAAGGATGTGGAAAAAGCGCTGGAGAATGAGGCGCTCTATTCTCATGTCCTGACCGTCAATATCGGCAAGGCAAAGGAAAAGGCCATCATAAAGGATATGCAGCGTCACCCTGCAAAGAACAACATCACACATATTGACTTCTTACGCGTCGACGATAAAGTCGCCCTTAAACTTCATGTGCCAATTCACTTCCTCAACGAAACAGCCTGCTACGGCGTGAAAACACAGGGTGGAATGATTCAGCACCAGGCGACGGATATAGAAGTCCTGTGTCTGCCTGCAGATATTCCGACTTTCATCGCAGTGGACATGATGAACGTGGAGACCGGTCAAATCATTCACCTGTCTGACATTACATTACCTGCAGGGGTGGCCTCCGTCGCCTTGGCACTGGGTGAAGACCATGACTTAGCAGTCGCGTCCGTCATTGCTCCTAAAGGCGGCGACGAGGCTGATGATCTGGATGATGTGCCTGCAGCAGAAGACGCTGCAAACGGCGAACCAGAAGCAGGCGATAGCGAGGAATAGTCTCCTCGCGGAGCCCCTCGCATGCACATTGCCTGAAATAAAGCTCATTGTGGGACTTGGCAACCCCGGTAGCGAATACCGGGGCACTCGCCACAATGCCGGTGCCGATTTCGTTGAAGAGCTCGCTAAAGCGTGTGGCATGCAGATGCAGGCGGAATCTAGGTTTTTTGGTCTGACCAGCCGGGTCACTCTGTCTGGGCATGACCTGCGCCTGCTGATTCCTACCACCTTCATGAATCTCAGCGGTAAGGCAGTGGCCGCAATGGCTGGTTTTTTCAAGATCACACCTGAGCAGATCCTTATTGCTCACGATGAACTGGACATCCCTTCCGGCAGTGCACGTTTTAAGCAAGGCGGCGGTCACGGGGGCCACAACGGATTACGGGATATCGTTCCGGCACTGGGAAACAATAAAGATTTTCATCGTTTACGCATCGGTATTGGCCACCCGGGTCACGCGTCAAGAGTGACGGCGCATGTTTTAAGCGCGCCCTCACAAGCGGAGCGCGAATGCATTAACGCCTGTATTGATGAGGCCATCACCACCCTGCCTCTTTTGCTCGATGGAGACGGAGTCAAAGCGATGACCCGATTACACAGTTTTAGCGCAGCCTGAGCTGCCCCGACATAAAGGAACAGGAATAGGCTATGGGTTTTAATTGTGGAATCGTCGGATTGCCGAATGTCGGTAAGTCCACCCTGTTCAATGCCCTCACCAATGCTGGGATCGGAGCAGAAAATTTCCCCTTCTGCACTATTGAGCCTAACGCTGGCATTGTACCCGTACCCGATCCGCGGCAGAGTAAGATTGCAGACATCATCAAGCCTCAACGCGAAGTCTCAACCACCATGGAATTCGTCGATATCGCAGGCCTGGTGGCGGGTGCATCTCAGGGCGAGGGCCTCGGCAACCAGTTTCTGGCCAATATTCGTGAAACTCATGCGATCGCCCATGTCGTTCGCTGCTTTGAAGATGACAATGTCATCCACGTGTCTAATCAAATCGACCCTAAGGCCGACATTGAAACCATCAACACGGAATTGGCACTGGCAGATCTCGATAGCTGCGAAAAGCAACTACAGAAGATCATCCGAACGGCCAAAGGTGGCGACAAAGAATCGATTGCCATGAAGGCACTGCTGGAGGATAAGCTGCTTCCTCACCTGAATGAAGCTTTTCCCGCTCGTTCGCTCGCCTTCGATGACACTGAAGCTGCACTCGTCAGACAATTATTTCTACTGACCGCCAAGCCCACCATGTACATCGCCAACGTCGATGAAAGCGGTTTTGAAGGTAACCCTTATCTCGATGTTGTCAACGAAATCGCGGCCCAGGAAAATGCCATTGTTGTGCCTATCTGCAACAAATTGGAATCGGAAATTGCAGAACTTGCTGATGAGGAGCGTCTAGAGTTCCTGCAGGAACTAGGCATGAACGAACCAGGACTGAACCGTGTGATTCGCGCTGGCTATGAACTATTAGAGTTGCAAACCTACTTCACAGCGGGCGAAAAGGAAGTGCGTGCATGGACTGTAAAAGTAGGAGCGACCGCTCCTGAGGCCGCCGGAGTCATACACACTGATTTCCAAAAAGGGTTTATACGCGCTGAAGTGATCAGCTATGGCGACTTTATTAAGTATAACGGTGAGCAAGGCGCCAAAGACGCCGGGCGCTGGCGTCTAGAAGGCAAGGAATACGTCGTGCAGGACGGCGATGTCGTCCACTTCCGCTTCAACGTCTAGTTAGCGAGGTAAATTGCTGGCTGTTGAAAACACACCTGCCACACAGTCAAATCCAGCAGCGCCGCGCAAAAGCCTACAGGCCTTACTCTGCCTTGACTTGGCCTCTGAAAATCGGGAAAATGCGCGCCTCTTCGGAACCCTTGGTTCCTGTAACCGTTTATGGCTACGTAGCTCAGCTGGTTAGAGCACAG
>CAJXTK010000039.1 GCA_913061115.1 uncultured Haliea sp.
AGATCATGCCTAGTCTCGTGGGCTCGGAGATGTGTATAAGAGACAGGTTCTTGCTTAAGCTGCTTAGCCTTCTTCTTGTCAATAAGGCCAGCGTTGAGGAGTTGGTCCTTCAGAGATGCCATAGTGTGAGCCTTTAGACTGCCGTTTGGACCGTAATTATGGTGAATTGTGATCGCGCTGGCAAACAGGTTTATAGCCGTGCCACCATTCATATTCGGCTATTTTTCTTCCATCAACCTGGCCACCTGATCTGTTGAGGCCAATAGCCCAATAGTCTATAATAAAAGGGGTTAAAGACCATAATGGTCAGACAAAAATTCCCACCCCAGTTCTCTCCGCGGGCGACACGACTGCCTGTGAACCGTACGCTGGTTTAGTAAAACACCAAGGTAGCCCAGCATGAATTTAGAATTTTCCGAAGAACAACTGCTTATTCGTAATCAGGCGCGCAATTTTCTCAGCCAGGAGTGTTCCGCCAGTGTTGTGCGCAACGTTCTGGACACTGATACCCCATTTGACAGGGCGCTGTGGCAGAAAATTGTTGATCTAGGATGGACCGCCATGTCGATACCCGAAACCTATGGTGGTTTAGGCCTAGGCTATCTGGAACTGTGTGTTATCGCCGAAGAGCTAGGCCGCTCGTTGGCGCCGGTACCCTTCTCTTCGAGTGTCTATCTAGCCACTGAGGCGATCAAAAGCTGGGGCACAGAGCCACAGAAGCAGCACTATCTGCCAAAACTCGCGACGGGCGAATTGATCGGCACTCTGGCGATAAATGAAGGTCTGGGCTCGCCGTCTATTGCTGCACGGGTATTCGAGGGTAAACTCACTGCTGACAAAATACCCGTACCGGATGGCGATATCGCCGATTTTACCGTGCTGACGGCCTGCGATGAACAGGACTGCGTTGGCCTGTATGTCGTCGACTTAGATGCAGGCGTGCAGCGCGAAACGCTCACCAGCATGGATCCCAGCCGATCTCAGGCACGCCTAGTCTTTGACAATGTGCCGGCGCAGGCTTTGGGTGTGGCTGGCGAGACGCAGCTGACCGAATTACTGGATCGTGTCGCAGTGCTACTGGCCTTTGAGCAAATTGGCGGCTGCCAGGCAGCTCTGGATATGGGTATCGCGTATACCAAAGAGCGATACGCCTTCGGCCGGCCTATTGCCTCGTTTCAGGCCATCAAGCACAAGTTCGCTGACATGTATGTGGCTCTGGAACTCGCGCGAGCCAACGCTTATTACGGCGTCTGTGCCCTCTCCAGTGATGCACCAGACCTGCCATTGGCTGCGGCCACCGCTAGGGTGAGTGCGACTGATGCCTATTACTTTATCAGTAAAGAGAACATTCAGGTTCACGGTGGCATGGGCTTTACCTGGGAGTTCGACTGCCATCTGTACTACCGTCGTGCACAACTGTTATCGGGTTTGATCGGTACCCAGCCAAAATGGAAAGAAAATATCAGCCAGCGCCTCATCTAGATTTCGGAGAACATCATGGATTTTCAAGACACATCAGAACTGGCCGCCTTTCGCAGCAACGTAAAAATCTGGCTCGAGGCGAACGCTACTAGGCGCACTGATAAGCTTCACATGGGCATGGAAGGCGATACCGCTTTTCAGGAAGCTAAAGACTGGTACAAAAAGAAAGCGGACGATGGCTTCGCATGCCTGACCTGGGCCAAAGAATACGGCGGTGCTGGGCTGACCTCTCTGCACGAGGTGGTGTGGACGCAAGAAGTGGAAAACTATAAGACACGGGACGCACATTTTGTGATCGGCATTGGTAATTGCGGCCCAGCCGTCATGCACTTTGCCAGTGAAGAAGCGAAGCGTAAGTTGCTGCCACGTATGGCCAGCGCCGAAGATGTCTGGTGCCAACTGTTCAGCGAACCGAGTGCCGGCTCCGATGTGGCGGGACTGCGCACCCGCGCAGAACCCGACGGCGACCACTGGGTTCTTAATGGTCAGAAAATTTGGACCTCAGGCGCCCAGTACTCGGATTACGGTGTGGTACTGACCCGCACCGACCCCACCATCTCAAAATATCGAGGCCTTACCCTCTTTATGATTGACATGCGCCAAAGCGGCGTGGAAGTTCGTCCCATCAAACAGATGGATGGCGGCGGGCACTTCAACGAGGTTTTCTTTAATAACGCCATAGTGCCTGATACCTACCGGCTGGGCGAGGTCGGCGGAGGCTGGACCGGTGCACTCACCGTATTGATGAGTGAGCGCCTGGCTATTAGCGGCGTTCAGCCGACGGGCTTTCCGCAGTTTCTCGATCTGGTCAAATCTTTGGAGTTGAATGGACAACTGATTGCCAACGACCCGCTCGTACGCGACCGACTAGCGACCTGGTACAGTCAGTATGCTGGCCTCCAAGCGGTCAACAAGCGCATGTTAACCGCCGTCGCCAAAGGCGGCATTGCTGGCGCTGAAGCATCACTTGGGAAACTGGTCGGAGCGGTAATGAATCAAGAAATTGCTAATTTTGCGTGCCAGATATTCGGTCCGGCCGGCATTGTGCAGGATACTGAATTGAGCCCGGAACGGGCCCACTTTCAACAGCAGGTGCTCTTCTCCCCTGGCGTGCGTCTAGCGGGCGGCACTGATGAGGTCATGCGTAATATTCTGGCTGAACAAGTGCTGGGGTTACCGCAGGAACCTCGTGCAGACAAGGGCATCCCGTTTCAGGATATTCCGACTGGGCCAGCCTGATTTTGGATACAACCCGCACCACGTCTCTCATCAAAATTAACGCTAGTCGATAATGCCCATGATAAAAATCACTAGCAATGCAGGTGGCACGATATAGCGGATAAGAAAGTACCAGATTGAATACTGGCCAGAAGACAGTGAATTTAACTCATCACGCGTAGCCTCTTTTTTCATCGCCCAACCCGCGAACACCGCAATCAACAAACCACCCAGAGGAAGCAAAATTTGGTTGGAAAAGACATCCATGATGTCATTGAAATTTTTGCCTGCCACGGCCCACTGCGACAAAATATTGTAAGACAGAATCGAAAGAACACTGAACACTGCGATTGAACCCACCACAATAATAGTGCTCTGATGGCGTGGAAGCTTAAAGCGCTCTTCAACCCAGGCGGTAACCGCCTCTACAAGACCTACCATAGACGTGATGCCTGCCACCGACAGCATGAGAAAAAACAGCACACTAAACCAGTGACCCCCGGGCATCTGCGCGAAGCCCACTGGCAGGGTCTGGAAGATCAGGCCAGCACCGGCCGCCGGATCCAGTCCGTTGTGGAATACAACCGGAAAAATAACCAGACCAGCCAGCAGGGCCACACCCGTATCAATCATAACAACAATCAAAACTGACCGCGTAATGGATACAGATTTGGGCAAGTATGCGCCGTAGACCATCATGCCCGCCATGGCAATGCAAAGAGAAAAGAAGGCCTGACTTATCGCTGCCAATACAGTACTAAAACGAATGGTGCTAAAATCCGGGGTGAACAACCACACGACCGCCTGCGAGAAACCATGCGCCCGAGAGTCGATAGCCGGAACTACATAGTTATAGATCGCCAACCCCAGCAACAGGATAAACATCAACGGCATCATGACAATAACTGCCCGTTCAATGCCATCCTTGAGACCCGCGAACACGATCAAACCGGTGATACTCAGACCCACCAACGTCCACACAAGCATACCTAGGTTGCTGTCTAGTACTGCCGCAAACTCGGCATTAGCGACGGCGCCATCAAAACCTACAAAACCCGTATTGACGGCCTTGAACAAGTACCACAGGACCCAACCCACCACCACCGCATAGATAATTTCAATGGTGTATGCCGCGACCAAACCCATGGCCCCAACCAACCGCCATTGTCTGGACTGACCACTCTCCTTAGCGACCACAGCCATCGCCGCTGGAGGACTGCCCTGCCCCCGCCGACCGATCAGCATTTCCGCGATCAGTATGGGGGCACCAATACCAAAGGCGCATGCCAGGTAGACCAAGACGAATGCCGCGCCACCATTTTCACCGGTGACATAGGGAAACCGCCAGATATTGCCAAGCCCCACAGCGAAGCCCACAGAGGCCATGATAAAGGCAAAACGCGAAGACCAGTGAACACCGCCCGCAACTGCCATGTAACGTTTCCTCAAACCTTATTATCTGTATAGTGTATAAAAATGTAGCGCTGATTCAAACACCGACTATTCGCGTTGCCTGCCTCAGCCAGTCCTGATCGGTACCCTGTAAAAGAGGGCCGATAGTCGCCGCGACCCGCTGATGGTAGCTGTTAAGCCAGTCGATTTCCTCGACATCCATAAGTTCTGTGTCCAGCATTCGAACATCGAAGGGCACAAGCGTCAGCGTTTCAAATTCCAGCATCGGGGTTTCGCCCTGACTAGTCTTAGAAGGACGCACCACCTGCAGGTTTTCACAGCGAATTCCGAATACGCCCTCACGGTAGTAGCCTGGCTCGTTACTGACAATCATACCCGGCTGCAGCGCAACACCATTGTGCTGCTTGGAGATGCGCTGGGGGCCTTCATGAACACTGAGAAAGACACCCACGCCATGGCCAGTGCCGTGATCATAATCATAGCCCTCGCGCCACAAATACTGCCGCGCCAGTGCATCCAATTGCGTGCCAGTGGTACCAAACGGAAATCGAGATCGCGCCAGAGCGATATGACCTTTTAAAACAAGGGTGAACAGGCGGCGCGCCTCAGACCCGGGGTCGCCGATAGCGACGGTGCGCGTAATATCAGTAGTTCCATCGGTGTACTGACCACCACTGTCGAACAGATAGACACTGTCCATTGCTAGGCGAGCAGGGACGCCATTGAGATGATTGTAATGGCACATGGCACCATTGGCTCCCGCGGCAGAAATAGTATCGAAGGAACACGCATGAAAGTACTCGCCCTGTTGCCGCAGACTGAGCAAATGGTCTGACAGCTCGGCTTCATTGTGCAGCTTTCCTGCCGCAACCTCACCGTCCAGCCAGGCCAGAAAACGAACTTCCGCTACGGCATCGCGATAGTGAGCACTGCGGGTACCTGCCAATTCAACCGAATTTTTACACGCCTTAGGAAGTAACACGGGGTCTTCTCCCTGCACCAGCGTCGCACCGTTGCGGGCCAATTCCATCTGCACCCAGGCGCCCGCATTTTTAGCATCGGCCAATACTTTATGCTTCGAATAGGCTACGAATGCGGCACTAGAATCCCCCTCATCCATCACCATAACGTCATCGCCCACGTGCTGATAAAATTTTTCTGGTAGACGACGAGCATCGACAAATAGCGTCATTTTTTCCGAGGCTTCTAGTATCGCGAAGCTCTGCATTACCGGTAACTGCGGCATATCGGTACCACGAATATTCAACAACCAACTGACGGAATCAGGAGAAAATATCAGCGCCGCGTCACAACCTTGGGCCCTAATTTGAGCAGCGATGCGCTGACGTTTAGCTTTACTTGACTCTCCAGTAAAGGCTTCATCCAACAATAGTGCAGAATTGCAGATCGGCTCGGGTCGGTCCAGCCAGCAGCGATCAATCAGATTATCAGTATCGAGCAAAAGCTCCACACCGGCATCGGCCAAAGTGTTTTTTGTATCCCTATACCATTGCAGGCTGTGCAGACGAGGATCGCAGGCGACTCTACTACCAGCAGGCAGCGCAGCTGCCAGCCATTGAGCCTGCGGGTTGTCGGCCAGGTGATGGTATTCAAACAGATGAGAGGGAACCTGTGACCGCACCTGCACCGTATAGCGACCATCCACAAAGATCGCCGCTTTATCACGCAGTACCAGCGCCATACCGGCAGACCCAGTAAACCCAGTAAGCCAGTGCAGGCGCTCGTTGTGCAGCGGGAGATACTCGCCGAGATACTCATCCGCCCGGGGTACAACTAGGGCATCGTAATTTGCCTGCGTCATCAATTGACGCACTACCGCCAAGCGTTCTTCACTCACTGTCATGGGAGATTCTGCTGGGAAAATATTTGAGATTCATCGCACGTAAAGCGTGCAAAAAAAGCAGCCTGTGGGTACTGCGATGAGTCAAAGACTACGCCTCGTAAAGGTCAAAATCTGCTTTCCCTATTCCACAATCCGGGCACTCCCAGTCTTCTGGTATATCTTTCCAGAGTGTTCCTGGGGGAAAGCCATCGTCTGGCAAGCCCTCGGCCTCGTCATAGATGAAGCCGCAAATCACACACTCGTACTTCTTGTAATCGTTATCGCTCATATTTGCCTTTCTCTCAAAATAAATCTAACAACAGCTAAAATTATACGTCACTCTGATGGGAGATTGTCTCACTACGGTCAGCACATCTATACCAGTACCTAGAAGTCTCTCGCTATACTGATACGATAACGCTCATCCTCGGGCACAGCGATTAGAGACAGCATTGCCTGTAATTGCCCATCCAGCGCATCTTCACTTTCCAACAGTATGTCCACCTCATAGCCCCCGTCTTTCAGCTCCAAACTGCCGCCGGCCTGCAGTGGCCCCGATAACGTGATGACCTGTCCCTGCAGCACTTCTGCGGGCTCCTGCTCGAAATCTAAGGCATAACTGCCTAGAGGCACAAGGCCGCGGACGGACTGCCACCCACCATCGTGCCACACCAAACGACCCAATGCGCTATATGGCAAGCCCTGACGCAACTGCAGCCGATCTAATTGCAGGTTAAACATTCCCACAACCGATACTGGCGCGAAACGGCTTAATAGATTTGCGGCCAGCTGGGCCTCCACGTTGAATACCTCTAAATCTTTCTGACCACGTAACACCAGTTCGCCCGCGAATTTCTGATTCCCCCACTCACTGCTCACCGTGAGATGCGGCGCCAACAGCAGCAAGGACGCAGCCTGCAGTGACCACTGCACCGCGCCCAGCTGTAAATACCCCTGTGGCAGGCGCACCAGGACACTACTGGCACTGCCTTCCCAAACAGTGCCCGCCAACCCGCGCAGCAGCAACTGCTCACCCGGAATGACATGACTCAACAGACGAGCGGGGGCCGACATCACAAGACTGACAAAGAACAATAGAGCCAGAGCTGCAGCCCACAGAAGACCGGACTTATTCACTTTATCCGGCCTCTGCAATTCGTACTGTGATGTTGACACGACCGGCAGAAGCAGCCGGGGTCACGGAGACCTCGCGCACCAGCAGACTCTCGGTATATTCCATCTCGTTTAGCCACTTCAATACGTCGTTGAAAGAAGCGTTTTCAATACGCACCTGAATTTCGCCACGACTGTTAGGTTGAAGACGCATAACGGGCAACTGCAGGCGAGACGTGGACTGATTGATCACTGACGTCAGATTACGCTTTGCTCCGGCCTTGGCCCCGCCCTGACGTAACTGTAACAACTGCGACACCATAGCATCTACGCGGCCCTGAGATTGGGTAACGGCGCTGTTTTGCGCTATCAGTTGCTCTCGCTGGCTCTCCAGCGGTGATAACACCAGTATATAAAGCAGATACAGAAGCAACGCCAAACCGAGTAAAAGTAGACTCAGCTGCTCGCGTTGGTTTAGTTGGGAAAACCACTCCTTCACGATCTCTCCTTAACTCGTAAGCGTGCGCTCACACGATCACCCTTTGTGTTACTACTTTCAGTCACCGCTTCTAGTCCGGCTTCATTCATTCGACTGCGCAACTTCTCAACACCTTCAAAATCGGCGGCGACAATATTAAGCCGCATTTCACCGCCTTTGTCGTTGTAGTTGATACTCGCGATAGTGGTGCCCGGCATCCCGGCAATCGCATCGCCAACACGTTCCATCAGACTAACAAAACCAGCGCCCTCACCCGTTCCTCCCAGCGCATCCAGCTGCCGACGCAGCTGTTTCTCTGCATCCACCACCACTCCAGTGGGAAACACCGAGCGATAGCTGTCCTGAACGGCACTGCGCAACGCAATATTTTGCGCTGACAGACTGCGATATTCGGCATAAGCCGCACCCAATTGCAGGACAAATGCTGCGGCCAATACCGCGGCAACGGCACGCCACTGTCGCCACCACAGCCCGACTGGCAAGCGCGAGGCAAAGTCCCCACATAAGAAGTTGAGGTTTATCTCTTCGGTTTTACTCAGTAGCATCGCTGCGCTCAGGTTGCCGCGACGCCACTGCACCCGCTCGCGCAATTCAACTGGCAGCATATTCGTGTCGACCTCCTGATCCATACCGTAAACAATCACCGTAGCAGGCGGACCAACCTCGCTCAGCATGGCCTGTACCAGTACCTCTACCAACTCTTTTTCAGCAGTGAATCCCTTACACTGGCCAACGCGAAAAATGACGCTATCTCCCTCGAGCAGAAGACACCACTCATCAGGCTGCCATGGCAGCAGCAGCGGCTCCGGCAGCCACCGCTGGATACCCGGAAAATCTGCGAGCAGTAACTGCCACTGCGCCATTTTCTCCTTTGCTGTAATAGCGACGGCAAAGTCATCCTCCTGCAGTGGGCTATAGGCAAAGTGCAAGGTGTCGACATCCGCTGCAACCTGTTCCTCCAGCATGAAGGGCAAGGATTTGCTGATATGCTTTTTTTCGTCACGCGTCACAGACAGCGTCAGCAGGAGCGCGTCCTGACCTGGCACCGCAAAACAGACTTTTATCCGCCGCTGGGCTAGCGTCGCACGCAGATGTTCCCGAGCAGCGTCATCGTCCAGCCACTGAGGCTCAGCGCTGGCACTCGGGGGATACCAAGCGAGGCGTCCCCCGACCAAACGTACTATGGCCATATTGCGCAAACCTGTATCTTCCCCACTAAGGACTTCTCCGGATGTCTCTAACCTGTTGAGCAATGGTTCATCTACAGACTACCACTCGCTCTAGCGATAGTAGCAATATTACGGTTGCTGCGACTTAACACACTGTACAAGCGCATGTTCCTGCCGGCAACCTCCACCTCCGCCCGTAGTAGAAAGTAAGTGCTGTTTTCTCCCAGCAGCGCCGCAACCTCTTTCATATCATCCCTCTTCCCGTCAAATACCGGGTTGGCTTGAAAATCAGTCTTATCCTCGAAGCCTGTGTCCTCGCGATACTGCACAAGCGACTCTCCTTCCACTTCGGTGAGTGGACTGAGAATCCCTTTAGCATTGATGCTGCGCAATACCGTCGCAGGCGCCGTGTGTATATTCAGCGTTGCCGGCTGCTCGGGCCAAACCGTGACCCAGGGTAATAACGCCCGGTAGATCTCGGGCGTCATATAGGCGACAGCACGCAATTCACTGACACTGGACATACTGCGATTGGCAGTGCGATACGCCGGCGTCTGCCCAGAATAATAGTCGTCCTCTGCCCCGTCCAAAGAAGTCTCCCGATCGGCATCAAGCCAATCACTGACGGACTCAGTAAGCGTGATTGCCTCCTGCTCACTCACGGCCGGATCACCCAGTGCCTGTAATAATCGAATAAACTGCTCTTGCGATGCGGTAAACCGCTTTTTTGATCCAGCTGTTGCCTCGCTAGCCACCCTTGTTGACAGCGTATTTAGATTGAACCGTCCCTGCAAATCCTCCAACGAACCGGACATCCAGCCAGTTCCATCAAGCGCATAGGTGGGCGGAGGATTACCCGGTTTGGTCCACCATATCTCATTTAGATCGTCTCGAAACAGTCCCGCCTTTTTATCCATATCGTAGTCGGTCAGAAGCAATATCCCGGCAAGATCCTCTGCACCCCGCAGATAGGCCTGGGCCTGTCCGTCCAACAGAATATTGCTACTGCGTTGATAGAAGCGCTCAAACTCGCCCTTCATAGCCACAACCAATGCCGTGGCCAGCGCAAAGACCAGCATGGCAAAAATCAGGGCGGCACCGTGCTGACGAGCAGCAGGGACGAAGAATCTAGAGCGGAAGCAATGCATACAACCGCCTCATCTCGCCCCAGCCCTGCAGCTGCAGACTGATTTCAACGCCAACCGGACTATTCAACTCAGCATCCGGCGCACTGGCATCAACCACCCAACTGTTTGCCCAGTTGCTGGTGTCCAGCGCAGCACTGCGCGACTCGGTCTGCAGGGCCTCCACTGAACCCAAAAAAGCCAGCTGCATGTCGTCTACACCGTCGAGCAACAATATGCTGTAAGGCTCAGTATCAGATGCCCGATCCAATACCGGATAGCTGTCTCGCCACAGGGCCTCATCTTCAAGACGATAATTAACGCGTTGCAGATTACTGCGCGGGTGCGCATTGGGATTGTGCCAGCCCGCCCGAGTAAAACTCAGTGCAAAGCGTGCCAGCGGCCCTCCGAGAAGGGCTGGCTCAATCTCTCCAAATTCGTCGCGCACAGGCCGCTCCACAAAGTGGCGCAGATCCCGCGAAATAATCATCCAGGCGCGATTTACTTCATAGGTTCGGTCTGCAGATGCGCGCAGACTTTCCACACCGTCTAGCACCCTAGACAAACTGGTGGTGGCGATTAGAGCCACAAAAGCCGTAATGGCCATTGCAATCAACACCTCCAAAAGCGTAAAACCCTCTGCCGGTTTTTTAACCATCAGGCTCATCCGGAAGGTCGCCCTCAGTGTCTGTCTCTAGCTCGCCTGTCTCTGCGTCGCCTGCTTCTAGATCGCCTGACATAAAGGCGCTCAGCGTGTACAGTGGCTGTTCCTGCTGCTCCTCCTCGAGCGAGACAGTGATATCAACGCGGAAAAACTTTTCCACCTCTGTCGTTTTAGTTTCCACCCACCAATACCAATCCCGATCTGCCATTGACGCGAGGCCACTGTCCTTTCCGGCAGAAAGATTCCGTGTCGAGCTGATTACAAGGCGCATCTCTGCCAGTTTATTCTCGGCCACCATGTAGGCGAGCGTCTTATCACGCAAGTAGGCGGTATCGTCTATCTGCTGGTAAAGCGCCATCAACAGTGCAGGCAAAGCGATCGCGACAATCGCCAGGGCAACCATCACTTCCACCAGCGTAAAACCTCTGGCACGCACTAGTATTCCACCTCCGCCTCGCCCCGCCGTAGCACGTCGAAACGGCCAAATAGGTCCCATTCGATGCGCCACAGTAATTCACCGTCTTCCACTTGAAACACATTAATCGTACCTACGGTTGCCTCACCGCTGGCATAAAAAACCACCTGAGGGCTGATAATCTCCGCCTCGCCATCATCATCCGGCGACAACTCAACGAACGGCGCATCCTCCAGCTCCAGCTCAAGCGCGATACCCGGCGGCAGTCGTTGCTCCGCGAACAGCTCCCTACCGCTGACCGGTGCGCCCCAGCCATCGAGACTGAGTTCCAACCATTGATAGCTATAAATCGTCTCCCCCGCCTCCTGATCTTCCCGTAACAGGAGACCATAGTCGACGCCGGTCATCTGAGCCTCGTCCAACGCGTATCCTGCCACATCTGCGAGGTTGTACACCGTGCTTTGTAGCTGAATATCCTGCCCTCCGGAGTTGACAGTAAGGTTTGCTAGGGAGGTGAACAACACAACGACAATCAGCGCTACCAGCAACTCCAGCAGACTAAAACCTCGCTGGCGCCTCAGCACCGTGGCAAATACCGGTGGGCCGGTTGTCGCCACGGAGCGGTTACACATGAAAGATCAGCCCTCTTCTTTCCAATTGCCAATGTCGGCACGCTGACCCTCGCCGCCCGATAAGCCATCTGCGCCCAGTGAATAGATGTCCACCTCACGGTACTCACCCGGGCTCAGATAGAGATAGGGGCGCCCCCACGGATCAATCGGCAGCTCTTCGAGATATCCCCCGGCTTTGAAGTTTCGCGGTTCCGGGTCAAGGGTGCTGGGCTCTACCAGTGCCTGGAGCCCCTGCTCGGTTGTCGGGTACACGTAGTTATCCAGCCGATAGATTTTCAGGGACGTCTCTATTGCCTTGAAATCAGCCTGCGCTTTCTGCACTCTGGCATCGTCAGCGCGGTTAAGTACCGTGGGCGCAACCACACTAATCAGCAGCCCCATAATGACCAGCACCACCAAAATTTCTACTAGAGAAAATCCCGCATTACGTTTTGCTTTCATCGTTTACTTCACCATTGTATTAAGATCGAATATGGGCAACAGGATAGCGAGGACGATCGTCAGAACCATCCCCCCCATGAACACTACCATCAGCGGTTCAATCAAACTCATCAGGGTACCGAGTGTCATTTCCAGCTCTCGCTCCTGGTTGGTCGCTGAACGTCCAAGCATGGTTTCCAGCTCACCGCTGGCCTCACCACTGGCCACCATGTGCACCATCATAGGAGGGAAGCGCCCACTTTCGCGCAACGCGCGATTCAAACTAGCCCCCTCCTGCACGTGTTCCGACACCGCTTCACTGTCCTCGCGCAGTACCAGGTTGGTTAACACTTGTCCGGCAATACGCAGGGATTCGAGCAGAGGCACCCCGCTGGCCATAAGGATACTGAGTGTGGAAGCAAAACGTGCAGTATCCATAGAGATCAACACCCGCGACACACCGGGTATCCGAAGTAGTACGCTATGCCAGCGTTTTTTGCGCCCCGGATCGCGCAACAAATGTCGCAGTATAAAGAACAGCGCGAATACCCCCAGCACCAGCCAGAGCCCGTACTGCTGAAAAAAATCACTGGTAGCAATAAGACCACGCGTCAGCGCAGGCAATTCTCGATTACTGTGAGCAAAGATACCCACCAGTTCGGGCACGACAAAAATAAGCAACAGAAGCACCACTGCAATCGCCACCCCGACCAGAATAAACGGATAGATCATGGCCATCTTTAGCTTCTGGCCGGTATACTGACGCTGCTCCGTGTAATCCGCCAACTGCTGCAACACCGGCCCCAAATAGCCCGCGTGTTCGCCAGCATTTACCATGGCACGGTACATTTCATTGAATACACTGGGAAACTCGGCCATCGCATAGGCCAGTGTGTGTCCCTCGGCAACCCTAGAACGCACCTGCAACAACATGCCTTTGATGCGACTGCTGCGGCTTTGCTCTGCTGCCGCTTGAAGCGCCTCATCCAGTGGCAGGTTAGCCTCCACCAGCGTGGCCAACTGCCTAGTAATCAGCGCAAGGTCACCGACACTGACACGGGAAAAATAGAGTGAGAGGTCCCATCCGGGCTTGCCGGACTCCGCCGTGTTGTTGGCCTCGGCGACCTCCACCGGTCGCATATCCTGACCACGCAACTGCGAGCGAACCTGACGCTCGGAATCTCCTTCGAGCACACCCTTGATGAGCTTTCCCGCGGCGTTAAGCGCTTGATAGCGATATGCAGTCACAATTCAGCCTGCGCAGATCAGACGATGGAAGTCACACGCATGACTTCCTCAATACTGGTTTCACCCGCCATTATCCGGCGCCGACCATCGGTCTCTATTCCCGGGTAATGCTGGCGTGCCAGATGCAAAATATCCTGCTCATTGGCGCCGCCGTAGATCATTTGCCGCATGGCATCATCGATCTCAATTATTTCATAAATACCCGTACGCCCACGATAACCGGTGTATTTACAGCTCTCGCAACCCTTGGCCTGACAGACGCTCTGGTGATCCTCGGCAGGCGCAATGCGCAACAATTCCCGCTCCGCGGGGTTTAACTCAGCGGCCTCCTTACAATCGACGCACAGCAAGCGTACAAGACGCTGAGACATCACTGCTATCAGACTGGATGACAACAAGAACGGTTCGATGCCCATATCCTTGAGGCGAGTGATCGCGCCTATGGCCGTATTGGTGTGCAACGTGGACAGCACGAGATGGCCAGTAAGGGAAGCCTGCACCGCAATTTCTGCTGTCTCCCGATCACGAATCTCACCCACCATCACCACATCTGGATCCTGGCGCAAAATAGCTCTCAATCCACGCGCAAAGGTCATATCAACCTTGGTATTAACCTGTGTTTGACCGATGCCCGGCAGCATATATTCGACAGGATCTTCAATGGTAAGAATATTACGTGAAGTCTCATTGATATCACCAAGCCCAGCATACAAGGTCGTCGTTTTACCTGAACCGGTAGGGCCGGTGACCAGAATAATGCCATGGGGGCTGTGTAGGTGCTTTTTATAAGCAGCAAGGACCTGAGTATTCATGGCCAGCTGCGTCAACTCTAATTGTCCAGCCGCTGTATCCAGCAGTCGCAACACCACCCGCTCGCCGTGAGCAGAAGGTATAGTCGACATGCGGATGTCCACCGAGTGACCCGCTATCTTCACTGAAATTCTGCCGTCCTGCGGTATGCGCTTCTCGGCAATATCCAGCCTCGCCATCACCTTCAAGCGCGATACTAACAACGGCGCCAGCATGCGCTTAGGCGACAGCACTTCCGCCAAAACCCCGTCGATACGATAACGGACACTCAGCCGGTCTTCGAACGTTTCAACGTGAATATCCGAAGCCTTCTCACGCACGGCTTGCGACAATATGGCATTAATCAGCCGGATGATGGGGGCATCATCTTCCGTGTCCATGAGATCGCTGGAATCAGGGATGGCATCTGCCAGGCGACTAAGATCAACGTCAGCTCCGATGTCTTCGGCCATTTGCACGGCTTCATTGTTGTTGCGCTGGTAAGCCAGCGTCAGGCGCCGCTTGAAATCACTCTCTGACACGTCTTTAAGTGCAAAGGACCCACCCAGAATACGACGCAACTCGCTCAGCACCAGCACCGGTGGCTGTCCGTTATGAACTACTACGGGAGAGCCGTCGTCGGCTGCATCCAACAATACTCTGTACTGCTGAGCAAAGGTAAACGGCAGGCCGGGGCTTGCGGCAACGCTCGCTGTGAGCGCATCCGTCGGCGACGCCTCAACCTGCGTGTTCACCGGCCGTCTACCGGAGATGCGGGCGCATCAGGCCCATCAACATCAGACGCCTTGATGGCATCCAGTTGCTGCATTTGCGCTTCCCACTCTGCCATCACAGGTAGACTTGCATCGCCTAGATACAGCAATCCTTTTTCCTTACGCAGCGCTTGTTGATCGCGGATATAGCGGTATTTCTCCGCGCTGGCACCCACCAGCTGCTCGTTGTCGCGAATAATCGTAGTGCGTATAAACACCATTAAGTTTTGCTTTTTTACCTGCTCTGCATCGCTGCGGAATAATCTACCCAGATAGGGAATATCACCCAATAAAGGCACTTTTTGCTGCGCGTCCTGCACCTCGTCCTTGATCAAGCCACCCAGAACGATTACCTGACCATCCAGTGCCAATACCTTGGTCTGGATTTTACGCTCATTAGTGATCACATCTGATGCGATCACTGACACACTACTGATACTGGAAACCTCTTGCATAATATCAAGCACCACCGAATCACCGTCATTGATATGCGGCGTCACCGTTAGGGTAATACCGACATTCTCTCGCTCGATCGTCTGAAAAGGATTCTGTGCACCATCGCCACCCGCACCGGTATTGGTGAACGAACCGGTCACGAAAGGCACCTGCTGGCCCACCGTAATGTAAGCCTCCTGATTATCCAGCGTCAGTATACTAGGCGTGGACAGAATATTCGTATTCGCCGTTTCTTTAAGTGCATTGAGAATGACGGTCATGGATAAACCCATACTATCCAGTTGAGCCCAACCAAGGGACACGCCCCCCGTTCCCGCCAGGGCAGCAGCCAAACCGCCTAAATCAACGCCGTCTGGCGTATCCCCACCGCCCTCTGATAGCTGTGAGCCCGCAATACTCCCCAGCCGAGAATCGTTTCGAGTAATATTACTGCCAAACACACCATCGTTATCGGCAAACAACCATTGTAACCCCAACTCTTGGCCGTCAATCACTTCCATTTCTACGATAATGGCTTCCACCAGCACCTGAGCGCGGCGAATATCCAGGCGCTGAATGACCGCCTCCAGAGATGCCATCTCGTCCGCATCGGCGGTGATAATGAGAGCATTAGTGTCTTCATCTGCCTCTATGGTCGCGGACTTGCTACTTCTGCTTTTTGCTTGCGCTCCCTCCGCGGTATCCAACTGACTGATATTTTTCATTACTCGGGTCAGAACTTCGGCAAGGTCCGTGGCCTCAGCATATTGCAGATAAATAACCTTAACATTGCCACTTTGCTCCAAAGGCGTATCAAGATACTCAATCAGGTTTCGCAGTCGCGCACGCTCTAACTCATCACCGCTAACTAGGACGCTGTTGGTGCGCGCATCAGCCACCAGCAGTGTTTCTTGCTCACCACCGGTCTGCTTGGCCGCCGACTTGTTAAGCTGCTCCAGCATCCTCACCACGTCTTCCGCCACGGCATAGCGCAGCTTGATAATATCCGTCTTCTGCACAGCAGATTTATCCATGCGCTCGATAATGTCCCTGATCTTGTCAATATTGGCCGAGACATCGGAAATAATAATCGCATTACTGGGTGCATAAGCCGCCATATGCGCCTGTTGCGGCACCAAGGGTCTCAAAACAGGGATAAGCTTGGCCGCTGAAATATTCTCCAGCCGAATAACCTGCGTCATATACTCATCCGAAGTCATGCTGGATCTATCATCACTCACATCAAGCGGCGCGGAGCGAGCATCCTTGCTGGGTATAACACGCACTATGTCACCCGAACGCACGGCGGTGTATCCATGAACATCTAAAACCGACAAAAACAGTTCATACAGTTCATTTGCCGATACAGGATTGGAGGAGATCACTCTGACCTTACCCTTAACCACAGGGTCGACCACGATGGTCGTACCGGTTGCATCGGAGACAAATTGTATGAGCTCTCGAATATCTGTATCTTTCAGATTGATCGTATAATCCTGTGCTTGCAGTGATCCGCTGCCCAGCATTAAACCAAACAGCAATACAATCGCAGTCAAAGGGTAGAACCGAGTTGTTGCTTTCACGAAAAATTGTATCCTTTCAAGAAGTTTCACTGAGCGCCACCACCGTCTAAATTGACACTCAGCGTGAGAGCCTGTCCATCACGCTTCAACTCAAATACCGCTTCCTTAGCTGAGCGCATGTCATTGAAAAGGACCATAGTATTGGTAGGATTATCGAGACTTACCCCGTTGACGGATGTCACCACGTCACCCATTTTGAACCCCAGCTGCGCAAATTGTTCCTGATCCTTCCCAGGGCTTACCCGATAACCCAGCAGCGCTCCATTTTCGCGCACGGCGCTGACATTAACCACCTCTGCTAGCGATTGAGGATTCTGATATAGGCGCTGTCGATAGCTCTGGGCCAACCGGGTAGCCTGATCATCACCGCGCTTATCGATGTTCTCGCTTACTGCAGGCGCCGCGGTCTGAGCAGACATTGGCTCCGCAGTGCTAAAAGTGGATTCTTCAAACAGCACCAGCAATTCATATGTCCCGCCATTGTCCAGCACAACCTGTCGCGGCATCACCTTGGCCAATACTACATTGCCCCGAACGGGCAACTTGTCTTCGACCATGTAGATAGCCTGCTGATTCGCATTCTCAATAATGGCATATCCGAGGCCGTCCTCCGTAGACGCCACGATACCGCGCAACTTCAGCTGCAGGCTAGTTTCCCGGGCGCCATCCTCTATACCCTCACGGGAATCAGTCTCGACTTCCGTTGCTGCCTCAATAACGGCCTGTGCCGTCGCGCCGGCCTCCCCAAATAAATGCCAGGCTACCATGCGATCGATATCAACAGGCGCAACGATAGCCCTGGAACTGCTGGCTGACAGTGGATTAATCACAGTGGGCGGCGCAACATTGGTGTTTTCAGCATTGGGGACTAGTGCCCACAGTAGCCTCGTGAGCGACAGCAGCATCCATACAACAACGAGCAACAAGATAACTTGACGTATCCGACGCGCGCGACGCGGCTGTGCCATCGCGTTCAGCGCACCCATGAGAGCGACACCTGCTCGCCCTGACACCGCACTAGCATTACCGAGCCAATCAGTTGGCACCAATTACTCCCTTGAGTCCACCGCAACCACGATCCACGGAGCTCTATTAATAACAACGATTATAGGGTGAGCCGCTCAAAGTTGAAACTCCTGTGTACCTAACAAACTGCCGAACGCGGCGCGCGCTCAACGGAACCGAACCTAACAGACCTTGACCTGCACCATAGAGTGTGGGTAAATTTTGACTCTGCCTCATCAATACCTATCTTATGACCTCTAAAACTAAACTTTGTTCACTTGATCGTGTCTGTCCATGCGGGCGATCGATCGAACGAAAGAGTCGGACATCACTACAAACAGCCCCCCGAACCAGCGAGCCACACCATGATGAATTTTGATATCCCTGAATACTTGATGAACTACCTACAGGACCTCGATAACTTTATCGAAAGCGAAATTCTGCCATTGCAGATGCAAGATGATAACAATCGATTCTTTGACCATCGGCGCGAGGATGCACGCACAGACTGGGATAGGAATGGGCTACCCAACGAACAATGGGAAGAGCTGCTAATAAAAGCCAAGCAGCGGGCTGATGCCGCAGGACACTTTCGCTTCTCTTCCCCCAAAAAGTACGGGGGTAAAGACGGTAGCAATTTGGAAATGGCAATCATCCGTGAACACCTTGCCTGCAGGGGGCTCGGACTACACAATGATTTACAGAATGAACACTCCATTGTCGGTAATAATGTTGGATTATTGTTGATGATTCAGTACGGATCGGCACAGCAAAAAATCGACTGGATTGATGATCTGTGTGAAAGTCGTCGCTACTTCACGTTCGGCATTACAGAGACGGCTCATGGGTCAGATGCAACGCATATGGGAACCTTTGCCACACGCAACGGCGATACGTGGACAATCAATGGCGAAAAGTCTTGGAATACCGGTATTCATCGTGCAGGTCACATACTGGTCATTGCGCGAACAAGCGGCGACGCTGGCGACGCTGGTGGCCTCACAGCTTTTCTCGTGCCGACTGACACGCAGGGATTTAAAATCCAGGAGATGTTGTGGACATTCAATATGCCAACGGACCACGGCAGGGTGTCTTTTACGGAGATGAAAGTGCCGCACAGCTGCATTCTTGGCGGTGAGGGCAAGGCTCTACAAGTGGTTCAGCATTTCTTTAATGAAAATCGCATTCGCCAAGCTGCCTCCTCACTAGGCGCAGCTCAATACTGTATTAACGAATCCGTGAACTATGCAATGCAGCGAGCGCCCTTCGGCAAACCTCTGTCGAGTAACCAAGGGATTCAATTTCCTTTGGTGGAGCTCCAAACGCAAGCAGAAATGCTGCGCGCCCTCATACACAAAACGGCTTGGCAAATGGACACTAAGGGCGCTTTTTCGGTATCCGACAAAATATCGATGTGCAACTTTGTCGCCAATCGACTGTGTTGCGATGCCGCCGACCAAGCCATGCAGGTACATGGCGGGCTAGGCTATTCTCGTCATGCTCCTTTCGAGCATATTTATCGCCATCACCGCCGCTACCGGATTACCGAGGGGACGGAGGAGATACAGAAGCGCCGGGTAGCCGGCTATATGTTTGGATTTATGGATAGGAAAGCGCCCAAAGGGGTCAGCATCTAGCCGACATATTGGAGAGACTTCTCATTATATTCTGGCGACGGGTTAATACAGCGAGGTCACAACGGTTGCCGGCATCAAATTTCCAAGCAATAAGAAACCCGCCTCGGCGGGTTTTAATATCTGATGTTCTTCTAAACTTTTTTGCGTCTCGCCACTCCCACCAAACCGAGCAAGGCCGACCCGAACAGCCAAACCGCCGCGGGGACAGGAACGCTGCTGACTTCATAGGTATAATCCAACTTGGCATGGGGCGCATCATCAACGTTTGCAATACAATTACCGAGGTTCCACCACCCACACAAGGCCACTACCCCGTCAGTGAAGTCAACGACCACATTGCTATTATTCATAAAGGCCGTCGTTTGCGCCGCGCTAAAGTCAAAATTTAACTTGTACTGGTACGCATTGGTATTGCTAAAACCTCTAAAAACCACATCATAAACGTCGGCGGAAAAGAGATCAAAACGTCCCTTATCATCGCCGCCGATAGTGATGCTTGCATTGTCTGTCAGTTGGTCCCTAAAATCGCCCTGCAGCGAGACAGCAAAACGACTGCTACTGCCAACTTCATAAGCGCTCGGAGTTAAATCGAAATCAAAGCTGAAAGCTTGACCGTCAGCCGTTTGATTTTGCGATTGAGATAATGTCGTCGTTGCTGCGTTAACGGCGCCAGCGACAAGGAATAAAACCCCAAGAAAATCGTTTTGTTCATCATAATACTTACTCTTTTACAGTTGCACCCAGTCATTTACTGTATCTACACTCATGTTACGACCGTTACAGTTCAATCGTACCCCTGCCAATAAACACAGACATTGTACTTTCGGGCAATTTTTAAAGTTATATTTGGCTTCTGTGAGGATCACACCTCGATATAGCTGTGTCGCCACCCCTAAGGACAGCGAAAAAAACTAAATTAATAAAATCAATAGCTTATAGAGATATTACTTTGGTTTTTCAGCACCAATGTAGAAAAGTCAGGCACTAATTCTAGGCGTTTATCGAGATTACAACTCGATACATCCATATCACCAACCCGAAGGGCAGCTCAGATAGCTGCCGGAGCAGGTCGAAAGCCGAACCTACTCTAATAGCGTCCAACGCGCCCTGGCCTGATGCAATCCGGAGTATTTTGGGTTGTCAATGGCGCAAGAATGTAACGTACGCTGCCTGAGATACGAGAGAATTCGCTGGTCGTGGGCCATTGTGCCATCGCGAAGGGCAAGCGCAATTTGTCGCGTGACTGGGCCCGCTTGCTCATGAAGGTCAAGTGTGGAGGCTATCTGATTGTCGAGCTCTGCTAAACCAGCGCCCATCTCCAGTTCCCTGGCCACAATACCCAATGCATTGGCCGCCTGTCTCTTATACACATCTCCGAGCCCACGAGACTAGGCATGATCTCGTAT